>NZ_JBPXMB010000010.1:0-283745 GCF_051918945.1 Streptosporangium sp. LJ11
CAGGCCAAGAAGGACGCCCTGGAGAAGGTCGGCGTCCGCGTCGGCAGGACCCCGAGCGAGACCGCCCGCCTGATGCGGTCGGTGCTGGCCGCGCTGGGCACGCCGCCCGTGCCGCCCGTGCCGCCCGTGAAGGTCTCCCTGGGAGCGGGGGAGGCGCCGTGAAGTTCGACGTCAACCTCTCCATCCTCTTCACCGAGCTGCCGCTGCTGGAGCGCCCCGCCGCGGCGGCCAAGGCAGGCTTCGACGCGGTCGAGCTCTGGTGGCCCTTCGCCGTCCCCTGCCCGGCCGACCGCGAGATCGACGCCCTGCGGCGGGCGATCGAGGAGGCCGGGGTGCGCCTGGTCGGCCTCAACTTCGACGCCGGGGACATGGCGGCGGGGGAGCGGGGCCTGCTGTCGCGGCCCGACGGCTCGGCCAGGTTCCAGGCCAACGTCGAGGTCGCGGCGGGCCTGGCCGGAGCGCTCGGCTGCCGGGTGCTCAACGCCCTCTACGGCAACAGCGTGGCGGGGCTGACCCCGCGGGCCCAGCGCGAGCTGGCGCTGTCCAACCTGTCCCTGGCGGCGAGGGCGGCGGCCGGGGTCGGCGCCACGGTCGTGGTCGAGGCGCTCAACTCCTACGAGAGCCCCGACTACCCGATCACCTCCTCGGCCGCGGCCTTCGAGGTGATCGACCAGGTGGACGCGGGCAACGTGGCCTTCCTCGCCGACCTCTACCACCTGCACCGGATGGGCGAGGACGTGCTCACCCTCATCGACACGAGCGTCCACCGGTTCGGCCACGTCCAGATCGCCGACGCCCCCGGCCGGGGGCAGCCGGGCTCCGGCGCCATGCCGTACGACCAGATCCTCGAGCGCCTGGAGACCTCGGGATACCGGGGCCACATCGGGCTCGAGTACCGCCCCACCGGCCCCAGCGCCGAGAGCTTCGGCTGGAGGGACGCTTGACCTCCCGCACGGGCCGTACGGGGCACACCACCGGATCGCGCGCGGTGACCGGCCGCGCCCCCACCCCCGGGCCGAGGCCCGGGGTCTCCACCTTGGAGGTATTCGATGAACGCTGAGCGAGGGAGGAGCGGTGAGCCGCTCATGAACATCGGATTCATCGGCCTGGGGATCATGGGCAGTCCGATGGCGGCGAACCTGGTCAGGGCCGGGCACACCGTCGTCGGCTACGACATGAGCGCCGAGCGGATGGACGCCCTCGCCGTGGCCGGCGGCAAGTCCGCGGGCAGCGTGGCGGAGGCCGTCGCGCAGGCGGAGGTCGTGATCACCATGCTGCCCGACTCGCCCCAGGTGGAGGAGGTGGCCTTCGGCGACGACGGGCTGCTCCAGCAGGGCAGGCGGGGTCTGATCCACATCGACATGAGCACCGTGCGGCCCGAGACCTCCCGCAGGGTCGCGCAGGCCGCTGCCGTCAAGGGCATCAGGGCACTGGACGCCCCGGTGAGCGGCGGTGAGCGCGGCGCGGTCGACGGCACCCTCTCGATCATGGTCGGTGGCGCCGCCGCCGACTTCGCGGCCGTACGCCCGCTCCTGGCGGTCGTCGGCACGACGATCGTGCACGTGGGTCCCGCCGGGGCGGGGCAGACCGTGAAGGCCGCCAACCAGCTCGTCGTCGGGGGCATCTACGGCCTGGTCGCCGAGGCGATCGTGCTGCTCGAAGCCTCGGGGGTCGACCCCGCGGGCGGGCTCGACGTCCTGGCCGGCGGGCTGGCGGGCTCCCGCATCCTCGACCTCAAGCGGCACTCCATGATCAGGCGCGAGTTCGCGCCGGGGTTCCGGATCGACCTGCACCACAAGGACATGGGCATCGCCATCGCCGCGGCGCGGGAGGCGGGCGTCTCGCTCCCGCTCACCGGGCTGGTCGCCCAGCTCGTCGCCGCGGCCCGTGCCCAGGGGCACGGCTCCCTCGACCACTCCGCCCTGCTCAAGGTGATCGAAAGGATCAACCAGTGAAGCGGATCCCCTGCATGGAGGCCGTGGTGGCCGTCCTGGAGTCCGAAGGCGTCGACACCGTCTTCGGCATCCCGGGCGCGGCGATCCTCCCTCTCTACGCGGCGCTCCAGCACAGCGACATACGCAACGTCACCGTCCGCCACGAGGAGGGCGGCACGCACGCCGCCGACGGCTGGGCCCGGGTCACCGGCAACGTCGGCGTCTGCATCGGCACCTCTGGCCCGGCCGGCACCAACATGATCACCGGCCTCTACACCGCCCTCGCCGACTCCATCCCCATGATCTGCATCACCGGGCAGGCGGCGCGCGACAAGCTCCACCAGGAGGCGTTCCAGGCGGTCGACATCGTGGAGATCGCCAAGCCCGTCACCAAGTGGGCGGTCCAGCTGAAGGAGCCGGCCCAGGCCCCCTGGGTGTTCAGGGAGGCCTTCAGGATCGCCAGGTCCGGCCGGCCGGGCCCCGTCCTGATCGACCTGCCGATCGACGTGCAGCGCGGCACCTGCCTGTACGACGCGGAGATCGACACCCCGCTCCCCATCGACGTCCCGCAGCCCACGGCCCCGGCGGTCCGGGCGGCGATCGACATGCTCATGGGCGCCCGGCGGCCCCTCATCCTGGCCGGCGGCGGGGTGGTCATCGCCGACGCCGCCGCCGAGCTGCGCGCGCTCGCCGAGCACCTGCAGGTTCCCGTCCAGGTGACGCTGATGGGCAAGGGGGCCTTCCCCGAGGACCACCCCCTGTTCGCCGGCATGGCGGGCATCCAGACCCAGACGCGCTGGGGCAACGCGGCGCTGCTGGAGAGCGACCTGGTGCTGGCGGTGGGCGCCAGGTTCGGCGACCGGCACACCGGCGACCTCGACACCTACCGCCGGGGGCGCAGATTCATCCACGTCGACATCGAGCCCACCCAGATCGGCAAGGTCTTCGAGCCCGACCTGGGCGTGGTCGGCCACGCCCGGCCCACGCTGGCGGCCCTGGCGAAGGAGGCGCGCGGCCGTACCGAGGCCCGCCGTCCCGGACGGTGGCCCGCGCGGGTCACCGAGCTGCGCAGCACGCTGTTGCGGCGCGACGACTTCGACGACGTGCCGATCAAGCCGCCGAGGGTCTTCCGGGAGCTGAACGACTTCTACGGGCCCGACACGACGTTCGTCACCGCGATCGGCCTCTACCAGATCTGGTCGGGACAGTTCCAGAAGACCTACCTCCCGCGCCGATACCTCGTCTGCGGGCAGGCCGGGCCGCTGGGCTGGGAGGTGCCCGCCGCGATGGGCGTCAAGTGCGCCTACCCGGAGCGGCAGGTGGTGGCCGTGGCGGGCGACTACTCCTTCCAGTTCCTGATGGAGGAGATCGCGGTCGCCGCCCAGTACCGTATCCCGTTCGTCATCGTGATGATCAACAACGAGTATCTCGGGCTGATCCGCCAGGCCGAGATCCCCTACGACATGAACTACGCCGTCGACCTCCACTACGGCGAGGGCGGTGTCGACCACGTGAAGCTCATGGAGGCGTTCGGCTGCCCGGCCCGGCGCGTCGAGCTGCCCGGTGAGATCGGCGACGCGCTGGCCTGGGCGAGCGCGGAGTCGGACCGCCTGCAGCTCCCGGTGCTGGTCGAGGTCATGGTCGAGAGAGAGGCCAACGCGGCCATGGGCCCCGCACTCGACGCGATCAAGGAGTTCGAGCCGCTGCCCGAGCAGGAGCTCGCCCTGGCCATCGACTGGTCCGACTGAATCGACCGGTCCAACCGAGGAGACCACCCATGTCACTCATGCTCAAGCCGGGGTCGGCCTGGTCCGACGCCTACGACCGGTGCGTGGCGGCGGCGCCCCAGGCCTTTCACGACGACCGGGTGCTCAACCACTGGGGCGGCTTCTGGCAGCGCGACGGCCGCCCGGAGCCGGCCGCCTCGCCGGTGGACGGCACCGCCATCGCCGGGCCGCCCCGCCTCGACAGGGCCACCGCCCTGCGCGCGGTACGGGCCGGTCTCGACGAGCACCGCCTCTGGCGCCACGTGCCGCTCGCCGAGCGCAAGGCCCGCGTCACGGCGGCGCTGGAGGCGATGACCGCCCACCGCGACCTGCTGACCCTGCTGCTGGTCTGGGAGATCGGCAAGCCGTGGAAGCTCGCCGCGGCCGACGTCGACCGGTGCATCGAGGGGGTGCACTGGTACGTCGGCGAGATCGACCGGATGGTCGCCGGCCGCGTCCCCCTGGCCGGCCCGGTCAGCAACATCGCCAGCTGGAACTACCCGATGAGCGTGCTGATGCACGCCATGCTCGTGCAGGCCCTCGCGGGCAACGCGGTCATCGCCAAGGCGCCCACCGACGGCGGGCTCGCCTGCCTCACCCTCGCGACCGCGCTCGCCGCCCAGGAGGGGCTGCCGTTCACCCTTGTCAGCGGGGGAGGCGCCGAGCTCTCCCCGGCGCTGGTGCGCGGCAAGGAACTGGGCTGCGTCTCCTTCGTCGGCGGGCGCGACGCGGGCGGGCAGGTGGCCACCTCGCTCGCCGACCTCGGCCACCGGCACGTCCTGGAGCAGGAGGGGCTCAACTGCTGGGGGGTGTGGGAGTACGGCAACTGGGAGCTGCTGACCGGGCAGATCCGCAAGAGCTTCGACTACGCCAAGCAGCGCTGCACGGCCTACCCGCGCTTCGTGGTGCAGCGCTCGCTGTTCCACGACTTCCTGGCCGCCTACCTGCCGGCGGTCCGGTCGGTGCGCTTCGGCCACCCGCTGGCCGTGCAGGGGCCCGACGACCCGCCGCCCGACCTCGACTTCGGCCCGCTGATCACCAACGTCAAGGTCAAGGAGCTCGCCGACCAGGTGGACGAGGCGGTGGCCAAGGGCGGGGTCCCCCTGTACCGGGGCTCCCTCGACGACGGGCTGTTCCTGCCCGGCCAGGACACCTCGGGCTATCTGGCGCCCGTCGCCGTCCTCGGCCCGCCGCGCTCGTCCCCGCTCTTCCACGCCGAGCCCTTCGGGCCGGTCGACACCATCGTGCTGGTCGACACCGAGGCCGAGTTGCTGGCCGCGATGAACGCCAGCAACGGCGCGCTGGTCGCCACGGTCTCCTGTGACGACGAGGAGACCGTCAGGCGGCTGGCCCCGGAGGTGCGGGCGTTCAAGGTGGGGATCAACGCGCCCCGCTCACGCGGCGACCGGGAGGAGCTGTTCGGCGGGCTCGGCGCCTCCTGGCGGGGTGCCTTCGTCGGTGGCGAGCTGCTCGTCCGGGCCGTCACCCAGGGGCCGGAGACCGAGCGCCTGCCGGGAAACTTCCCCGGCTACACCCTCCTGCCCACCTCCCGCTGAAGGCAGGGGGAGCTGAGGGGGCGTCAGAAGGCGCCGAAGAAAGCCGGGGAGCCGAGGGAGGTGTCAGAAGGCGCCGAAGCGATCGGCGGCGAGCAGGATGAGGAAGGTGAGCAGCGCGACGCGCAGGAGACGCCCCCCGTTTCCCAGGGACGGCCACGACATGTAGGCGAGCCAGCCGACGAACCCGATCACCGGAAGCACGGCGACGCCGCCCCAGAAGGACGGCACCGCGAATCCGGCCAGGAGGAGGACCACCAGCGCCACCGGGGCGATCCACCGGGGGAGCTGGAACAGGAAGACGAGCGGGGCCGCGCTGCGTCGCTCGACCTTCCGCCGCAGCCCGGTCGCCCCCGGCGTGAAGAACTGCTCACCCGGGGGCAGCGGGCGCTTGCCCTGCCTGGGGCGGGGCTGTGCCAGCGGGTGTGCGGGGCGTTCCTGACGCTTGTCGGCCACAGGCCGAGCCTAACGCCACCGCGCCCGCCGCGACATGCCCGGAGCCGGGGACCATCCGCCGCCCGCCGCCCGCCGCCCGCCGCCCGCTGCCCGCCGCCCGCCGCCCGCCGCCCGCTGCCCATCCCGTACCCGGGAACGGGCGGGGCGGCGCGGCAGCGCCAAGCCCCCAGGGGCTTGGCGTCTCAGGGCACGGCCTCTCAGGGCACGGCGTGGCCGGGACCGGGAGCGGGCTCTGTCATGCTGGGCGGATGCTTGCTCTCATCCGCTACTCGGTGCCGCCGGGCCAGACCGAGGAGTTCACGCTCCGGGCTCACGAGATCGTCGACACCCTGGCCGGACAGCCGGGCTACGTGCGCGGCCGGGTGTCGAGGTCGGTGGACGAGCCGGAGCTGTGGGCGCTGGTCAGCGAGTGGGAGGGCGCGGGGTTCTACCGCAGGGCACTGGGCGCGGCGCGGATGGCGATGTATCCGCTGATGACCCTCATGATCAACGAACCGAGCGCGTTCGAGGACGTCGAGCGCCCCTGACGCCCCGCCCGTCGTCCCGCCGTCATCCCCTGGGAAGCTTTGCCCGGACGAGGCGGGCGTCGTGGTTTATCCGCACGTCCCGGGGGTTCGTCTCCCCTAAGCTGGGAGCTCAATCAATTCCTCGCCGACCTCCAGCCGGATGGAGATTCTCCCTTATGGCACGCCGTACGGACATCATGGACACCATCGTCAGCCTCGCCAAGCGGCGCGGTCTTGTGTATCCCTCCAGCGAGATCTACGGCGGCCTGCGCGCGTCGTGGGACTACGGTCCACTGGGCGTGGAGCTCAAGAACAACGTGAAGCGGCAGTGGTGGAAGACCGTGGTGCAGGGGCGTGACGACGTGGTCGGCCTCGACTCCTCGGTGATCCTGGCTCGCGAGGTGTGGCAGGCCAGTGGCCACGTGGAGACCTTCACGGACCCGTTGACCGAGTGCCAGTCGTGCCACAAGCGCTACCGGGCCGACCACCTCGAAGAGGCCTACACCGAGAAACACGGAAAGCAGCCCGTCAACGGTCTGGCCGACATCACCTGCCCCAACTGCGGCACCAAGGGCGCCTTCACCTCGCCGAAGCAGTTCAGCGGCCTGCTGAAGACCTACCTCGGCGCGGTCGAGGACGAGTCGGGCCTCGCCTACCTGCGTCCCGAGACCGCCCAGGGCATCTTCATCAACTACCTCAACGTGCAGCAGTCGGCGCGCAGGAAGGTCCCGTTCGGCATCGGCCAGATCGGCAAGTCGTTCCGCAACGAGATCACCCCGGGCAACTTCATCTTCCGCACCCGCGAGTTCGAGCAGATGGAGATGGAGTTCTTCGTCAAGCCGGGCAGCGACGAGGAGTGGCACCAGTACTGGATCGACGAGCGGTTCCGCTGGTACACCGACCTGGGCATCAACAAGGACAACCTGCGCATCTACGAGCACCCGAAGGACAAGCTCTCCCACTACTCCAAGCGGACCGTCGACATCGAGTACCGCTTCAACTTCACCGGCACCGAGTGGGGCGAGCTCGAGGGCATCGCCAACCGCACCGACTTCGACCTGACCGCGCACGGCAAGGCCTCCGGCACCGACCTGAGCTTCTTCGAGCAGGACACCGGCGAGCGCTACGTCCCGTACGTGATCGAGCCGGCCGCCGGTGTCGACCGGGCCACGCTCACCTTCCTGATCGACGCCTACACCGAGGACGAGGCGCCCAACGCCAAGGGCGTCATGGAGAAGCGCACGGTCATGCGCCTCGACCACCGGCTCGCGCCGGTCAAGGTCGCGGTGCTCCCGCTGTCGCGCAATGCCGACCTGTCGCCCAAGGCCAAGGACCTGGCGGCCCAGCTCCGCCGCCGGTGGAACGTCGAGTTCGACGACGCGGGCGCGATCGGCCGCCGCTACCGCCGTCAGGACGAGATCGGCACGCCGTTCTGCATCACCGTCGACTTCGACACGCTCGACGACCAGGCGGTGACCATCCGCGAGCGCGACTCGATGGCCCAGGAGCGGGTGGCTCTCGACCAGGTCGACGCCTACCTCCGCCGGCACCTCAACGACTGAGGTACGCCCCGCCCGACCGGTCACGGCCGGCGTCCCCCGCACCCGGGGGTCGCCGGCCGTCGCTGTTCTCCCGGCCTCGGCGGTCCCTCCACCGGGCGGCCCGGGGCGAAAGACGAGATAAAAAGCAGGCTTACGGCGGTTTTCGGAGGCTTTTGATGACATCAGGGTGATCGTTCGTTCAACGAAGGGGAGAACGATGGCACGCGTATCACCTTGGAAGGCCGTTCCGGGGGTCGTGGCCCTCGGGGGGGTCGTCTTCCTGCTCACGGGAAGTGCGGCTCACGCCGATCCGCGACCCGCCCACGACGCGATCGAGCTGCGGCTGCTCGTCGACGACTGCCCGGCCTCGACCTCCGCGATCGCCCCGTGAACGAGTACACCGAGCACGTCGAGCACACGGACCACGTGAGGGAGATCCCGTCAGGTACGGACGGCGGGGCGGAGAGAGCGCCGGAGAGTGCCGTGCTCGGGCGGGCGCTGTTCGAGGTCAAGCGGGTGATCGTCGGCCAGGACCGCATGGTCGAGCGCCTGCTCGTCGCGGTCCTCGCCCGGGGGCACTGCCTGCTCGAGGGGGTTCCCGGCATCGCCAAGACGCTGGCCGCCGAGACGCTCGCGGGTGTCGTGGGCGGCTCGTTCGCCCGGATCCAGTTCACTCCCGACCTGGTGCCCGCCGACATCGTCGGCACCCGCCTCTACCGGCCGTCCACGGAGAGCTTCGACATCGAGCTGGGCCCGGTGATGGCCAACTTCGTGCTCGCCGACGAGATCAACAGGGCTCCGGCCAAGGTCCAGTCGGCGCTGCTGGAGGTGATGGCCGAGCGCCAGGTGAGCATCGGCGGGCGCACCCACCCGGTGCCCGCTCCGTTCCTGGTCCTGGCGACCCAGAACCCGATCGAGTCGGAGGGCGTCTACCACCTGCCCGAGGCCCAGCGGGACCGCTTCCTGATGAAGATCGACGTGGGGTATCCGAGCGAGTCGGAGGAACTCGCGATCCTCTACCGGATGAGCACCGGCCGGCCGGTCTCCCGGCGGGTGCTCGACTCCCGGCGGCTGCTGGCGCTCCAGTCGGCCGCGGACGACGTCTTCGTCCACCACGCCGTCGCCGAGTACGCGGTCCGGCTGGTGTACGCGACCCGGGAGCCCGCGCGGTTCGGGCTGGAGGAGGTCGCCCCTCTGCTGGCCTTCGGCGCGAGTCCGCGGGCGACGCTCGGCCTGGTCGCCGCGGCCCGTGCGCTGGCGTTGCTGCGCGGGCGCGACTACGTGCTGCCCGAGGACGTCGCGGACCTGGCCGGTGACGTGATCGCGCACCGGCTGGTGCCGTCGTTCGACGCGCTGGCCGACGACGTCTCCCCCCGGCGGATCGTGGACCGGGTGGCCGCGGCGATCCCGATGCCCAGGATCGCCCCCGGCCAGGGAGAGGCGGCCTGATGCGGCACCTGCTGTCCGAGCGGGTGCTCCGGCGGCTGGAGCTGACCGTGGTCAGGCGTCTCGACGGGCTGCTGCAGGGCGACCACCAGGGGCTGACCCCCGGTCCCGGTGGCGAGCTCGCCGAGGCGAGGCCGTACACGCCGGGTGACGACGTGCGCCGGATGGACTGGAACGTCACCGCCCGCACGGCGGAGCCGCACGTGCGGGACCTGATCGCCGACCGGGAACTGGAGACCTGGGTGCTGCTCGACGCCAGCGCCAGCATGGACTTCGGCACCGCGCTGATGGAGAAGAGGGAACTCGCGCTCGCCGCCGTCGCGGCGGTCGGTTTCCTCACCGAGCGGACCGGCAACCGCGTCGGGGCGCACATCCTGCACGGCGGCGAGGTCCGGCGGTTCCCCGCCAGGAGCGGGCGCCCGCATCTCATGGCGCTGCTGGGCGCGGTGTTCTCGCTGCCGCGTACCGAGCCGGGTGTCGCGACGCCGCGCGTCGGACCGGCCGCCGACGACCTGCGCCGCGTCGTGCGCCGCCGCGGGCTCGTGGTCGTCGTCTCGGACTTCCTCGATCCCCCGGAGAGCTGGGAGAGGCCGTTGCGCCATCTCGCGCTCCGCCACCAGCTCCTCGCGGTGGAGGTCGTCGACCCCAGGGAGCTGACCCTGCCCGACGTGGGGGTGCTCACCCTCGTCGACCCGGAGACCGGCCGGCGCAGGGAGGTCTCCACGGCCGGCGCCCGTCTCCGCGAGCGCTACGCCGAGGCCGCCGCGGGACGGCGGGCGGCCATCGCGACCGCCCTGCGCCGGTGCGGGGCCGCGCACCTGCGCCTGGACACCGACCGCGACTGGGTCCGCGACCTGGTCCGTCACGTCGTGCTCCAGCGCCGCCTGGCGCGGGCCCGCGGCGCGCAAGGTACGAGAGGCGGTGTGGCGTGACGTTCCTGTCTCCCGTCTGGTTGTGGCTGCTGGTGCCCGCCCTGATGCTCGCGGTTCTCTACGTCGTCATGTATCTGCGGCGCAGCCGGTACGCCCTGCGGTTCACCAATCTGGACCTGCTGGACAAGCTGGCGCCCAAGGGGCCCGGGTGGCGCAGGCACGTGCCCGCCGCGGCGTTCATGGGGATGCTGGTGCTCCTCGTCGTCGGGTTCGCGCGGCCGACGGCCGAGGTGCGGGTCCCGAGAGAGCGGGCGACGATCGTCGTGGCGTTCGACGTCTCCGCGTCGATGCAGGCCACGGATGTGGCGCCCAACCGGTTCGCGGCGGCGCGGGAGGCCGCGCGGCGGTTCGTCGCGGACCTGCCCTCCCGGTTCGACCTGGGCCTGGTCACGTTCTCGTCCTCGGCCTCGGTGAGCGTGCCGCCCACCGCCGACAGGGCGGCGGTGCTGTCCGCGATCGACCGGCTCACCACGGACTCGGGTACGGCCATCGGCGAGGCGGTGTTCTCGTCCCTGGACGCGATCGACGCCCTGGAGGGCGGTGAGCGCGGTGAGCGGCCGCCCGCCCACATCGTGCTGATGTCCGACGGGTCGAGCACCATGGGCCGGACGCCGGAGCTGGCGGCGCGGGAGGCGGCCTCCCGGCGCGTGCCGGTCTCGACCATCGCATACGGCACGCCGGACGGCACGATCCAGATGGGCGGCAGGGAGACGCGGGTGCCGGTGGACGGCCCGGCGCTGCGCGAGCTGGCGGAGAGCACCGGCGGGGGTTTCTACGAGGCGGCCTCCGGCGGCGAGTTGCGGGCGGTCTACGACGACATCGGCAGCTCGGTGGGCTACCGGACCGAGCGGCAGGAGGTCTGGCCGTGGTTCGTCGGGGTGGCCCTGATCGGCGCGGTCGTGGCGGCCGGAACCTCCCTGTTCTGGTTCTCGAGGATCCTGTGAGGAGGCGGCCATGGTGACGTCACACGATCGGCCCCCGGGGCTCGGGCGGCCCCGCGGGCCGGGTTTCACGCCGGGGGACCCGCCCGCGGCCGCACCGCGGCGGGAGACCGGCCCGTCACCGGGCACGGTGACCGCCGCGCGGAAGGCGGGGGCGGGACGCGTCCTGGTCGCCGCGGCGCTCGTCGCCATGGTCACCGGTGGAGCAGCGGGCGTCGCGACGGCCCGGCTGGCGGGAGAGGAGCGGGCCGCTCCCGTGACACCCGCCGGCCCGGCCGTCCCGTCCGGGCCGGCGGGTGTCACGGGCGGCCTGCGCGGCACGGCGGCCAGGGTGCTGCCGAGCGTCGTGTCGGTCGAGTCGGGCCGGGGCTCGGGCTCCGGCTTCGTGATCGACGGCGCCGGGCACCTGCTCACCAACGCGCACGTCCTGGCCGGCGGCGCGGGCGTCACCGTCGTGCTCGGTGACGGGCGGCGGCTGCCCGCCACCGTCGTGGGCACCGACGAGGCGTACGACCTCGCGGTGCTCAGGGTGGACGACGCCCGCGGGCTGGTCCCCGCGGAGCTGGGCAGGTCCGCGGACCTCGCGGTGGGGGACCAGGTGCTCGCCGTCGGCTCCCCGCTGGGACTGGCGGGTACGGTCACCGGCGGCATCGTCAGCGCCCTCGACCGACAGGTGAGGCTGGGCGGGCGCGGGCAGACCGCGTTGCAGACCGACGCCTCCATCAATCCCGGCAACTCCGGAGGCCCGCTGGTCAACGCCCGGGGCGAGGTGATCGGGGTCAACACCGCGATCGCGACGCTCTCGCGGCGCGGGGCCGGATCGATCGGCATCGGTTTCGCGATCCCGATCGACAGGGCGGCGCCCGTCGCCGAACGGATCATCCGGGAGTGAACGGAGGCGGACGGACCTTCTGGGAGCGGATGGAAGCGGACGGAAGTGGAGGGAAGGGAATGCAGGGGAACAGGGGCGCGGTATGGCGGTGGCATCCGCGTTTCCGGCCGCACACGACCTAGGTTCGTACCATGCGACTGCTCGTTGTCGAAGATGAGGAAGACCTGGTCGACGCCCTGCGCGTGGGGCTCGTCCGGGCCGGATACGCGGTGGACGTCGCCTGCGACGTGGCCCAGGCGCGGGAGAAGCTCCAGGTCAACTCGTACGACCTGGTCCTTCTCGACCTCAACCTGCCCGGAGGGGACGGCTTCGAGGTCTGCCGGGCACTGCGCGGGACCGACCAGGGCCAGGCCGTGCGGATCATCATGGTGACCGCGCGGGACCGGCTGGACGACCGGGTCAGGGGGCTGGACGAGGGCGCCGACGACTACCTGGTCAAACCGTTCGCCTTCCCCGAGCTCCTGGCCCGGGTCCGCGCGCTGCTCCGCAGGGAGCCGGGCGGCGGTACCGCGATCCTGCAGGTCGGCTCGCTGCGGCTGGACACCTCCCGGGTGGAGGCCCACTCGACCGGGCGCGAGCTGGGGCTGACCCCCAAGGAGTTCGGTGTCCTGCACTACCTGATGACCCGCCCCGGGCACGTCGTCTCCGCCGAGGAGCTTCTGGAGCACGTCTGGGACGAGCACACCGACCCGTTCACCAACACCGTGCGGGTGACGGTGGGGAACCTGCGGCGCAAGCTCGGCGCCGACGCCGTGATCGAGACCGTGGTCAGCAAGGGCTACCGGCTGCGGGAGGACGTGTGAGGTTCTCCTTCGTGCAGACGATCCGCTTCCGGCTGACCGTGCTCTACTCCAGCCTGCTGTTCCTGCTCTCCGCGCTGGTCGTCGGCCTGCTGTACGTCGCGGTGGCCAGGAGCGCCGAGGAGCGGCCCTACACCGTCCAGCAGGCCAAGCTCTACAGCGTCGACACCGAGCGCTACGTCGGCAAGGCTCCCGTCGTCGAGCTCGCCGAGGTCGAGAACGCGGTCAACCTGCTCACCCTGCGGACCCTGCGCGACTACTCGCTCCTCACCCTGGGCGGGCTCTTCCTGGCGAGCTTCGGCATCGGCTGGGTCCTCTCGGGCCGGGTGCTGCGTCCGGTGCGCTCGATCACCAGGGCCGCCGCCGAGATCCAGGGCACCGACCTGTCGCGGCGGATCCTGCTCACCGGCCCGAAGGACGAGCTGCGCGACCTCGCCGACACCGTCGACACCATGCTCGGCCGCCTGGAAGGAGCCTTCCTGGCGCAGCGGCAGCTGATCGACGACGCCTCCCACGAGCTGCGCAGCCCGCTGGCCATCATCCGGGCCAACGTGGACGCCGTCCTCGCCTCGCCCGACAGCACCGAGGAGGAGCGGATGCGCGCGGTGGCCATCGTGGACCGGGCCACCACCCGGATGACCCGCCTGGTCGAGGACCTGCTGGCGACCGCGCGCCGGTCCGCGCCCGCGCTGGCCGACGCCGAGGTGGACGTGGGGACGCTGGCCGCCGAGGCGGCCGAGGAGTTCACCGCGCTCGCGGCCGGGCGCGGGCTGTCGATCCGCAGGGCGCTGCCCGCCGGGCTGCGCGGGGTGGGGGACCACGACGCGCTGCGCCGGGCGGTGGGCAACCTGCTCTCCAACGCGGTGCGGCTCGCGCCGGGCGGGAGCGAGGTCGTGGTGGCGGCGGGCCGTACCGGGGGCTGGATCTGGGTGGCGGTGCGCGACGCCGGGCCCGGGGTGCCCGAGGACGACCACGCGCGGGTGTTCGACCGGTTCTGGCGCGGCCAGACCAGCCGCCGCGACCGGCACAGCGGGCTGGGCCTGGCGATCGTCCGCCAGATCGTGGAGTCGCACGGCGGGCACGTGCGCCTGTTCTCCCGGCTGGGCGAGGGAAGCGTGTTCGTGCTGTGGCTGCCGTCCGGCGAGGGCCCGGCGGAGGGGGAGGTTCCCGACCTGAACCCTCTCGCCGGAGCCGGCCTGGCGGGTCGCTGAACCGGTCGTGAACGGGTTTGAATGGGCGGGAAATTGGTTTATACCAATTGGTGTAAACCAATTTTTGAGGTGATCGATATCCTCGCGTATTTGATCTGGATTTGAATTGGATTAGACCGGTTTGCCTGCTTTGAGCTGCGATGATGCTGTTCTGTGTGGTGAGTGCCGTTTCATCGTCTTGTTCGTCGGTAGAGTCCGGAGAGAGGCGGAACCAGACGCCGATTGAAGTCGCAGAAGGAGCAACCGTGCCGAAGTACGTTTACGACTTCACCGAGGGCAACAAAGATCTCAGGGACCTGCTCGGCGGCAAGGGAGCGAACCTCGCCGAGATGACCAACCTCGGGCTGCCGGTGCCCCCCGGCTTCACCATCACCACCGAGGCGTGCCGGAGCTTCCTCGCCGACGGGGTCCTTCCCGAGGGGATGCAGGAGGAGGTCTCCGAGCACCTGTCCGCCCTGGAGGCCGCGATGGGCCGACGGCTGGGCCAGGCCGACGACCCGCTCCTGGTGAGCGTGCGCTCCGGAGCCGCGTTCTCCATGCCCGGCATGATGGAGACCGTCCTCAACATCGGGCTCAACGACGACTCGGTCCACGGGCTGGCCAAGCAGGCGGGCGGCAACGAGCGCTTCGCCTGGGACTCCTACCGGCGCCTCATCCAGATGTTCGGCAAGACCGTCCAGGACATCGACGGCGAGCTCTTCGACAACGCCCTGGAGGAGCTCAAGGACGGCCGCGACGACCTGGAGCTGGAGGCGGCCGACTTCAGGCGCCTGGTCGCGACGTACAAGGAGATCGTGCGCGCCAAGACGGGCGAGGACTTCCCCGCCGACCCGTACCGGCAGATGCGCATGGCGGTGGAGGCCGTGTTCGCGTCGTGGAACGCCCCGCGCGCGGTCCTGTACCGCCGCCAGGAGCGCATCCCGGCCGACCTGGGCACGGCGGTCAGCGTCTGCTCGATGGTCTTCGGCAACTGCGGCATGGACTCCGGCACCGGGGTGGCCTTCACCCGCGACCCCGGCACCGGCCAGCAGGGCGTGTACGGCGACTACCTGCAGAACGCCCAGGGCGAGGACGTGGTCGCGGGCATCCGCAACACCATGCGGCTGCAGGAGCTGGAGGGCATCGACAAGCCCGTCTACGACGAGCTCATGCGGACCATGAAGACGCTGGAGGACCACTACCGCGACCTGTGCGACATCGAGTTCACGGTCGAGCGCGGCAAGCTCTGGATGCTCCAGACCCGGGTGGGCAAGCGGACCCCGGGCGCCGCGTTCCGTATCGCCGTGCAGCTCGTCGACCAGGGCGTGATCGACCTCGACGAGGCCGTGACCCGGGTGACCGGCGACCAGCTCGCCCAGCTCATGTTCCCCAGGTTCGCCGAGGACGCCGGCAGCAAGGTGATCGCCAGGGGGATGAACGCCTCGCCGGGCGCGGCCGTCGGCAAGGCCGTCTTCTCCACGCCCAGGGCCGTCGAGCTCGCCGAAAGCGGAGAGGCCGTCATCCTGGTCCGCCGCGAGACCAACCCCGACGACCTGGCCGGGATGATCGCCGCCCAGGGCGTGCTGACGAGCCGCGGGGGCAAGACCTCGCACGCCGCCGTGGTCGCCAGGGGCATGGGCAAGACCTGTGTCTGCGGCGCCGAGGAGCTGGAGGTCTCCGCCGCGGACCGCGCGTTCACCATGGCCTCCGGCCTCGTGGTCTCCGAGGGCGACGTCATCTCCATCGACGGCACCAGCGGAGCCGTATATCTCGGCGAGGTGCCCGTGGTCCCCTCCCCGGTCGTGGAGTACTTCGAGGGCTCGGGCGACCGGGACGACGAGCTCGTCCGCGCCGTGCACCGGATCATGTCCCACGCCGACGGGGTACGCCGGATGGCCGTGCGCGCCAACGCCGACACCGCCGAGGACTCCGCCAGGGCGCGCAGGTTCGGCGCCCAGGGCATCGGGCTCTGCCGCACCGAGCACATGTTCCTCGGCGACCGTCGCGGCCTGGTCGAGGACCTGGTGCTGGCCACCTCCGCCGAGGAGCGCGAGCGGGCGCTGGCCGCGCTGGAGCCGCTGCAGCGGGCGGACTTCACGAAGATCTTCCAGGCGATGGAGGGCATGCCCGTCACGATCCGCCTGATCGACCCGCCGCTGCACGAGTTCCTGCCCGACTACACCGAACTGTCGGTGCGGGTCGCCCTCGCCGGTGACGCGGCGGAGGAGAAGGACCGCAGGCTCCTGGTCGCGCTCAAGCGGCTCCACGAGGAGAACCCGATGCTGGGCCTGCGCGGCGTCCGGCTCGGCCTGGTCATCCCCGGCGTGTTCGCCATGCAGGTCCGGGCGATCGCGGCGGCGGCCAAGGCGGTGCCCGGCAGCCGTCCGGAGATCATGATCCCGCTGGTGGCCGCCGTCCAGGAGCTGGAGCACGTCAAGGACGAGGCGCGGCGGATCCTGGAGGAGACCGGCGTCGACGCGCTGATCGGCACGATGATCGAGGTGCCCCGCGCGGCGCTGACCGCCGGGCAGATCGCCGAGGCCGCCCAGTTCTTCTCCTTCGGCACCAACGACCTGACCCAGATGACCTGGGGCTTCTCCAGGGACGACGTCGAGGCGGCCTTCTTCGCCAAGTATCTGGAGCTCGGCGTCTTCGGCGTCTCCCCGTTCGAGACCCTGGACCGCGACGGCGTCGGCAGGCTCGTCGAGATCGCCGTCGAGCAGGGCCGCGCGACCCGTCCCGACCTGAAGCTGGGCATCTGCGGCGAGCACGGCGGCGACCCGGACTCGATCCACTTCTGTCACCAGGCCGGTCTCGACTACGTGTCCTGCTCGCCGTTCCGCATCCCGGTCGCCCGGCTGGAGGCCGCCCGCGCCACCCTGGTGTGCGGCGGTTCCGACACCCGCTGACCCCCGCCCACTTCGCGAGGCGCTCCGGCACCACCGGAGACGACGCCCCGCGGAGCCGGTCCCCGCGGCCCGCCCCACCCTCACCGGGGCGGCCGCGGGCCCGGTACGCGCCACGCCAGCGCGGTCGCGCTCCTGGCGGGCCTCCCCCGACGGGCCGCTCGTACGGGTGGGGAACGGCGGCACGCGCCCGGTGACCAGGTGTTTTCCCGCCGTTCGGCATGGCAGGGCCCTTTCGCGGATAAAATCAGTGCACTTATGCATGGCTATGACGAACACGATCAGGCCAGGTGGGTGCCGGAACCGCCCGGCAACCCCGGCCGAAGCCCGTTCGAGCGCGATCGGGCACGGGTGCTGCACAGCGCCGGGCTCCGCAGGCTCGCCGCCAAGACCCAGGTCGTCGGCCCGGGGGAGACCTTCGGCAGTGGCCAGCACATCCCCCGCACCCGCCTGACCCACTCCCTGGAGTGCGCGCAGATCGGCCGCGAGATGGGGGAGACCCTCGGCCGCAACCCCGACCTGGTGGAGACCGCCTGCCTGGCCCACGACCTCGGCCACCCGCCGTTCGGCCACAACGGGGAGACGGCGCTCAACGAGCTCGCCGCCGGGTGCGGAGGCTTCGAGGGCAACGCGCAGAGCCTGCGCCTGCTGACCCGGCTGGAGGCCAAGGTCGTCACCGAGGACGGCCGCAGTGCCGGGCTCAACCTCACCCGCGCCTCCCTGGACGCCGCCGTCAAATACCCGTGGACCCGCGAGAGAGGCGCCAAGTACTGCGTCTACGACGACGACACGACGGTCTTCGAGTGGATCAGGGAGGGCGCGCCGGAGGGACAGGTCAGCTTCGAGGCCCAGATCATGGACTGGGCCGACGACGTCGCCTACTCCGTACACGACCTGGAGGACGCCCTGCACTCCGGCGGCGTGGTCCTGGAGGCGATGCGCGATCCCGCCGAGCGCCGCGACGTCTGCGCGACCACCCGCGAGTGGTACGCCCCCGACGCCGAGCCCGGCGAGCTGGAGGACCTCTTCGGACGCCTGATCACCCAGCCGCTCTGGCCCCGCCACTTCGACCGCTCACTCGCCGACCTCGCCGCGATCAAGGGGCTGACCAGCTCGCTCATCGGCCACTTCTGCAAGTCCGCGGAGGTCGCCACCCGCGAGGCGTACGGGCCGGCGGCCGGCCGCTACAGCGCCGACCTGATCGTGCCCAGGGCCACCCGGCTGGAGTGCGCGCTGCTCAAGGGGGTCACGGCCCACTACGTGATGGCGAGCGACGCGCACAACGCCAACCAGGCCAGGCAGCGCGAGCTGATCCACGACCTGGCCCACCACATCATGCTGGGCGCCCCCGGCACCCTGGAGCCCGCGTTCAGGCCCGCCTTCGCCAGGGCCGGCGGCGACGGCGGCCGGCTCCGCGTGGTCGTCGACCAGATCGCCTCGCTCACCGACACCTCCGCCGTCGCCTGGCACCGCGCCCTGGCGGCCCGCTGACCGGGCCGTGTCACGTTCCCTGGGCCGGCCCGGCGCCCCTCCACGAGGCCCGGTGCCCCGTACCGGGCGGTGTCGTGGACGAGCCTGTCGCGGGCCGCCGTGTCACGTTCCCGGGGCCAGGGTGCCGGTGCCGCCCAGCGGGATCTGCTCCGGCTCCGGCGGCTTCGGCTTCCTGGTGGGCTTCTTCGTCGGCTGCGGTTTCGACGCGCACAGGGTGAAGCACCGGGGAGCCGCGCCGGTCTGGTTCATCACGGCCTGCATCTCCTCCCTGGGGGAGAGCGTGGGGTTGCCCTTCAGCCAGGCGTCCAGGTAGTTCCAGGGCTTGACCATGCCCCGGCGCACCCACCACATCGAGGGGGAGGTTTTCCAGGAGATCGCGAAGTAGAGGTTGCTGGCGGTCGAGCGGGCGTTGCCCGAGTTGCCGATCTGGCCCAGGACCTGACCGGCGCTGACGCGCAGTCCCGGCCTGATCCCCAGGGCGACCTTGTCCAGGTGGCCGCCGAGGTAGCGCACGCCGTCGTCGCCGATGACCGTGACGAACCGGCCCTCCCGGTCGGCGCCGCGGTCGGTGGAGGGCTTCCACCGGTTCTTGGTGTTGACCTCGTCGACCACGCCGTTCACCGGCGAGACGAACGAGCAGCCCTTGCCGGCCCAAATCGTGGTCTTGGGCAGCACCAGGAGCCTGCTCTCGTAGGTGACCGAGCAGCCCTTCACCGGGAAGGCGTAGGTGTGCTTGGAGACCTTCGGCGGCGGGACCCGAACCGGCGGGTCGGCCTTGGGGCGGTCGACCGCGGTCCGGGGGGCCGGGGTCGGGGTCGCCTCGGGTATGGTCGCGGTGACCGACGAGGCCGGTGACCCGGCCGCGGACTCCGTCCCGGGGGTCGGAGCCGCCGTGCCGATGCCCGCAACCCCGCCGGGCGACGCGCAGGCTCCGGTGACGAGCACCGCGCCGGTCACAGCGGCCAATCGTGCTATATGCCCCGATCGCATGATCTCCACCCGCGTACATTATCGAGAATCCGCCTTTACCTTTGTAACCGACGTCCTGGTTGGTCACGACCACTTCGGGAAAGTCATCGTTCCTCCTGTCCCTCCCGTCTCGGCAGTAGCGCCCCGGCCTGCCGGAAGATCGCGGCGAGGGCGGGCGCACTCGTCGCCCCGACCTGTCGGGGGGCCGGACTAGACTCGCGGCGTGGCAGGCCGGATCAGTGATGAGGACATCGCGCTCGTACGGGAGCGCTCGCCGATCGCCGACATCGTGGGCGAGCACATCCAGCTCCGCAACGCGGGCGGCGGCAACCTGAAAGGGCTCTGCCCCTTCCACGAGGAGAAGAGCCCGTCCTTCAACGTGACCCCCACCCGGGGTTACTGGTACTGCTTCGGCTGCGCCGAGGGCGGTGACGTCATCACCTTCGTCCGGCGCCTGGAGCATCTGTCGTTCGGCGAGGCGGTCGAGCGGCTGGCCAACCGGGCCGGCGTCCAGCTCCGCTACGAGCAGGGCGGCTACGTCCCCGGGCGCGAGCAGGGCGAGCGCATCCGCCTGATCGAGGCCCACCGGGCGGCGGCGGAGTTCTACGTCTCGAAACTGTCCGCCCCCGACGCCGCGATCGGGCGCAGGTTCCTGTCGGAGCGCGG
The DNA here is from genome assembly GCF_051918945.1 of Streptosporangium sp. LJ11. Lineage (NCBI taxonomy): Bacteria > Bacillati > Actinomycetota > Actinomycetes > Streptosporangiales > Streptosporangiaceae > Streptosporangium > Streptosporangium sp. LJ11. The sequence goes on from NZ_JBPXMB010000010.1 coordinate 19,990, forward strand.
GTTCGAGCGGGTCGACGCCGAGCGCTTCGGCGTCGGATACGCCCCGGCCGAGTGGGAGGCCCTCTCACGGCACCTGATGGCGCGGGGCTTCACCACCGCGGAGCTGATCAAGGGCGGGCTGGCCAAGGAGGGGCGGCGCGGCCCCATCGACCGCTTCAGGGGACGGCTGGTCTGGCCCATCCGCGACATAACCGGCGACGTCATCGGTTTCGGCGCACGGAAATTGAACGATGCCGAAGACGGGCCTAAATACCTGAACACCCCGGAAAGTCCGCTCTACAAGAAGAGCGAGGTCCTCTACGGCGTCGACCTGGCCAAGCGCGAGATCTCCAAGCGCTCCCAGGCCGTGATCGTCGAGGGCTACACCGACGTGATGGCCTGCCACCTGTCGGGCGTGCCGACGGCGGTGGCCACCTGCGGCACCGCGTTCGGCGAGGAGCACATCAAGGTGCTCCGGCGGCTGCTGCTCGACCAGTCGGGGTCGCGCGGCGAGGTGATCTTCACCTTCGACGGTGACGCCGCGGGCCAGAAGGCGGCCCTGCGCGCCTTCGCCGACGAGCAGAAGTTCGTCACCCAGACCTTCGTCGCCGTGCAGGCCGACGGCCTCGACCCGTGCGACCTGCGCATCAGGCACGGCGAGGCGGCCGTGCGCGACCTGATCGCCGGTCGGGAGCCGCTGTTCGCGTTCGCCATCCGCAGCGTGATCTCCCGCTACGACGCGAGCACCAACGAGGGGCGGCTCTCCGCCCTCGACGCCGCCGCCCCGATCGTGGCCGGCATCAAGGACAGGTCCCTGCGCCGGCTGTACGCCGTCGACCTCGACCGGTGGCTGGGCTTCAACAACGAGCAGTTCGTCCTCGACCGGATCACCGAGGTCTCCGCGGCGGCCCAGCCGCGCGCCCAGCAGCGCCCCGCGGGGCCCCGCAAGGTCGCCGACCTCACCGATCCCGGCGTACGGACCGAGGCGGAGGTGCTGCGGCTGGCCGTGCAGCGTCCCGCGCTGCTCGGCCCGGCCTTCGAGGCGCTGGGAGCAGAGGCGTTCACGCTTCCCGAGCACGCGGCCCTCTACCGGCTGATCGTCGGCTCCGGCGGCACCGCCACGGCGGGGCAGGGCGGGCGAGAGTGGGTCGACCTGCTGCTCGGCGGGGCCGAGGACGCCCTGCGCGGGGTCGTCACCCGGTTCGCCGTGGAGGAGCTGCGCGCCGACCTGGCGAGCGAGGAGCGCTACGCCTCGGCCATGCTGGCGGCCCTGGAGCTCGTCTCGGTGGCGCGGGCCATCGAGCGGCTCAAGTCGAGGATGGAGCGGACGAACCCGGTCGACGAGCAGCAGGAGTACAACCGGCTGTTCGGAGAACTGGTCGCGCTGGAACAGCAGCGGCGGGTGCTCAGGGATCGTGCCGCCGGGAGCTGACGGCGTAATTGGCATTAATATCCGCGGGATGTTTCCACCAAACCCGAATAAGGTCTCGATCCGATAATGATCGCGGCCTTACCTCCGGTGACAAAAATAGGTCTGCCATTTAGGGGACCCAATACAGCAGACTGTCTCCCGTGGGTGCATCGGTGCTGCCAAGTGGGCCGCCATCGGTAGACCAGGTGGCCGACCTCGTTACGAAGGGAAGGGAGCGCGGAAGCGTCACGGTCGATGACGTGGCCGCCGCTCTCGACAAGTCCGAGCTGCCGTCCGACGCGCTCGAACGCGTCGTCCGCATGCTCGCCGAGCACGGAGTGGAGGTCCTCGAGCCCCAGGGCGACGAGGAGCCCGTCCGGCCCGATGAGGAGGATGTCGGGAAAAGGGCCCCGACCAGCGATCTTGTCCGCATCTACCTGCGGGAGATCGGTCGCGTGCCCCTGCTCACGGCCGAGGAGGAGGTGGAGCTCGCCAAGTCCATCGAAGCGGGCCTGTTCGCCGAGGACAAGCTGACCAGCGTCGTCTCGCGTCTGGTCTTCCCGGAGTTCAAGGAGCTCGCCTGGCAGGGCACGCGGGCCAAGCAGCGGCTGATCGAGGCCAATCTGCGGCTGGTCGTGTCAATCGCCAAAAGATATGTGGGACGCGGGATGCTGTTCCTGGATCTCATCCAGGAGGGCAACCTCGGCCTCATCCGGGCGGTCGAGAAATTCGACTACACCAAGGGCTACAAGTTCTCCACATATGCCACCTGGTGGATTCGCCAGGCGATCACCAGGGCCATCGCGGACCAGGCGCGCACCATTCGGATTCCGGTGCACATGGTCGAGACGATCAACAAGCTGGTACGGGTCCAGCGCCAGCTCCACCAGGACCTCGGCCGCGAGCCCGCGCCCGAGGAGATCGCGATGGAGATGGACCTGCCGATCGATCGGGTGATCGAGATCCAGCGGATCGCCCAGGAGCCGGTCTCCCTCCAGTCGCCGATCGGCGAGGAGGACTCCGACCTCGGAGACTTCATCGAGGACGCGGACGCGGTGGTGCCGATGGAGGCGGCGGCCTTCATCATGCTGCAGGACCAGCTCGACGACATCCTCGCGACCCTCTCCGATCGCGAGCAGCGCATCATCCAGCTGCGCTTCGGGCTCGCGGACGGGCATCCCCGGACCCTGGAGGAGGTCGGCAGGGAGTTCGGCGTGACGCGCGAGCGCATCCGGCAGATCGAGTCGAAGACCCTCGCCAAGCTCAGGCACCCGACGAGGGCGCAGATGCTTCGCGACTACCTCGACTGAGGAGCCACACGGCGCGGGCCCCGGGAACCTCCGTTCCCGGGGCCCGCGCCGTTGCGCGGGGCCTGTTGTGATCGTCGTGGAACCTCCGTTCCCGGGGCCCGCGCCGTTCCTGGGGCCGTGCCGCGCCCCTCTTCGGCGCATTCGAGGCAGGCCGGGCTGTTCTCCTGACCGATACAGGCGCAGACTGGGCGAATGGAGTCGCGAGCGGCGGTCGACGACGCCGCGCTCGGGCGCGAGGCGTGGTCCGTGCTCGACGCGAACTGGACGGGGTCCGCGACCGTCCCCGCGCCCGGCCTCTACCCCCACCAGTGGAACTGGGACTCCACCTTCGTCGCGATGGGCCTGGCCCGCTGGGACACCCGCAGGGCCGGAACCGAGCTGATCAGCCTGCTGGCGGGGCAGTGGGGCACCGGGATGGTGCCGCACATCGTCTTCCGCCCCGTCCGCGCGGAGGGCTACTTCCCCGGCCCCTCGGTCTGGCGCTCCCCGGACCATCCGGCCTCTCCCAACGCCGTGTGCACCTCCGGGCTGACGCAGCCGCCGCTGCACGCGCTGGCCCTGTGGTGGATATGGCGGCACGCGGCCGACCGGGACACGGCCGTCGCCCTCGTACGGCGGATCTACCCGATGCTGGCCGCCCAGCACGACTACCTCGCCGCGTCCAGGGACCTCGGCGGGGGAGGGCTGGCCGCGATCGTGCACCCGTGGGAGTCCGGGATGGACGACAGCCCCGCCTGGGACGCGCCGCTGGAGGCGCTGCCCCCGGTGCGCCACGCCTACCACCGGCGCGAGGAGCCCCCCGAGTGGCATCCCGACAGCCGCCACGACCGCTACATGGCCCTCGTCCTGGCCTACCGGGACTCCGGCTACGATCCGGCCTACCTGCGGGACGAGCACCCGTTCGCGGTCGAGGACCCGATGTTCAACGGGATCTGGCTCGCCTCCTGCCAGGCCCTCGCCGAGCTGGCCCCGGTGGCGGGCGCGGACGCGGGCCCGTACCGGGAGGCGGCGGAGCGGATCCGTGCGGCGCTGCTGGAACGCCTCTGGGACGACGGCGTCTTCCGCGCCCGCGACCTGCGCGGCGGGCGGCTCAGCCCCGTCTGCACGGTCGGCTGTTTCGGGCCGATGCTCGACCGGGAGATGCCCGCCGACCGGGTCGCGGAGCTGGTGAGGGTGCTGGAGTCGGCTCGCTTCATGGGAGCCGCCGGATACCCGGTGCCGAGCTGCGAGATCCGCGCCCAGCAGTTCGACCGGTCCTGCTACTGGCGCGGGCCGTCCTGGGTGAACACCAACTGGCTGTTGCGGCGGGCGGCGGGCGCGCACGATCTGCCGGGACTGGTGCGGCTGCTCGGCTCGGGCACCCTGCGCCTCGTGCGGCAGGCGGGCTTCCGCGAGTGCTTCGACCCCTTCGACGGCAGCGGGCGGGGCAGCAGGGACTTCTCCTGGTCGGCCGCGCTCACCCTCGACCTGCTGGCGGATACCGTGGAACGGTGAAGCTCTTCAATCGCATGCCCTCCGAGGTCCGCGCGGCCCTCGCTCCGGGTGACCGGGTGCTCGTCTACGCCGAGGGGCCCGACGGCTACGTGATCGCCGCGGACAAGGCCCTCTACCTGGGCGGTGAACGCCTGCCCTGGTTCCAGGTGGATCGCGGGGTGTGGGACGAGGAGGGGCTGACGGTCGGCACCACCGACGGGCGGTCGCACCGGGCGCTGCTGCCCGAGCCCGGCCGGATCCCCGAGGCCGTGCGGGAGCGGGTGACCGCCTCGATCGTGGTCAACCAGTACGTTCCGCTGGACGCGCGAGGAGGGGTGCGGCTGGTGGCGAGGAAGACCGACGCCGACCGGCTGATCTGGGAGTTCGTCTTCGACGCCGGTCTCGATCCGGAAGATCCCGGCCTGCGCGCCCTCGCGGAACAGGCGCTCGAGGAGACACGCCGGAGCTTCGGCGTCTGAGACGCCGGAGCCGGGCCGCCCGGGGCCGATCGGCTGAACCGGCTGAAACTTCCCATTTCGGTATGAGGACCTATGTTCCGGTACGGGCCGGGTTTCCGGGTGAGCCGGGCTCCCGTACGAACCGGGTTCTCGAAGAAGCCGGGTTTCCGGGTGGGCCCGGGAGTGGGTGAAGATCGGCCCCGGACACGCGAAAGGCCCCTGGAGGGGCCTTTCGCACCGGCGGGCCGTTCCCGGCCCGTGAGTGCCGACGGGGCGGCTGGAAAGATCAGTAGGGCGCGTTGGTCCTCTGGTTTTCCGGCCAGCCGGTGCCCGTGTCGTCGTGCTCGTCGCCGTGCCAGCCGTTGGCGGAGCGCAGGAACGGCAACCGGTTCCTGGCCACGTCGCTCACCTTGGTCCTGGCCACGCCCGTCGCCTTGGAGACCTTGGCGCCCATCAGGCCGGCCGTCTCCTGCACGGTGGGGTTGTCGGAGATCCGCTGGGCCAGCCCCTTGATCTGTTCGTAACGTTCCCGGCCGGCACGGCTCCCCAGGACGTAGCCGACCGCGAATCCCAGCCCGAGCATCAGTCGATAACGCATGTCCACCTCCACAAGCATGTTCCGCGGACCCTGTCCTGTGATCACTCGCGGATCGCCTCGTCTCGCACCTACCCCGGAGTATCGATGCGACACACACCCATGGAGTGCGCTAATCTATTCCTGCGCCGCAAGGAACGGGGAACACCCGGTCCGACCAGCGCAAAGCGCAATCCCGTGTAGCTCAATCGGCAGAGCAGCCGGCTGTTAACCGGCAGGTTATAGGTTCGAGTCCTATCGCGGGAGCCAGTCGAAAGGCCCCGGAAGCCCCGCTTCCGGGGCCTTCGTCGTCTCTCGTTCCGATTCAGGTGGCCTCTCGCGTCGCGATTCGCCGGACAAACCACGGTGAATCACAGAAAATGAGGAACGCCGCGCCCGGTGCCGCCCTGATCGCGGCGAGTGAGCCGATGCGCGGTTGCCGCGGACAACAGCGATCGCAGCGGGGAAGGGCCGCCGCGTTCAGGGCACCGCGCCGCCCGGAACGGTCGTCGTGCCCGTGAGCCACAATTGGTGGTTTTTTCTGTGCTGACCTGGCGAAGGTCCCGGCGGCGTGCGCCGGATCCGATCTATGACGTCCCCGGCGTCCCTGACGTTCTCGGGGTCCCCGGGATCCTCGGTGGTGTCCCCGAGGTGCCCCCGGTCGACGTGGCGGCGGCCGAGGACTACCTCGAGCTGTTCCACACGGAGAATCCCGGGGCGGGAGTACTGCGGGAGCGCCTGCGCGAGGTCCGGCAGGAGATCGCCAGGACCGGGACGTACACGCACACTCCCGGCGAGCTGATCTTCGGCGCCAGGGTGGCCTGGCGCAACAGCGGCAGGTGCATCGGACGCCTGTACTGGCGCTCGCTGCGGGTGCGCGACCGGCGGCACGTCACCACGGCCGAGGGGGTCGCCGTCGAGTGCGTGAACCACCTGCGGGACGCGGCGCCGAGTCGCCGGATCCGCCCGACGATCACCGTTTTCCCGCAGGACCGGCCGGGGGCCCCGGGGCCGCGGATCTGGAACGAGCAGCTCATCCGCTACGCCGGGTACGCGATGGAGGACGGCTCTGTCGTCGGTGACCCCCGCTACACCGATTTCACCGCGATGCTGCGCGAGTTCGGCTGGCCCGGCGGTCCCGGAAGTCCCTTCGACGTTCTCCCGCTGGCGGTCTCGGTGGGGGACGGGCCGCCGCTGCTGTCCACGATCCCCGGCGACGCCGTGCTGGAGGTCGCGCTCTCGCACCCCACCCACCCGTGGTTCGAGCAGCTGGGACTGCGCTGGCACGCGGTGCCGGTCATCTCGAACATGTGCCTGGAGATCGGCGGGATCTGCTACCGGGCGGCCCCGTTCAACGGCTGGTACATGGGTACCGAGATCGGCGCCCGCAACCTGGCCGACACCGACCGCTACGACCTGATGCCGCTGATCGCCCGGCGCATGGGACTGGACACCGAAAGCGACCGCTCGCTCTGGCGGGACCACGCGCTGGTGGAACTGAACGTGGCCGTCCTGCACTCCTTCGAGCGGGCGGGGGTGACGATGACGGACCACCACACCGAGTCCAGGCACTTCCTGATGCATCTCGAACGCGAGGAGAGGGAGGGACGGGTCTGCCCGGCCGACTGGACCTGGATCGTTCCCCCCATGTCCTCCTCGGCCACGCCGGTCTTCCACCGCTACTACGAGGACCGGCTGCTGTCGCCGAACTTCGTCCACCATCCGGACTCCATGGAGCGTTCACTCGGTCACCGGACTGCAACGGGGGGTTAATCCGGAGGAAACGTACCGGCGATGCACTTGCAGTGACCCACCTCATGGTGGGGCGCACCTAGGGTTCCGCCGCCGCCGACGCCGCGCGCCACGATCGTGAGGTCGTACGGCGTCGGCGCGGGACTGGTCCGAGAGGTGCAGGCGGCCACGCGGCCGTTCCACGGCGGGACAAAAGCCCGGGAGGCCGGCCGATCCCGGCTGCCCTCCGGCCGGGTTCCGAGCTGATCGGAGCTCCATGCACTGGCACCCGTCCGCTTCCGACCCCGCCCGCCAGGGTCCTTCCGGCGCGGCCCCCTCGGGGCCCGGCCGGTACGGCCCCGAGGCCCGCTTCGCCGTCGAGCGCGAGGCCGAACTGCCCACCACCAATTGGGAACGCGAGGTCGCCTGGGCCCTGGAGGTGGGCCTGCAGGGCGCCGACTCCATCGTCGACCGGCGCATCCCGACCTTCTCCCGGGGAGAGTTGCCGCACTTCGCGGGGATCAACACCTTCCTCAAGGCCCCGTACGTCGAGGACGTGCGGCGCTGCGGGGAGTACGACGTGGCGATCCTGGGCGCGCCGTTCGACGGCGGCACGACCTACCGCTCGGGCACCCGCTTCGGCCCGCAGGGGATCAGGAAGATCTCCGCCCTGTACGGGCCCTACAGCTTCGAGCTGGGGGTGGACCTGCGCGAGTCGATCACGATGGCCGATCTCGGGGACGTGTTCACCATTCCCGGCAACATCGAGAAGACCTTCGACCAGATCTCCAAGGCCGTCTCGCACGTCTACTCCAGCGGGGCCTTCCCGGTCGTCCTGGGCGGCGACCACTCCATCGGGTACCCGACCGTGCGCGGCGTGGCCGAGCATCTGTCGGGCAATCTCGGGATCATCCACTTCGACCGGCACGTGGACACCCAGGAGACCGACCTCGACGAGCGCATGCACACCACGCCGTGGTTCCACGCGACCGACATCCCCAACGTGCCGCCGCAGAACCTGGTGCAGATCGGCATCGGCGGCTGGCAGGCGCCCCGGCCGGGGGTGAAGGTCGGCCGCGAACGCGGCACCACGATCATGACGGTCACCGACTGCGTGGAGATGGGCATCGAGGCGGCGGCCGAGCGCGCGCTGGAGGTCGCCTGGAAGGACGCCGAGGCCGTGTGGCTCTCCTTCGACGTCGACTGCCTGGACGCCGCGTTCGTCCCCGGCACCGGCTGGCCGGAACCCGGAGGCTTCCTGCCGCGCGAGGTCCTGAAGTTCATCCAGATCATCGCCGACGCGGCGCCGCTGGCCGGGATCGAGGTCGTGGAGTGCTCGCCGCCCTACGACAACGCGGAGATCACCTCGTTGATCGCCACCCGCGTCATCTGCGACACCCTCGGCTGCCTGGTCCGTTCCGGGCACCTGCCCGCGAGGAAGGGAGCCTCCTGATGCTCCGCCGCCCGCTCGTCACCCTCCGCTCACTCGGCCTGTTCGGTTCGCGGCGTTCGTCCCGTGCGCTCGGCCCGCTCGGTTCGTTCCCCTCGTTCCCCCGGCCTCGGTCGCCCCGGTCGCCGCTCTCGCTTCGCCTGCTCGTCCCGCTCTGCCTGCTCGCGGCCTGCGCGGCGTGCGCGTCCACCCCGGGAGGGGCCGCCGAGCCCGCCGCCCCCGGCGGGAAGAAGACGCTCACGCTGGGCTTCTCCGCCTGGCCCGGCTGGTTTCCCTGGCAGGTCGCCCAGGAGAAGGGGTTGTTCGCCAAGAACGGCCTCGAGGTCGAGCTGAAGTACTTCGACAGCTACACCGACAGCCTGACCGCGCTGGCCACCGGCAACGTCGACGCCAACAGCCAGACGCTCAACGACACCATCGCCTCGGTGTCCGGCGGGGCGAAGCAGACGATCGTGCTGGTCAACGACAACTCCACCGGCAACGACCAGATCATCGCCAGGTCCGGCGTCTCCACGGTGGCCGACCTGAAGGGGAAGACCGTCGCGGCCGAGCAGGGGACGGTCGACCACTACCTGCTGCTGCTCGCGTTGCGGAAGGCGGGGCTGACCGAGAAGGACGTCACCTTCAAGCCGCTGCCGACCGACGCCGCCGCCGCGGCCTTCAAGGCGGGCCAGGTGGACGCGGTCGGCGTGTTCGCACCCTTCACCACCACCGCCCTGGAGCTGCCCGGTTCGACGGCGATCGCCACCTCCAAGGACTTCCCCGGGGCCGTCCCCGACCATCTGGTGGTGGCGACCTCACTGGTCGCCGAGCGGCCGCAGGAGGTGCAGGCGCTGGTGAAGACCTGGTTCGAGACCCTGGAGTGGATCGCCGCCAACAAGGCCGACGCCACCGCGATCATGGCCAGGCGGGCGGGGGTGAGCGAGGCCGACTACGCGAGCTACGACGCGGGGACCACGATCTTCTCCCTGGAGGACAACCTCGCCGCCTTCGAACCGGGTGACACCGGCGATCGCCTCGGCCACCAGGCCGCCCTGATCGCGAAGTTCCTCGTCGACTCGGGCCTGGCCGACACCGAGCCCTCGCTGGACGGCCTGTTCGAGCCGAAGTTCGTCAGGAGTCTCAAGCCGTGATCCGTCAGGAGCCGCAAGCCGTGAGAGCTGCGAGAGCGGGAGCGCCGACATGGAGACGACGCCGGGCGACGACCGGTTGTTGCCAGGGCGGGTCCGGCTCGCCCTGCTCGCCACCCGGAAGGTCGAGGCCCTCATGAGCGCGCGGACCACGGAGCCCGTCGCGTCTCCCGGCGCGGGGCGGCAGGACTGGGAGCCGCTGCCCCGGCGCCCGGTCCGGCCGGGACGCCTTCGGGGACGGCGCCCCGGCTCTGGTTCCGGCCTGTCCGGCGGGAACCCGTCCGGCGGGAAAGACCGGTCCGCCGCGAAAGGCCGATTCCCCGGGAAAGGCCGATCCGGCGGGCAGGGCCCGTCCGTCCGGGCCCGCTGGGGCCTGCGGGCGGCCTCGGTGCTGTTCCCGCTCGCCCTCTGGGCCGCCGTCAGCACGGCGGACCTGGTGGATCCCACCTTCCTGCCCTCCCCGCTGGCCGTCCTGGAGGCGTTCGCGGAGATGCTGGGCACCGGACAGCTGGTCGACGACACCCTCGCCAGCCTCGGCAGGGTCGGTGCCGGGTTCGGGCTGGCGGTGCTGATCTCGGTGCCGCTGGGCGTCGCCATGGGCACCTCGGCCGTGGCGCTGGCGCTGCTGGAACCGGTCGTCGGCCTGCTCCGCTACATGCCGGCCGCCGCCTTCATCCCCCTGCTGATCATCTGGCTGGGCCTCGGCGAGCCCTCCAAGATCGCGATCCTCGTGCTGGGCGTGGTGTTCTTCAACACGCTGATGGTCGCCGACGCCGTACGGCGGGTGCCCGGCGAGCTGGGCCAGGCCGCGGCCACCCTCGGCGCCCGGCGCGGTGAGATCCTCAGGAAGGTGACCTGGCCGTACGCGCTCCCGGCGGTCGTGGACGCGGCGCGGATCAACGCCGCCGCCGCGTGGAACTTCGTGGTGGTGGCCGAGCTCATCGCGGCCGAGTCGGGGCTCGGCTACCGGATCGTCCGGGCCCAGCGGTTCCTGCAGACCGACAAGATCTTCGCGGTGCTCATCGTGATCGGGGTCGTCGGCCTGCTGATCGACGTCGCGCTGCGCGTCCTGCGCGACCGTCTCGGGAGGTGGGTGGTGTGAGGTCCACGTCACGAGTGCCGAGTGACCGTTCCGGAAGGTGGGCGGCATGACCCTCGTGCTGAGCGGTGTGGCCAAGGACTACGGCACCACGCGCGTCCTGGACGGCATCGACCTGTCGATGGAGCCGGGCGAGTTCGTGTGCGTGGTCGGGGCGAGCGGCTCCGGCAAGTCGACGCTGCTGTCGTTGATCGCCGGGCTCACCCCGGCGAGCGCGGGATCCATCTCGCTCGACGGGGCACCCGTCACGGGCCCCGGGCCCGAGCGCGGGCTGGTCTTCCAGTCGGGCGCGCTGTTCCCCTTCCTCACCGTCGCCGAGAACGTGGCCTTCGGGCTGCGGCTGCTGCCGATCTCCCGGGCGGACAGGGAGCGGCGGGTCCGCTGGTATCTCGGCGAGGTCGGGCTGTCGTCCCTGGCGGGCGCGCTGCCCCGGCAGCTGTCCGGCGGGCAGCGCCAGCGGGTGGCGATCGCCAGGGCGCTGGCGTGCGAGCCGGCCGTGCTGCTGCTGGACGAGCCCTTCGGGGCGCTGGACGTACAGACCAAGGAGGACATGCAGCTCTTCCTGCGCGAGGTGTGGCGCGACACGGGCACGACGGTGCTGATGGTCACCCACGACGTGGAGGAGGCCGTCCTGCTCGCCCAGCGGGTGCTCGTCTTCGCCTGCGGTCCCGGCAGGGTCGCCGCCGAGGTCCCGATCGACCTGCCCGCCTACCGGGCCCTCACGGTCAAACGCACCTCCTCCTTCCTCGGCCTGCGTGCCACGGTCGAGGATCTGGTCCGCTCGCACATGCTGACGCCGGAGAGGGAAAAGGTGTAGAACGATATTCTGTGGCTCTCCGGGCGGAGAGCCCCGACGGGCTTCCGAGGGGATGCGGGATGGTCGATCTGGTGCTGTCGTCGATCGAGCGGGGCGTGCTGACGCTGACGTTCAACCGCCCGGACCGGCTCAACGCCTGGACCGACGAGATGGGCCGCCGCTACTTCGACCAGCTGGCCGAGGCCGAGAAGAACCCCGAGGTCCGGGTGATCGTGGTCACCGGCGCGGGGCGGGGTTTCTGCGCCGGTGCGGACTTCCGGACGCTCACCGCCCTGCAGGACGGCTCCTACGCGGGGCGGCCCGACCCGCGCCCCACCACCTTCCCGACCACGATCCGCAAACCGATCATCGCCGCCGTCAACGGCGCCTGCGCCGGGCTCGGCATGGTCCACGCCCTGCTCTGCGACCTGGTCTTCACCGCCGCCGAGGCCAAGTGGACCACCGCCTTCGCCCGGCGCGGCCTGATCGCCGAGTACGGCATGTCGTGGGTCCTGCCCCGGCTGGCCGGTCAGGCCAGGGCCATGGACCTGCTGCTGTCGGGCCGCACCTTCACCGGCGCCGAGGCGTACGAGCTGGGCCTGGCCGGCCGGTCGGTGCCGGGGGAGAGGCTGATGGAGGAGACGCTGGCCTACGCCCGCGAGCTGGCGACGTACAGTTCCCCGGCCTCGATGGCCGTGATCAAGCGTCAGGTCTGGGGTGACTGGCAGCAGAGCCTGGAGGCGTCGGAGTCGGCCGCGACGCGTCTGATGGCCGAGTCCTTCGGCCGGTCGGACTTCGTCGAGGGCGTCGCCAGCTTCGTCGAGCGCCGCGCGCCCGGCTTCCCGCCCCTGTAGTCCTCCGCGGCCCCTGGGCTTCTTCGCGGGCGAGGCCGGCGGCCTTCCGTTCCGTCGAGCGCCGGACGCCGTCGAGCGCGGGACGCCGCCGGGCCGCCGGGCCGGGGCGGCTTCCGGCGCGAGGGGTGCGAGGGGTGCGAGGCCGTTCCGGATCAGGCGGGCGGTTTTCCGGTCACGAGCACCGCGACGCCGTCGAGGATGCGGTCCATGCCGAAGGCGAACTCGTCGTCGGGACCGCCCGACATGTCGAAGACCCGGGCTTCGAGAAGCTCGTGGATCTCGGGGAAGCGCTCGGCGTCGGTGAGCCTGGCGAGTGACCGGGCGTAGCCGGACAGCGCCTCCTCGTCGGTGACCTGGGAGGCGTCGAAGGCGTCCTGGAGGTCGGCCAGCAGCGCCACCTCGGTCCTGACGAAGCCGTTGACCAGCAGCAGCGCCGCCAGCTTCGTGTCCGGGTCGAGTCCGGTGCCGCGCAGGCAGCGCAGCCCGGCCTCCAGCCAGGCGACGTGGTTGGGCATGATCCCCGGGCCGGTGATGGGGATGCGCAACGACCAGGGGTGCCTCTGCAGGGAGGCGCGCATGGCGGCGGCCCACCGGTGGACGCCCCGGCGCCAGTCGTCGCCCGGCTCCGGAAGCGGGGGAGGAGGGCCGAGCACCGCGTCCGTGATGAGCATGAGCAGGTCGCCCTTGGAGGTGACGTAGCGGTAGAGCGCCATCGTGGAGACGCCGAGCTCGGCGGCGATCTTGCTCATCGAGACCGCGGGGAGTCCCTCCGCGGAGCCCACGCGCAGGGCCGCCTCCACGATGTGCTCCAGGCTCAGGGTGCGTTTGGGCCCCTTGCCGGGCCGCTCGCGCAGCCCCCAGGCGATCTCCACGCTTTCCGGCACTTCCATCGCGCTCCCGGGCTTGACCGTCCTTTCCCGTGAGTGTATACCTTACGCAATACCGCGTATGCCATAAACAGTAGAGCGTACGCCATACGCAGGAGGGGCAGTGGAACCAGCGATAGAGGTCGTCGGCCTCACCAAGTCCTACGGCCGGGTCGCCGTCCTGACCGGTGTCGACCTGCGCGTCGCCAGGGGCAGCGTGTACGCGCTGCTCGGTTCGAACGGCGCGGGCAAGACCACGACCGTGCGCACCCTGGCGACGCTGGTCAGGCCGGACGCGGGGCGGGCCACGGTGGCCGGGTTCGACGTCGTGCGCGACCGCCGCCGGGTCCGCCGCGCCATCAGCCTGACCGGCCAGCACGCGGCGGTCGACGAGCTGCTGACCGGCGAGGAGAACCTGCGGATGATGGGCCGCCTGTCCGGTCTGTCGCGCGCGGCGGCCCGCCGCAGGGCGGCCGAGCTGCTGGAGCGGTTCGACCTGGTCGAGGCGGGGAGGCGGCGGGTCGGCACGTACTCGGGCGGCATGTGGCGACGGCTGGACCTGGCCGCGGGGCTGGTCGGCGCGCCGTCGGTGATCTTTCTCGACGAGCCGACCACCGGTCTCGACGTGCGGAGCAGGCAGGCGATGTGGGAGGTGATCACCCAGCTCACCGGCACGGGTACCACGGTCTTCCTGACCACCCAGTATCTGGAGGAGGCCGACAGCCTGGCCGACAGGATCGCGCTGCTCGACGGCGGGCGGGTGGTGGCGGAGGGCACCGCCGACGAGCTCAAGGCGAGGGTCGCCGCCTGGCGGCTGGACCTCGTCCTGTCCGACGCGCGGTCGTTCGCCGAGGTGACGCGCCTTCTCGGGGCGCGGGCCCTCCACGCCGATCTCGCCACGCTGACCGTCGGGGCGGCCACCGACGGGAGCGCCACGGGGATCCGCGCCCTGCTGGACGAGGTGGACCCGGGGCGTTCGGCGGTCGAGAGGTTCACCGTGCGCGGCGCCACGCTCGACGACGCGTTCCTCGCGCTGACGGACAGGGAGCGGGCCGGTGTCTGAACTCGCCGCCTGGCCGGTGATGACCGGCCGTGCCGTCCGCCTGTCGCTGCGCAACCTCGACGCGCTGCTCACCTCGTTCCTGATGCCCGTCCTGGTCATGCTGCTGTTCGTCTACCTGTTCGGCGGCGCGATACAGACCGGCACCGACTACGTCACCTACGCCGTCCCCGGCATCCTCGTCATGTGCGCCTCCTACGGCGCCTCCCTGACCGCGGTCGCCGTCAGCCACGACATGAGCCGGGGGATCGTCGACAGGTTCAGGTCGATGGACGTCGGCGGCGGGGCGTTCCTGGGCGGGCACGTGGCCGCGAGCACCGTGCGCAACCTCACCTCGCTCGCCATCGTGTTCGCCGTCGCGTTCCTGCTCGGCTTCCGGGCGGACGCGGGCCTGTCCGGCTGGGCCGCGGCGGTGGGCGTCCTGGTGGTGTTCGTCCTGGCCATGTCCGCCGTCTCGGCCCTGGTCGGCCTGCTGGCCAGGACGCCGGAGGCCGCGGGCGCCTTCACCTTCCTGGTGATGTTCCTGCCCTACCCGAGCAGCGCCTTCGTCCCGGTGCACACCATGCCCGCGTGGTTGCACGGGTTCGCGGAGAACCAGCCGGCCACGCCGATCATCGAGTCCGTACGCGGCCTGCTGCTCGACCGGCCCGTGGGGGGCGACCCGTGGAAGGCGCTGGCCTGGTGCGGCGGTTTCCTGCTGGTCTCGGCGGTCCTCTCCGCCAGGATGTTCCGCCACCGCGCCCGCTGAGGTCGCGGGGGTGCCGGGGCGGTGGGGGTCGCCACCCCCGGCACCCCCGCCCATGGTTCAGCCGACCAGGGTGAGCCAGCGCGGCGCGTCCCCGAAGGGGGCGGTGCGGGAGGTGACGGCCTCCATCAGCCAGGCGGCCGAGGCTCGGGCGTTCTCGACCACGTCGGTCGGGTAGGCGTACTTGACCCGGTGCTCCTCGAACTCGTCCTCGTCGTCCAGGAAGACCCTGCTCGGGCGGCCCTTCAGCAGGTTCCGGCGGGTCCGGATCACGTCGAGGTCCAGGTCGACCATGGTGACCTCGCCGTCTCTCCACTCCGGCACCGTGGAGACGTCGCAGTAGATCTCGTGCTTGTGCGGGGCGGCGTTGAAGGCGGCCGTCCACCAGGCGTCGCGCGGGAAGAGCATCACGAACGGATGCGGCCAGGGGACCGCGGGACCGTCGCCCTTGTGGCCACTGGAGTCGGCCACGCAGCCCGTCCACACCCCGTGCTCGTCCTCGCCGAGCAGCAGGCCGCGGTGATGCCAGTGCAGTGATCCGTCGTACTTGCGGTAGACCACGTTCACGCTCTCATAGGACATTCCACGACACTAAGCCTTGACAGAGATCTATGTATTTCCTACCTTCTAAATAGGTTAAGAGCGTCAGTGAGAAGCCCCGGCTGGCTGACCGGCAACCCTCGCACCGCGGCGGGGTGCCTCCGGGGGAGACCTGGCGGCACGGTGGGCGTGCCGCAAGCGCGGACCCCCTCAACCAGGGTCACCGAGACATGCCGGGAGCGCCACATGTCGAAGACCAGCACACTGAACCACGCGAGCCCCGTCGACCTCGACACCCACGGCCACTACCGGCCCGGTGGCAGGCCCGGCCCGCGCTACCCCTTCCAGGGGCGGATCGGCACATCCGCCTTCCCCGCCGAGCCCGGGCGCTATCACCTCTACGTCGCGGCCGTCTGTCCGTACGCGCAGCGCGCGGCCATCGTGCGCTCCCTCAAGGGACTCCAGGACGCGGTCTCGCTCTCCTACGTCGACGACGAGCGCGACGGGCGCGGGTGGGCGTTCCGCGAGCGGCGCGGGGCCGACCCGGTCAACGGGTTCACCATCCTTCGGCAGGCGTACGAGGTGACCGAGCCCGGCTTCGACGGGCACGTCTCGGTGCCGGTCCTGTGGGACAGGACGACCGGCCGCATCGTCAGCAACAACTTCCCCGACATCACGATCGACCTGGCCACCCGGTTCGGCGGCGACCCCGAGGCCGACCTCTACCCCGAGGAGCTCAGGCCGGAGATCGACGAGCTCAACACGAGGATCTACGAGATCGTCAACACGGCGGCGGGCCGCGTGGCGGCGACCACCACCGAGACCGCGTACACCGAGGCGCGCGGGGCCGTGGTCGCCTTCCTGGACGAGCTGGACGCCCGCCTGGCCGACCGCAGGTTCCTGTTCGGCTCGGGGATCACCGAGGCGGACGTGCGGCTCTGGCCGACCCTGCTCCGCTTCGACCTGAGCGACAACCCGGCGGCGAGGATCAGCGAGCGCCCGCTGACCGCCTTCCCCAACCTGTGGGCCTACGCCAGGGACCTGTACGCCCACCCCGCCTTCCGCGAGAACACCGACTTCGCCGTCATCGCCCGTACGTCGGGCGAGACCGACGCCTGGCGGATCCCGGTCGAGCCGTCGCACGCCGACTGGGACCAGCCGCACCGCAGAGCCGCCGTATGAGCGCCTCGATCGCCGTCGTCGGCGCCGGGCCGACGGGCACCTGCCTGGTGGAGCGCATCTGCGCCAACGCCGCCGACCTGCTCGGCTGGCCGTCGCTGGACGTCCACGTGATCGACCCCCACCCGCCGGGCGGCGGGCGCGTCTGGCGCCACGACCAGCCGGACCTGCTCTGGATGAACTCCGCCGCCGCCGACGTGACGCTCTTCACCGACGAGTCGGTGCGCTGCGAGGGACCGATCCGCCCCGGACCCACGCTGGCCGAGTGGCTCGGCGGCGACCCCGGCAGGTTCGCCTCCCGCCCGGCACAGAACGGCTACCTCTCCCACGTCTTCCGGCAGGCGGTGGCGAACGCCCCGCGCGGCGTCCGGGTGCACGTGCACGCCGCCCGCGCCGTCGACCTCGCCGACGTCCCCGGCGGGCAGGCGGTGACGCTGGACGACGGCCGGACGATCGAGGCCGACGCGGTGATCCTGGCCCAGGGACACGGCGACGTGACGCCGACGAGGGAGGAGAGCGCGCTGGCCGATCTGGCCGCGCGCGGGGGGCTGCGCTACCTGCCCACCGGCTACGCGGCGGACCTCGACCTGGACGGCGTTCCCGCGGGAGAGCCGGTGATCGTGCGGGGGATGGGGCTGGCCTTCGTCGACCTGATGGTGCTGCTCACCTCGGGCCGGGGCGGCCGGTTCGTCCGCGAGTACGACGGGGAGCTGGTCTACCTGCCCAACGGGCGCGAGCCCCTCCTGCGCGTGGGGTCGCGGCGCGGCGTGCCGTACCACTCCAAGACCGGTTACCCCTTCACCGGCGCCCGCCCGCCGGTGCCGCGCTTCCTCACCCGCGAGACGCTGGGGGAGGGACCGTGGAACTTCCGCCGCGACGTGTGGCCGCTGGTCGCCAAGGAGCTGGCCTTCGCGTACTACCACGAGCTCATCACCGCCCACCCCGAGCGCGCCAAACTGGGCTGGGCGCAGTTCGAGGAGGGCTTCGCCGCCGAGGAGTGGCGCAGCCTCGGGATGCGCAGGCTGATCCGCGAGGCCGTGCCCCGGCACCCGGACCGGCTCGACTTCGACCGGCTCGACCGGCCGCTGGACGGCATCCGGTTCGGCGACCAGGCCGGCCTGCAGAAGTGGATGCGCGGCTATCTCACCGTCGACCTGGAACGACGTTCGGATCCGGCGCACAGCGCCGACCACGCCATGATCCTCGGGCTGCTCTCCGTCTACGGTGTCCTCGCCGAGCTGGGCGTCTCCGACCCGTGGTTCGGCGGGTTCTTCAGCTACGTCGCCAGCGGCCCGCCGGGACCCCGGCTGGAGGAGCTGCGCGCCCTGGCCAGGGCGGGGGTGGTCACCTTCCTCGGCGCGGACCTCAAGGTCGACCACCACGACGGGCGCTGGCGGGCACAGAGTCCCACCGTGCCCGGCGGCGTGACGGCCACCACCCTCGTCGAGGCCAGGCTGCCCGCGCCCAGCGTGAGCCGGGCCGTCGACCCGCTCATCGCCGCGCTCCGCGACCGGGGCGAGCTCGACGAGGAGTCGGGTCTGGTGAGCGTACGGCCCGCCGACCGCCGCCTGCTCGACAGGTCCGGCACCCCGCACCCCCGCAGGTTCGCCTTCGGCCCCTGGGTCGTCGGCGGCCGGGCCACCGGCGGCTTCGCCAGGCCGCACCTCAACGCCCCGCTCTTCCGCCACGCCGACGCCCTCGCCCGGATCGTGCTGTCCGAGGCCGCCGGAACCCAGATACGACGGCACGTCGCATGAACCGCCCTGATCACGCCGGTCGTCCCGGCCGGCGCCTCACCGAGCCGTCCGAGCCCGCCGCGCAGAAGCACGCCGTGGAAACGCACGCCGCGCAGCAGCACGCCGTACAGAGGCATGTCGTACCGAAGCACGAGGAGAAGAACGTGAAGTTGCGATGGGGCGCCCTGGCGCTCGCCGGGGTGCTGGCGCTCACGGCGTGCGGAGCCGAGAGCGGGGCCCCGAGCGCGGCGGCCGGCGGTGAGGGCGGCGGTGGTGACGGTGGTGACGGCGGGTCGCTCGTGTGGGCGGTGGAGACACAGCCGATCACCTTCAACCCGCACCAGTGGGGTCAGAACAAGGCCCGCCTGCTGGTCCACAACCAGTTCGACGCCCTGATCGCCCGGGGGCGGAACGGCGAGTTCCTGCCGTGGCTGGCCACGTCCTGGAAGGTCTCCGAGGACGGGCTGACCTACACCTTCGAGCTCCGCGACGACGTCACCTTCCACGACGGCGAGAAGTTCGACGCCGCCTCGGTGAAGGCCAACCTCGACCAGCTCGTCTCGCCCGGCTACAACGCCGCGGTCAGCGCCGTCCAGCTGCGCAACTTCGACAGGGCGGAGGCGACCGCGCCGCACACCCTGAAGGTCACGCTGAAGGCCCCCGACGGGTTGTTCCTGGACTTCCTCTCCTCCCCGTACGCGGGCCAGGTCTCCCCGAAGTCGCTGAAGAGCGCCAAGGACCTCAAGGCGGGCGGCGTCGACGTGGTCGGCACCGGGCCGTTCGTCCTCGACCGGTTCGTCCCCGGCCAGGAGGTCCACTACAGGCGCAACCCGAACTACAACTGGCCGCCCACCGGCTCCGCCCACCAGGGGCCGGCGCACCTGGCCGACATCACGTACCGCTTCCTGCCCGAGGCGGCGGTACGGGTCGGCGCGCTCACCTCCGGGCAGGTGCAGGTGATCGAGGGCGTGCCCGCCACCGAGATCGGCCTCATCAAGGGCGACCCCGAGCTGAGGTTGGAGACCAGCCTCAACTCCGGAAGCGCGTTCTCCTACTACTTCAACGTCTCCCGCCCCCCGTTCGACGACAGGCGGGTCCGCGAGGCCTTCCGCGACGCCGTCGACGTGGACGCGGTGCTCACCTCCGTCTACCAGGGCACCGCCAAGCGGGCCTGGAGCGTCATCGGCCAGGGCAGCCCGCAGTTCTACGACCCCTCGCTGGAGAAGACCTTCGGCGACGACCCGGCGCGGGCCAACCGGCTGCTCGACGAGGCGGGCTGGAAGGAGCGCGACGCCGAGGGCTTCCGGGTCAAGGACGGCAAGAGGCTGACCGTGCGCACCGTCAACGCCGCGCCGTTCGTCCGCGACCGCCGCGACGTCCTCGCCCAGGCCGTCCAGGCGGCCGTCAAGCAGAGCGCGGGGATCGACTTCCAAGTCAAGATCGTGGACCAGGGCACCGCGCAGAAGGCCGTCGACGACAACGAGTACGAGATCTTCGAGAACTCGCGCGGCGACACCGACGCCGGGGCGGCGCTCAACCTGATCCTGGTGAAGGACGCCGCGATCAACCGCACGAAGTTCGGGAACGCCGAGCTGGACGAGCTGCTCGCCGACGCGTCGGCCACCTCCGACCTCGCCGAGCGCAAGGAGCTCTACGCGAAGGTGCAGAAGACCGTCGTCACCGACGAGGCGCTCCTGCTCCCGCTCTACGTTCCCGCCGACCAGATCGCCCACCGCGCCTCGGTCACCGGGATCACCTTCGAGCCGGTCTCCGGCACTCCCGACAGTGCTTACGACGTCCGGACAGGGACGTGAGCACTCTCACACTCACCCGGCGGGGGCTGGCCGCCGCCGGGTGGCTCGGCCCGGTGGTCCGGCGGCTCGGAGCGGGCGTCGCCGTGCTCTGGGCCGCCGCCACCGCGGCCTACCTCGCCCTGATGTTCGCCCCCGGCGACACGGTCGACGTGCTCGTCGGCGACGGCCTCGACACCCCCGAGCGGCGGGCGCAGATCATCGCCGAGTGGGGGCTGGACCGCTCCCCGCTCCAGCAGTACGGCGACTATCTGCTCCGCCTGCTGCGGGGAGACCTGGGCCGCTCCTACATCCTGCAGCGTGGCGTCGGCGACGTCCTGGCCTCGCAGATCTGGCCGACGATCCAGCTCGCGCTCACCGCCGCGCTCTTCGGGGTCGTCCTGGCCCTGGTGCTCGCCCTGACCACCGCCGGCCGCCGCCCCTGGCTCGGCGGCCTGGTCGGGCTGGCGGAGCTGGTCGTCGTCTCGGTCCCGCCGTTCCTCATCGGCATCCTGCTGCTCGCCGTCTTCTCCTTCACCCTCGGCTGGTTCCCCGTCGCCGGGGACAGGGGACTCGTCTCCCTCGTGCTGCCGGGGCTCGCGCTCGGGCTGCCGATCGCGGGGGTGCTCGGCCAGGTGCTCCGCGAGGGCCTGGAACGGGCGCTGGAGGAGCCGTTCGCGGTGACCGCCCGCTCGCGCGGCATCACCGAGTGGCGGCTCGTCGCCCGGCACGCGCTGCGCCACGCGCTGCTCCCCGCCGTCACCCTCACCGGCTGGTTCGTCGGCTTCCTGCTCGGCGGCGCGATCATCGTGGAGGCCGTGTTCGGCCGCCCGGGACTCGGCCAGGTCACCGTCGGCGCGGTGAACGGCAAGGACATGCCCCTGGTGATGGCCGTCGTGCTGGTATCCGCCCTCGCCTACGTGACGGTCAGCACGATCGTCGACCTCGCCTACCTCGCGATCGACCCCCGCCTCAGGAGGAGCCGATGACGGTCCCGTCGCGCAAGGAGCCGGCGGTGGTCCCGCCGGGAGGGACGCCCTCGCCGTACGACCCGAGGAGAAGCCGATGACGACGATCACGGAGGTCCCCGGTGTCGCGGCCGTCGCCCCGGCTCCGGCCGGGCGCGGGTACGGCTTCAGCGCGCCGCTGGTCGCGCCGCTGCTGTTCCTGGCGGTCGCCGCGGTCGCCGCCCTGGCGCCCGGCCTGCTGACCGATGCCGACCCGCTGGCCGCCGACCCGCTGCACGCGCTCGCCGGGCCGAGTGCCGAGCACTGGTTCGGCACCGACCACCTCGGCCGTGACGTGCTGTCGCGCGTCGTCCACGGCGCCGGGCACTCGCTGAGCATCGGCGCCGCCGCAGTCCTGCTCGCCGCCGGGGCCGGTGCCCTGCTGGGAGTCCTGGCCGGGCTGTCCCCCCGCCACGTCGACGAGCTGCTCAGCCGCCTGTTCGACGTCGTGGCGACCTTCCCCGAACTGCTGCTCGCCCTGCTGGTCATCGCCATCACCGGTCCCGGCACCGGCAACGTGATCCTCGCGATCGGCATCGCGCAGATCCCCAACTACGCCCGGGTGATCCGCGCCCAGACGTTCGTGGTGCGCCGCTCCGGCTACGTCGAACAGGCGGTCACCCTCGGGCTGGCCAGGCCGGTACTGGTCGCCCGCCACGTGCTGCCCAACGTGCTGGGCCCGCTGCCGGTGCTCGCCACGATCGGCATGGGCACCGCCGTCATCGCCACCTCCGGGCTCAGCTTCCTCGGCATGGGCCCGCAGCCGCCCAGCCCGGAGTGGGGCTCGATGCTGTCGGAGGCCCGCGACTACCTGCGCGTCGCCTGGTGGACCGTGCTCTTCCCCGGTCTCTCCGTCACCCTGACCGTCATCAGCCTGACGCTCGTCGGGCGCCGCCTGCAGCGCCGTTTCGAGGGGAGAAACCGGTGAGCCTCATCGACGTCGAGGACCTGCGGGTCGGCTTCCCCCGGGCGGGGGTGCGGGCCGTACGGGGAGTGAGCCTGTCGATCGAGGCGGGCGAGTGCGTGGCGATCGTCGGGGAGTCCGGCTCCGGCAAGAGCGTCACGGCCAGGACGCTGGTCGGGCTGACCGGCACGGGCGCCGAGGTCGCCGAGGTCGCCGAGGTCGCCGAGGTCACGGCCTCCCGGTTCGCGGTGAACGGCCGGGACGCGCTCCGGTTCGGCGCCCGTGACTGGCGACGGCTGCGCGGGCGGTTCGCGGGGCTGGTGTTCCAGGACGCGCTGACGTCGCTCGACCCGCTCCGTACCGTCGGCGACGAGATCGCCGAGGTGCTCGCCACCCACGACGTCGTACCCCGCGCCGCCCGGAGGGAAAGGGTGATCGAGCTGCTGGAGGCGGTCGGGGTGCCGGAACCGGAGGTGCGGGCCAGGCAGTACGCCCACCAGCTGTCCGGGGGACTGCGCCAGCGCGCCCTGATCGCCTCCGCCATCGCCGCGGGCCCGCCCCTGATCATCGCCGACGAGCCGACGACCGCACTCGACGTCACCGTGCAGGCCCAGATCCTGCGGCTGCTCGCCGCCCGCAAGGCCGAGGGCACCGCGCTGCTCATGATCAGTCACGACCTCGCCGTGGTCTCCGCGGTCGCCGACCGCGTACTGGTCATGAAGGACGGGGTGATCGTCGAGGAGGGGCCGACGGGACGCGTGCTGTCCGCGCCCCGGCACGACTACACCAGGCTGCTGCTCGCCGCCGTCCCCTCCGCCGTCTCGCGCGGCACCCGCCTGTCCGCCATCGCGGCAGGGGGGATCGCGCTGCGCACCCCGCTGCCGGAGCGGACCGTGGACCACACCGCGCCGATCCTGGAGGTCTCGGGGGTGTCGGCCGCGTACGGCTCGCGCACGGTGGTCGACGACGTGTCCTTCGAGGTCTACCCCGGTGAGACGCTCGGCATCGTGGGAGAGTCGGGTTCGGGGAAGACCACGGTCGCCCGGCTCGTCCTCGGACTGCTCGAACCCCCCTCGGGTGAGGTCCGGCTGGGCGGCGAGCCCTGGTCGGGGATCCGCGAGCGCAGGCGGCGTTCCCGCAGGTCCCGCATCCAGGTGATCTCCCAGAATCCGCTCGACTCCTTCGATCCCCGCTACACGGTGGGCCGCCTGGTGGCCGAACCCCTCCTCGGCGCCTCCTTCGAGCGCGGCTTTCCGCGCGGCGTCTCCTCCGGGAGCGCGTCTTCGGGCGGCGCCCCTTTCGAGCGCGGTTCCTCGCGTGGCATCCCTTCGGAGCGCGGTTCCTCGCGCGGCGTTCTCCTCGACCGGGTGGCCGAGCTGCTGGACCGGGTCGGCCTCCCGGCGGACGTCGCCGGCCGGCACCCCCGGCGCCTGTCCGGCGGCCAGCGCCAGCGCGTGGCCATCGCCAGGGCCCTCGCCACCCGTCCCGACGTGCTCGTCTGCGACGAGCCGGTCTCCGCGCTGGACGTGTCGATCCAGGCCCAGGTGCTCGACCTGCTCGCGGAGATCCAGGCCGCCGACGGGACCGCGCTGATCTTCATCTCCCACGACCTCGGGGTGGTCCACCACGTCGCCGACCGGGTGCTGGTCATGCGCGGAGGGAGGGTCGTGGAGGAGGGACACGTGGACGAGGTGTTCTTCCTGCCCCGGCACGACTACACCCGCGAGCTGCTCGGCGCGGTGCCCAAGCTGGTGCCGGCCGAGCCCTGACGAAGGCCACGGATGTCGGGCAGGGCCAGCACCCCCAGGCAGGAGACCGCCAGCAGCGCCGCCGCCCCGTACAGGGTGGGGGCCGTGCCCACCGCCCCGGCCAGCGGCCCGGCCAGGGCCATGCCGAGGGGGGTCAGCCCGAGGGAGAGCAGCCAGTCGTACGCGGACACCCGTGAGATCGCCTCGGCCGGGATGTGCTCCTGCACGGCGGTCTCCCACATGGGGGACATGAAGGCCAGGCCGCCGGTCATCAGCCCGTAGGCCACCGCGACGATCAGCGCGGGCGCCTCGGCGGCGAGCAGGACCAGGGGCAGGGCGCCGAGCGTGAGCGCGACGTTTGCCACGACGAGAGGCCTTCGCGGCCTCGCCCGCAGCGCCAGCAGCGCGCCGCACAGGGCGCCGACCGTGCCACCCTGCACGATCGTGCCCCAGGCGAGCTCGCCACCGAGGCTCGTGACGGCGATCACGGGCCCGATCGTGATCAGGGCGCAGCGGCTGAGGTTCCACAGGGAGTGGCCGACGAGGTTCGTCCAGTACCACCGGTGGCGGCGCAGCTGCGCCCAGCCTTCGGCCAGCTGCCTGACGAACCGCTCGCGCGGCGCGGGCGGGATCGGCGCGAGCCGGAGCCGGCCCAGCAGCACCGCGCTGGCCGTGAACGTCGCGGCGTCCAGGAGCAGTGCCCAGCCGGGCCCGGCGGTCAGCGCGAGGGCGGTGGCGATCCCCGGGCCGAGCAGCATGGACCCGCGCTGGGCGATCGCCATGAGCGCGTTGGCCCGGGGAAGGTGCTCCGCCGTCACGGTGGCGGGCACCAGGCCGGTCGTGGCGGGCAGGAAGAACGCGGAACCGGCTCCCGAGACGGCGGCCAGCGCCGCCAGGTGGACGATGTCGACCGTACCGGTGATCAGCTCGAGGCCCATGGCGGCGTGGGCGAGCCCGCGCACCACGTCCGCGCCCATCATCACGCGGCGGCGCGGGAGCCGGTCGGCCCACACGCCGCCGGGCAGCATCAGCGCCACCGTGGCGATCGACTGGGCGGCCAGGACCACCCCGAGATCGGTGGCCGAGCCCGTCGCGGTGACGATCGCCAGCGCGAGGGCCACGACGGTGATGGAGTCGCCGACGTGCGAGAGGGTCTGGCCGGTCCACAACAGGCGGAAGCGAGGATCCCGCAGGGGAGCCCATGAGTCGCGCAAGGGGGTCATGAACGGAAATTTACTACGAAAACATAATATATGCATCCGTATTAAAGGCGGCGCGATGTCGACGACGACTCGGCGGAGTGCGGCGTTACCCTTTGGGGATGCCAGAGCCTGATTCCATCGACCGGCACATCGCGCACTGGTCCCGGGAGCTGTCCGACCTGGATCCGCAGGTCGAGGGGATCATCACGCGCATGCAGGCGCTCGTGCGGCTGCTCAAGCGGAGCAAGGACGCCTGGCTGAGCGAGGGAGGGCTCAAGCCCTGGGAGTTCGACGTCCTCCACCACCTGGTCGCGGCCGGGCCGCCCTACCGGGTGACCCCTTCCGTGCTGGCCGGGTGGCTCGACACCCACCCGGCAACGCTGACCAACCGGCTCGACCGGCTGGAACAGGCCGGATACGTCGACCGCGTGCACGATCCCGGCGACCGCCGCCGCCTGCTCGTCGCCCTGACCCCCGCCGGGCGCGCTGTCTGGCAGGAGCGCATGGATCAGGGCGACCTCTCGGAGCGGGAACTGCTCGGCCCGCTCGACCCCGGGGAGCGCGAGGTCCTCGACGATCTCCTGCGCCGGATGGTCCGGAACGCGGAGCGGGACGGCCCGCCGCTGATGCCCGACTGGCCGTCCGGGCCGGGCCCGGCTCCGGGGGCGGATTCGGGTTCGAGGCCGGGGGCGGGGGTGGACCCGGTGGCGGGGCCGGGTTCCGGCGCGGGTACGGGATCGAGCCGGCCGGCCGGGTGACCTCGGGAGTGGAGACGGCCGGCAGGGTGATCTCGGAACCGGTTCCGAGATCACCCTGCCGGCCGTCGGATGATCCTGTGCGCGGGAGCGGGCGGGGTGGTCAGAGCAACCTGCGGGCTCCCGCGGCCGGGGTCGCCGGGTAGATCTCCGGCGCGGCCCAGCCGCGCTCGGCGTAGGCCCCGGTCACCGACTCCCGTACGGACTCCACCCGGTCGTCGGCGACCAGCGCGATCGCCGACCCGCCGAACCCGCCCCCGGTCATCCGCGCCCCCCGCGCCCCGCCCCTGACCGCCGACTCCACGGCCACGTCCAGCTCGGCGCAGGACACCTCGAACTGGTCGCGCAGCGACAGGTGGGAGGCGTTCAGCAGCGACCCGATCTCCCGTACCGCACCGGCTCGCAGCATCCCGATCACCGCCTCGACCCGGTGGTTCTCCGTCACCACGTGCTGGGTGCGCCTGCGCTCGTCGCCGCTCAGCCGCGCGAGGGCGCCCGCCAGGTCCGTGACGTCGCGCAGCGCGTCGACGCCCAGGTGCTTGGCGGCGTTCTCGCAGTCCTTGCGACGGCGGGCGTACTGCCCGTCGGCGAGCTCGTGGTGCACCCCGGTGTTGATGATCAGCAGCTGCAGGCCGTGACTCGCCAGGTCGAACGGGATGCTCCTGGTCCCGAGGCTCCGGCAGTCCATGAACAGCGCCTTCCCCTCCTCGCCGAAGGCGGAGGCCGCCTGGTCCATGATCCCGCACGGCATGCCCACGAAGTCGTTCTCGGCCTTCTGCGCGGCGAGGGCGATCTCCATCTTGGTCAGGCCGAGCCCGTACAGCTCGTTCAGCGCGGTGCCGACGGCCACCTCCAGCGCCGCGCTCGACGACAGTCCCGCCCCCCGGGGCACGTCCCCGTCGATCACCACATCCGCACCGCCGACCGAGCGCCCCCGGCCCTGTCCCTGCCCCTGCCCCTGCTCCCGCTCCGCTTCGCCGAGTGCCCAGAACACCCCGGCCACGTAGCGGGCCCAGCCCTCGGCCTCGTCCAGCGTCGCCAGCGTCACCGGCCCGCCCGCCTGCAGCGACCGCAGCCTGACCACCCCGTCCTCGCGCGGCGACACCGCCGCGGTCACCCCCCACGGCAGCGCGAACGGTTGACCCGCCCCGGGGCGTGCCACACCCCGGCCGGTTCCGTGCCGTACGAGTCCCTGAAAGCTTCAACAACGCGCATGATCCAACACTCCTCAACAAGGTTCAGCAGTAGGGTAGCGAGTACGCCGGGGCTCGGTTCCACTGAAGGTCACATCTTGAACCCGTCCCGCCCGGCAGGTGTGCGAACAGCGTCTACGTTTGGTTGAATGCCGCGTACGGCGTGCGCGAGGGGCGGTAGCTCAGCCGGTTAGAGCAGGGGACTCATAATCCCTGGGTCGCGGGTTCGAGTCCCGCCCGCCCTACCCTCCGTGACCACCCGGAAAGCGCCCCTGATCTGCGTGTTCGCGGTCGAGGGCGCTTTCGGCGCGTCCGGCTGTCACTGATCGCCTCGGTCCCCGGCGGTTGGCCGTGCCGGACACGTGCCGAAGTTCCGGCAACGGCGCCCGGGACGGGGACCGCGCGGTACGAAGGTCCTGGGTCAGGGGCGCAGCAACTGGACGATGGCGACGGTGCCGACCGCCACGATGAGGCCGCGCAGCACCGCGGGGCTGAGCCGGCGGCCCACCCTGGCCCCGATCGAGCCGCCGAAGGCGGAACCGACCGCGATGAGCGCGACGGCCGTCCAGTCGAAATCCGCGGAGAAGAGGAAGAAGATCGCGGCGGCGGTGTTGACGACGGCGACGAGGACGTTCCTCGCGGCGTTGAGGCGTTGCATGGTCTCGTCGAGGAGCACGCCCATCAGGGACATGTAGATGATCCCTTGGGCGGCGGAGAAGTAGCCGCCGTAGACGCTGGCGAGTGTCAGCCCGGTGAGAAGCAGCGGGCCGCCGTCGGGATGGGCGGTGCCGCTGACGCGTTCGCGGCGTCGCCGTACGCTCCTGCCGATCCAGGGCTGGAAGATGACCAGGACGAGGGCGAGGCCCACCAGGGCCGGCACGATCCTCTCGAACGCCGTGGCGGGCAGGGTCAGCAGAAGCGTGGCCCCCGTGAGGCCGCCGAGCAGGGCGCCGACGCTCATCTTCAGGATGCGCCGACCCTGGCCGCCGAGCTCCGCGCGATAACCGATCGCCCCGCTGATGGAGCCGGGGATCAAGCCGAGAGTGTTGGAGACCGCGGCGGTGACGGGCGGCATCCCGGTGGCGAGCAGAACGGGAAAGGTGATCAGCGACCCGGAGCCGACGACGGTGTTGACGGCGCCGGCGCAGGCGCCCGCCGCGAAGACGGCGAGCATCTCCCACGGCGTCACCCTGTCTCCTCCCTCGAGGAATCGGCGTTCATGCCCGGCCCGGCGACAAACGAGGGCGGTGCCGCACGGCGCACCAGCTTAAACACCCCCGGACCCTCGACCGACGGCCTGGTCGGACTCCGCCTCGATCGAGGCGGGTCCCGGCCCTTTCACGATGAGGCGCCAAGGGCGTCGCGGGCGTCCATGAGGGCGAAGCCGAGCAGGTTCAGGCCTCGCCACGTGGCGGGGGAGGCGGCGCGTTCGTCGTCGGCGGCGAGCCCGATGCCCCAGACCCGGTCGACGGGGCTGGCCTCGACCAGGATGCGGGAGCGGGTGCCGAGCAGGAAGTCCCTCAGCTCGGGGTGCTCGCCGAACTTGGCGATGTTGCCGCGCACCACGATCTCGTAGCGGTGCTCGTCCCACACGGCCTCGTCGAAGCCGCGGACCTCGCGGCCGAGTTTCTTGGCCTCGCCGGGGTGCCCGGCGGCGAGGATCCGCGCGGCGGTCCCGTC
The DNA here is from genome assembly GCF_051918945.1 of Streptosporangium sp. LJ11. Classification (NCBI taxonomy): domain Bacteria; kingdom Bacillati; phylum Actinomycetota; class Actinomycetes; order Streptosporangiales; family Streptosporangiaceae; genus Streptosporangium; species Streptosporangium sp. LJ11. Next base: position 48,660 of record NZ_JBPXMB010000010.1, read on the forward strand.
GTCACCGAACAGCCATGCCTTGTGCGCCATCATGTAGTGCTCGGCCGACCGGAAGTCGTGCCCCTCCGAGGTGAAGACGGCCTCCCACCACTGGCTGAGGCATCCGGCGCCGACCCCGCCGTCCCGCGGCGGCCGGTGGCCCCAGAAGAACAGGTAACGCAACCGCTCCCCGTCTCGCTCGGCGGCGACGGCTTCGGCGACCGAGCGGGGCGCTCTGATGAGATCGGACACCGGTACACCGTGCCACGGGTGGCCGCCGGACGGCCACCGGGTTACCGGCGCGGACGGGACGACCTCGGCGCCGGCCACGGATGACCGGCCTCCGGCATGATCACCGTCCGCGGATGACCGGCCGTCCGGCATGATCACCGCCCGCGTCGACGACGTCGATAATGGGACATGCCCTTCACCCTGAGCCACGCCGTCGCGATCCTGCCGCTGCGGCGGTGGTTACCCCCTTCGGCGCTGGCCATCGGCGCCATGGTGCCCGACCTGCCGTACTACCTGCCGTTGCCCTTCTCCTCAAGGACCACCCACGGCTGGCCGGGCGCGTTGCTGGTGGATCTGCCCGTGGGAGTGGCGGTGCTCGTCGTCTTCAACCTGTTGCTGCGCGCGCCGTTGACGGCGCTCGCCCCGGACGGGTTGCGCGCGCGGCTGCCCGACCCGGCGCCGTCCGGGCGCGGGATCGCGGTGGTGGCCGCGCTGCTGGCAGGCGTCGCCACGCACCTGGTGTGGGACGGGTTCACCCAGGTGGGAGGCTTCGCCGTGGTGCACTGGCCGGCGATGCGCGTCTCGGTCGTCGGGGCGCACCGGGTGTTCAACGTGGTGATGTACGTCAGTTCGCTGGGTGGGCTCGTGGTCCTGGCCTGCTGGTTCGTCCTGTGGTATCGGCGCGCCGCCGTACGGCCGGGACGCCTGCCCGGCGTGACGGGGCGGTCGCGCGGGTGGGTCCTGGCCGCCGGGGCGGGCGCCGCGACCGTCGGCGCGGTCGTGCTGGGGAGCGGCGACCGTGCCGCGGTGAGCCTGTACGACCTGGTGCGGTGCGTGATCCTGGGCGGGATGATCGGGAGCGGCGTCGTCCTGGCCGGCTACGTGGTCGCGTGGCACGTGTGGCCGGCGGCGCGCTCCCGGCGGGGCACGCCGCGACCGGATCGAACCGAGGAGCACGCTCGTTGACGGTACCGAGCCGTCCGCACGCGGCAACCGGGGTGGTCGGGAGGGGGCGAACATCGGTGAGCCGGCCGCCGCGACCGGACGGTCCCGGGCCCCACCCGTCTCAAGGTGGTGTCGCGCGGCGGTGGCGGGGTACCCCGTTCAGGGGGAAAACTCCAGCTCACGATGCTTGGTCGGCTCGGGAAGGACATGGACGATGCCTTTGCGGCAGCCCGGTCACCCCGGGCGCGGAAGCCGGGATCTGGAGATCAACCCGATCTTCAGCCGGGAGCCCCTCCGGGTCCCGCGCCACGCCATGCCGGACGGGGAGATGGAGCCGGACACGGCCTACCAGCTGGTGCACGACGAGTTGATGCTGGACGGCAACGCGCGGCTGAACCTCGCGACGTTCGTCACCACCTGGGCGGAGCCGCAGGCGCTGAGGCTGATGGCCGAGTGCGTCGAGAAGAACATGATCGACAAGGACGAGTATCCGCAGACCGCGGAGCTGGAGAAGCGATGCGTGGACATCCTCGCCCGGCTCTGGCACGCCGAGGACCCCCACCGCGCGACAGGCTGCTCGACGACCGGGTCGAGCGAGGCGGCGATGCTGGGCGGTCTGGCGCTCAAACGGCGCTGGCGGCACCGGCGCCGCGCGAAGGGCCGCCCCGTCGAGCGTCCCAACCTGGTGATGGGCGTCAACGTGCAGATCTGCTGGGAGAAGTTCGCCGACTACTTCGACGTCGAACCCCGGTACGTGCCCATGGAGGGTGATCGATACCACCTGAGCCCCGAGACGGCGGTCGAGGCGTGCGACGAGAACACCATCGGTGTCGTCGCCGTCCTCGGCTCCACGTTCGACGGTAGCTACGAGCCCGTCGCCGACATCGCGGCGGCGCTGGACGAGCTGCAGGCCCGCACCGGCCTCGACGTGCCGATCCACGTGGACGGCGCCTCCGGTGCCATGATCGCCCCTTTCCTCGACCCGGGCCTGCACTGGGACTTCCGGGTGCCGCGGGTGGCGTCGATCAACACCTCCGGGCACAAGTACGGCCTGGTGATGCCCGGAGTGGGCTGGGCGCTGTGGCGCGACTCCCCGGCGCTCCCCGACGACCTGGTCTTCCACGTCAACTACCTCGGCGGGGACATGCCGACCTTCGCGCTGAACTTCTCCCGGCCGGGCGCCCAGGTGGTCGCGCAGTACTACAACTTCCTGAGGCTGGGCTTCGACGGTTACCGCCGGGTGCAGCGGACGTGCCGGGACGTGGCGACCCGCCTGGCCGGGGAGATCGCCGAGCTGGGCCCGTTCGAGCTGATCACCGACGGTGGCCAGATCCCGGTGTTCGCCTTCCGGGTACGGAAGGGGGTCGGCGGCTTCACGGTCTTCGACGTCTCCGCCGCGCTGCGTGAGCGCGGCTGGCTGGTGCCCGCCTACACCTTCCCCCGGAACCGTACGGACCTGGCGGTACTGCGCGTCGTCGTCCGCAACGGCTTCAGCCACGACCTGGCCGATCTGTTGCTGGAGGACCTGCGCAGGGTGCTGCCCCGGCTGGAGGCTCAGGGCGAACCGCGCCGCACCGCCGATGACGCCGGAGGCTTCGCGCACGGTACCGAGGGCAAGAGCCCTCGCCGTCACGGCCACGGCTGAAGGTACGCGGCGACGATCGAAGACGTCCGCGCCGGACGGGGGAGAACCGGCCGGGCGGAGGACGAGGGAGAAGGAGAGATCGGGATGTGCCGTCTGTTTGGCATGAGCAGCGCGCCTCGGCGCACGTGTGCCACCTTCTGGCTTCTGGACGCGCCGGTCAGCATGAGCGAGCAGAGCCGCCGCTATCCCGACGGGACCGGTCTGGGGTACTTCGACACCGACGGCACCCCGGAGGTGCACAAGACGCCCGTCGCCGCCTACCGGGACCAGTGCTTCGCCGAGGAGGCCAAGGAGACGGAATCCGCCACCTTCGTGGCCCACGTGCGTTTCGCCTCCACCGGTGGCCTGGAGAAACGCAACACGCATCCCTTCCTGCAGGACGGGCGGCTCTTCGCCCACAACGGGGTGATCGAGGGCCTGGACGAACTCGACGCGGAGCTGGGCGAGTACCGGGATCTGGTCGAGGGGGAGACCGACTCCGAGCGCTTCTTCGCGCTGATCACCCGTGAGACCAGGGCGCACGGCGGCGACGTCGCCGCCGGTATCGAGGCCGCCGCCCGCTGGGTCGCCGAGAACCTGCCCGTCTACGCCCTCAACCTGGTCCTCAGCACCCCGCGGGATCTGTGGGCGCTGCGTTACCCCGACACCCACCACCTGTACGTGCTCCAGCGTGCCGCGGGCGGGTGCCGCGGCGGACGGCACCTCGACCAGAGCGGCACCGACGGCCGCATCCGCGTCCGTTCCCGCGACCTGATGGATGTCCCCGCCTTCGTGGTCGCCAGCGAGCACATGGACGACCATCCCGACTGGTGCCCGATGGAGCCCGGCGAGCTGCTCCACATCGGACCGGGCCTCGACCCCACCCGCCGGGTCGTGCTGCCCGACGAGCCCGCGCACCGGCTGAGTCTCGCCGACCTGCGCCCCGAGGCCGCCGCCTCGCAGCAGGCCACCTGAGACCGCGTCTCGCGGTGTGCGCGTCGAAGCACCGGTCAGGGACGAGGTGGCACGACATCAGGTCCGGGACCGCCGAGGCGGATGACCGGGGGACGTGCGAGCAGGAACCCGCGCCAGGTCGACGGGTTCGCCGTACGGGCGGACCGTTCCCCCGGTGACGGTGACGGTGACGGGAGGCGATGGGGCGTGCCGACGGTTCCGGCCGTCGGGCGGTGTTCCGGTACGCCTTCCGACGCGGAGGCGGTCTGGTATTCCCGGTCCTGCGTGAGAACGCACATCACGCGGCCTGAGGGGATGTCCGCTGAGCCGTCGTCCCGGCGGGGTCGATCACGATGCCGGTGACGTCCAGATCTTCGATCATGTGCCGGAGCGCGGGCTCGGTGAGCCGGATCCAGCGCTGGCCGGTGCCGAGCACCTTGGTCAGGCACATCGGCGAGGAGAAGGCGGCTGCCGTCCTCCTGCCCGAATCGGTCCTGAACAGCCGCAGCGACATGCTGAAGGCGCCTTCACGGACCGGTACGTATAACGGGACTTCCGACATTGCTTCCTCCTGGTGAGAACTCGTACGAAAATGACGTTATCTCCCTTTCAGTGGATTTCGGTGTGATCTCTACGTGATTCAGACGGGGATGCCGGAAGCGGTGACGCCACGTTGACGCGCGGCGCGCCGCTGCCCGGGGCGTGCGGGAGGGCATCGCCTCCGGTCGGGGCCCGTTCGGGAGACGGTTCGCTGCTCCTGCTGCGCCCCTGCTGCGCCCCTGCTGCGCCCCTGCTGCGCCGCCGGCCGTTCCGCTGTCCCGCCCGCGGCCCCTGCCGTTCTGCCGGGCCGGGCGACCCGGTGCGGGATATGTCGCGCACCGGGCCCGGCGCGGTGGGCGGAGCGGGGTGGGCGGGGAATCCTCGTGCCCGTCGTCGGTGGTGTGGAACCGTACAGGGGTGCTCGCGGACCGGAAGACGCGTAGAGCTATAAAGCGATAAAATGTGAATCGTTGATATTTTTCCCGAACATCCGGACAGCGTGCGTTCCGGGACTACGAGGACCTTTCTTTCTCCGGTTCCTTGTCGTCGCGCCACGGGTGTTCCGGCCGCGGAGGCTTGGCGTAACGCGGACGGAGCCCAAGGGCGGCTGTCGACGCCGGCTGTTTTTCGTCGGATCCCCTCGGCGGTTCCCCCGTCGGGGACTTCTTTGTTCCTTGGTCGAACCCGGCGGTCCAGGACGAGCCCGCGACCTGTGCCGCCAGGCCGGAACGGGGTCGGTGCGACCGGCCGGTTCCCGTGGTCGGAATGCCCGCGGACCGGAAAAGGAATGACCGGGGAGAAGGAGATCGACTTTAGGTCCCCTTTGCTGATGAATGGCTTTATGGCGAAAGGAGGTGGCGTCCATGTTGATGTCAGTGGAAACGTTGACCTTGTCTGGCGAGAAACCAATATTCAGGATCATCGATGGGATCGGCGCCCACTGCTAGTGTTTCGCCCAACCGGCGGATTCGCCCAACCGGCGATGTGCGCCTATCGGGATAAGTCGCGTTTCTCTGCTTGAGCCGGGTTGATTCTGGTTAAAGGGGGTGTCTCATTTCTGGTCTGGATGGTGACGACTCCGAATTCCGGATGGGCGCGGGAAACGTCAGGACCGGTCTCTCGCCGTCCTCGAAGATCGAGTCGACCTACAACGAGCTCACGGCGCTGGTGGGCGGGATCGCGGGGCCCGACCGGCACCACGGCTTCCAGGGGGGTTCCCAGGACGTCGCGCCGATCCTGGAGGCCACGGAGCGGATGACCGACTTCGTGGTGGCCAGGCTGGGGGTGGGGCAGGGCTCCCGGGTGCTGGACGTGGGCTGTGGCAACGGCCGCCCGGCCGTGCGCCTGGCCCGGACCCTGGGCGCGCGGGTCGTGGCGATCGACATCGACCGGGAGGCACTGCGCGAAGGAGCCGAGCACGCCGAGGCGCAGGGCGTGGCGGAGATGGTGCGGTTCCGGCACGTCGACGCGATGGACCTGCCGTTCGCCGACGCCTCGTTCGACGCGGTGCTGGCCCTCGAGGTCACCCCGAACCTGGACGTCGCGGCCCTCTACCGGAGCATCGCCAGGGTCCTGCGCCCGGGGGGCCGCCTGGTGGTCGAGACGCCTTACCCGCGGGTTGCGATGACCGAGAAGGTCCGCGAGCGCGTCGGCCCCCACCTGGCCATGCCGAACGCCGTGTCGCTCGACGCGCCGGAAGACCACCTGTCGGCGGCGCGGCGGGCCGGGATGGCCGCCACGGAGCTCGTCGACATCACCGAGGACGTGCGTGACTCCTTCTCCCGGCTCGCGCGCGGGCCGCGGGAGCGCAGGGCGCGGCCGGAGGCCGGACGCGGGACGCCCGGCGCCGGGCGGCCACCCGCCGCCTTCACCGCGTGGGCGGACGCCGCCGAGATCGGCGGGGTGGTCATGACCTTCACCAGGATGGAGCACTGACATGACGGATGTGACGGTCATCGGGACCGGGGTGGTCGGTTCCGCGATCGTACGGGCCTGCGTCGACTCGGGCCTGGAGGTCTCGGTCTGGAACCGTACGCCGGAACGCTCGGAGAGGCTCGCGGGACGGGACGTCCACCTCCACGCGACGGCCGCCGAAGCGATCGAGGCCTCCCCGATCGTGCTGCTGTGCCTTCTCGACTACGAGATCACCCACGCGGTCCTCGACGAGACCGCGGCCGATCTCTCCGGCAGGCTCGTCGTCCAGCACGCCAGCGGCATCCCCGACGACGTCGCCCCCCTGCGGAAGCGGGTGGAGGCCGCGGGAGGCAGATACCTGGAGGCCGCGATCCTCAACTACCCGGACGCCATCGGCACCGAAGACTGCTTCACCGTCTACGGCGGGGCGGCCGAGGACTTCAAGGAGCTGGCGGGCGTGACCGAGGCGCTGTCCGGCAAGCAGGTGCGCCTGGGCCCCGACCCCGGCTACGCCAAGGCCTACCACGTCGTCTCCAGCGCCTTCTACTACGCCTTCGTCAACGGTTTCCTCGAATGCTCGGCCATCGCGGAGAGCATGGGAGTCCCCCTCAACGACTTCGCGGAGTCCGTGCCGCTCTACGACCCCGGTTTCCAGAACACGATCGGCGTCGGCCTCGGTCTCATCGCGCGCCGTGACTACACCTTCGAGCAGGCTCCGCTCACCTCGCACCTGGGCGTTCTCAACAACCTGGCGGACATCGCGGAGCGGGCCGGGATCGACCAGTCCTACCTCGGTGTGATGCGCGAGCGCGTGCTGAGGGCGATGGAGCAGGGCTACCGGCGCGAGCACGTGGCGGTGCTCACCGAACAGTTCCGCAGCCGCCGAGCGGCCTTCCATGACCGCTGAGGGGAAACATGCACGGTTTTGAACCGGTCGACGGCGAGCCACCTGACGGTCCTGATGGCCTCCGCGGTTCCGACGGCCCCAATGGCTCCGGCGACTCCGACGGCCTCGGCGGCCCTGACGGCCTCGACGGCCCTGACGGCCTCGACGGCTCCGGCGAGGACGGTGGGACCGGCGGCGTCGCGAGACCAGGTTCCCCGAGGCCGGGCACTCCCGGTCCCGGCCTTCCCGACCCGGCCGTCCCCGGCCCCGGAATCCCCGGCCCCGGAATCCCCGGCCCTGGAGTTCCGGGTCCCGGAGCCCCCGGCCCCGGAGGTCCTGATCCCGGTCCCCGGGGTCCCGGCATGCCCGATCCCGGCGCTCCCGATCTCGGGATTCCGGGTACCGGCACCGCGGCCGCCGGCATCGCCTGCCGCTTCCCCGCGCCCGTCCCCGCCGTCCGTACGGGTGGCGACGTGGTGTTCATGTTCCCCGGCGGGGCGGCGCGGTATCCCGGGATGGGCCGTGAGCTCTACCGCGACGAACCGGTCTTCCGCACGGCCGTGGACGAGTGCCTGGACCTGCTGCCCGGCCGCTCCGCCGAGCGGCTGCACGCCCTGTGGGCGGACGCGGCACCGGCCCTCCCGGACGAGGCCGGCGAGACCGGTGTGTCCCCGGACGGGGCGGCGGGGGAGGAGACCGGGAAGGCCGATCCCTCGCCGGCGCCGGCCGTGTTCGTCATGGAGATCGCACTCGCCCGGCTCCTCATGACGCGGGGGGTGAGCCCTTCCCTGCTGATCGGCAACGGCCTCGGTGAGTACGCCGCGGCCTGTGTCGCGGGCGTCATGTCGCTGCGCGACGCCCTGGCCGTCGTGGCCAGGCGCGGAGAGCTCCTGGCAACCCTGCGCGACGGGGCGATGCTGGCGGTTCCGGCCTCCGAGCGGGAGGTCGAGCCCTTCCTCGGGGAAGGAGTGTGCCTGTCGGCGGTCAACGGTCCGGCGTCCTGCGTGCTCGCCGGTCCCGCCGCCCACGTCGCCGAGGTCAGGGAACTCCTGGACCGGCGCGGGATCGCCTGCCGCCTCCTGCCGCTCAGCACCGCCGCGCACTCGGCCCTGGTCGACCCCGTGATCGACGAGTTCCGCGACTTCCTCGACGGCGTCCCGCTGCGCCGCCCCTCGCTGCGCCTCGTGTCCGGCGTGACGGGGACCGGCGACGCCGACTTCGCCGACCCCGGGTACTGGGTCACCCATCTGCGGGCGACGGTCCGCTTCGACGCCGGACTCGGCCACGTCCTGGCCGGCGGTCCGAAGATCCTTGTCGAGGTGGGGCCGGGCACGACCCTGACCACGCTGGCCAGGGCGCGAGCGGGTACGGACTCCGTCGTCGTCAACGTGACCCGCCATCCGGCGGAGGAGCGAACCGACGGGGAGGTCCTGCTCGGCGCGCTGGCCCGGCTGCGGGAGGCGGGCGTCGAGGTCGACCTGCCCTCCTCGCGGCCGGAGCGGCGGCTCGGGCCGCCCGCGCCGCCCCACCCCTTCGCGCCGGCCGCCGTTCACCCGCCGGACCGGTCGGCCGCCGTTCACCCGCCGGACCGGTCGGCCGCCGTTCACCCGCCGGACCGGTCGGCCGCCGTTCACCCGCCGGACCGGTCGGCCGCCGTTCACCCGCCGGACCGGTCGGCCGCCGTTCACCCGCCGGACCGGTCGGCCGCCGTTCACCCGCCGGACCGGTCGACCGTCGCTCACCCGCCGGACCGGCCGCGCGTCACGGATCCCGCCGTCACCGGGCGGGAACGTTCGTCCGTCGGTCTGTACGGGATCACCTGGAAACGGGCCGTGAAGGTGCCCCCGGCCGATTTTGGCCCCACCGTGCGGGAACACCGCTGGATCCTGCTCTCCGACTCGTCACCCCTCGCCGAGGCGGTCACCGCGAGGCTGGAGGAGTACGGGGCCATGACCGTCGTCGTCACCCCGGGGCGCGCGTTCCACCACGCGGCCCGGGACCGGATCACGATCGACCCCCGGTGCGGGGAGGACTACGAGCAGCTCCTGAAGACGGTGGAGGGTGACGCGGAGGGGCCGTCGCGGATCGTCTGCCTCTGGGGAGCGTCACTGCCCGCACAGGTCTGCCCGCCGCTGGGCCACGTCGCCGGCCTGGCCCGTGCCCTGAGCGGCCGGCCGGAGACCGATCTCTGCCTCGTCACCCGGGGAGCCCTGGAGATCACCGGAGGCGAGCGGCTCGACCCGCGGGCGGCCCTCACGGTCGGAGCCGCCGGGCCGCTCCGCCACGAGCTGACCGGCACACGCGTCCGGCTCGTGGACCTGGACCCCGGCGACGACGGAGACCACGGGATCCGGGCCGCGGAGCTCCTGGCCGAGCTCTGCCGCCCGCCGCACGAGGACCCGGTCGGCCTGAGGGCGGGGCACCGCTGGCTGCGCGGGTTCGAGCCGCTGGACGTGGCGCCCGGCACGTACGGGAGTCCCTCGGTGCGCCGGGGCGGGACCTACGTGATCACCGGGGGGACGGGCGGGATCGGGCTGCGGCTGGCCGGACACCTCGCGGCCGTCCACTCGGCGCGGCTCGTCCTGATCGGACGCGAGGCGCCCGGGACGTTCCCGTCGTACGGCCCCGGCCCCGGCTCCGGTGGCGGGGAGGGTGCGGCGCTGAGGGCCCTTCTCGCGGAGCGGGGGGACGACCTGCTGGTGCGCGGTGCCGACGTCGCCGACGCCCGGCGTCTCAGGGAGGTCCTCGAAGAGGCACGGTCGCGGTTCGGCGAGATCCACGGGGTGATCCACGCCGCGGGCGTGCCGGGGGAGGGCATGGCGGAGTTCCTGACCGAGGACGGCATCGCCGCCGCCCTGCGGGCCAAGACCGAGGGGACCGCCACCCTGGTCTCGGTCCTGCGGGAGGTGGGCGCGCTTCCCGATTTCGTGGTGCTGTTCTCCTCGCTGGCGTCGTTCTCCGGGGCTCCCGGGCTCGCCTGCCACGGGGCCGCCGACGCCTTCCTCGACACGTTCGCCCTCGGCGCGCGGCGCGACGGCGGAGGCGTACCGGTGCTGTCGATCAACTGGGACCGGTGGAACGGCGTGGGAACGGCCCGTGACACGGAACGCCGCCACCGTGAGCTCACCGGGGAGGGCCTCACCGGAGGGCTGAGCCCCGAGGAGGGGCCGGCGTTCTTCGAGAGGTGCCTGGCCGTCCTTTCGCTGGGTCAGGTCGTCGTCTCCTCCCGCCCGCCGGGGGACACGGACCCCGCCCGGCGGGCCCCGGCGCCGGATGCCCGGTCACGGCCCCTCCGCCCGCGTCACCTCGCCGCGACCCCCACGGCGGGCGGGGAGTCTCGCGCGCACGGAGACGCGACCCCCCGGGCCGGGGGCGAGGGAGAACCGGAGGCGGCCGGCCCGTACGCGACCCCCGGAAGGAACGACCTCCCGTGACCGAGACGATCCCGGCCGACTCCCGCGTGTGGCTGCGCAGGGAGTGCTCGCTCGCCGAGCCTCGCGCGCGCCTCGTCTGCTTCCCCCACGCCGGGGGTGCCCCGATGTCCTACCGCGGGTGGCAGGACCGGTTGCCCGCCGATGTCGAACTCTCCGCCGTGTGCTATCCCGGCAGGCAGAACCGCGTCAGCGAGCGGCCGATCGACCGGATGGAGACGCTCGTCGACCACGTCTGCCGGGCACTGGTCACCCTGGCGGACCGGCCGCTCGCCCTGTTCGGGCACGGTATGGGCGCCGTGGTCGCGTACGAGGTCGCGGTCAGGCTCGCCGGACGGTACCGGATCTCCCCGGCGGCGCTGCTGGTGTCCGCGCACGCGGCGCCGCACCTGTGCGCGGACGACGCGAGGAGGATCCCCGTCGGCGACTGCCGGCTCGCCGAGCAGGCCGCCGCCGCGAATCCGATGCTCCTGCGCCTCCCGGAGCTGATGGACCTGGCGATGATCGCGTTGCGGGCCGACCACGATCTCCTGCACGCCTACCGGCCCGCGTTCACCCCGCAGGTCACCGCTCCGATCATCGGCTACCTGGGGACGGACGATCCGCACGTGAGCCACGGGGAGATGCGTGCCTGGAGCCGCGTCGCGGGCTCCGGGTTCGAGCTGCGGACCTTCCCCGGGAGCCCCTTCTGCTCGATGGACGCGGAGGCGGCACTCGTCGCCGACATCGCGGAGCGCCTCGCCGGCGTCGGGGACGTCGACCAGGCGTGCCGTGAGGACTCACCCGCTTCCTCACGGCACGTGTGAGGTTCCCGGCACGCATGGAAGAGATGTCACGATCGTGATCGGCGACAGCCCGGCAGCGGGCGGTGGGACCGGAGGCGGGTCCCCCGACGTCGGTCATCCGGGTGTGCCGCCGGAACGGGCTCCTTGATCGAGGAGGGCGTCGACCATCTGCTGGAGCTGCGTACGCCCGGTGGGACCGAGGGCGCGGCCGAGGGCGTCGGCGAGTTTTTCGAAGGGGTCGACCACCGGCAGCTCCCTCACCCGCTCGGCGAGTTCGTCGACCGTCCACAGGCCGTCCTTGTGGACGTGCGCACCAGGCGACCATCCGTGGTTGACCGTGACCGATCCGCCTCGGATGGAGAGCACCTGACCGGTGAGCGGACACGCCGCGGTGGCCAGGTAGGCGGCGACGGGCGCGTTGGTGGAGGGGTGCAGCGGGTCGAACCGTCCTGCCGGCGGCTCCTCGCGCATGCCGGGGACCTGGAGGGTGAGCCGGGTGCGTGCCATGGAGGGCGAGACGCAGTTGACCCGCACGCCGTACCGGCCGAGTTCGAGAGCTCCGACGATGGTCATGGCCGCGACTCCGGCGTTCCCGGCGGCGTAGGAGGCCTGCGTGGGCAGCGGGTTGAGCAGGCCCGAGCCCGAGGAGGTGTTGACGACGGCACGGTCGACGCGGTCGCCGGCCTCGAACCGTTCGCGCCAGTGACGGGCCGCCCAGCGAGTGACCGCGAACGTGCCTTTCAGCTTCACGGCGACGACGTCGTCGAACTCCTCCTCGGTCAGGTCGGCCATTCCGCGGTTCCGTTCGATGGTCGCGTTGTTGACGACGACGTGGAGGTCACCGAAGGCCCGCAGGGCCGCGTTCACCATGCGCCGGGCGCCGTGCCAGTCGGCGACGCTGTCGGTGTTGGCGACCGCCTGCCCGCCGCGGGCGATGATCTCCTCGACCACCGCGGCCGCCACGTCGCCGTCGCCACCCGTGCCGTCGACGGCGACGCCGGGGTCGTTGACGACGACCCTGGCACCCTCGGACGCGAAGAACAACGCCTCTTCTCGCCCGATGCCGCGCCCGCCGCCGGTGATGAGGACGACGCGTCCGTCCAGACTCCCCACGTGCTCCACTCCCTCTCAATCAATACACTCGATGCATTAATACATTGCATGAAGCAATGCATGGAATGCAATAGGCTGGGGTCATGACGGAGAGCCCGGGGTTGCGGGAGCGCAAGAAGCGGCGCACACGGCAGGCGCTGATCGAGGCGGCGGTCCGCCTGTTCGAGCAGAAGGGGTTCGAACACGTCACGGTGGCCGAGATCGCCGAGGCCGCGGAGGTGTCCACCCGTACGTTCTTCCTCCACTTCCAGACGAAGGAGGATGTGCTCTTCGCCAACGCCGACGTGCGGATCGATCTGGCGCTGCAGGCGGTCGCCGAGCGCGGCGCCGAGGAGCGATTTCCCGGCGTTCTCGCGCGGGCGATGGAACAGATGATCGCCAACAGCTGGGACAGCGATCTGACCAGCGGGCTCGCGGCGCTCCGGGTCCGCCTGGCCGAGTCGGCGCCGGTGTTGCGGGCGCGGTTGTTGCAGGGGTATGTCACCGCGCAGACCGAGCTGGCCCGGGCGCTGCACCAGGCGTATCCGGACGAGCTGGACCCGATTGCCGCCGCTGCCCTGGTGGGCGCGATGGTCGGCGCGGTGAGCGCGGCGACACTGGCCAGCCTTCGGCGCGGCGACTCGCCCGAAGGGGTGCGGAACGCGATGCGGCAGGCCGTGGACCTGGTCGTGTGCTGCCGTCACCGGGCGAGCTGAGGCGCCGTCGCCCGGCCCTCCCTTCGCGTTCGCCGGTCACGCCGAAGCACGTCGCCCTGGAAACTGTCGGTGCCCGTTGTCAGAGTCACAAGGGTCAGCGGCAACGTTCCACCCTCGTCCCCCGGAGGTGCGCGATGGCACGGCGACGGACACCCGCCAAGGCGGTACGACGGCGGGCGTCCGGCGGGCGGAGGCCGCGCCGGCGCGAGGGCGACGGCGACCGGTCGCTGTGGGCGATCGCGGCCGTGGCCTTCTTCGTGGCCGCCGTGTGGCTCGCCGACGTCGTCGTCGCCAACTGGCCGCTGGTGATCGGCGGTACGGTCGTGCTGATCGCGGGTCTGGCAGGGGCGCTCCTGCTCCGCCATCGGGCGATCGAGGCCCGGGAGCGGGAATGGCTGGAGGACAACGCGCGCCTCGAACGCGTCGACCGCATGACCGGTGACCGGTTCGAAGCCCTCGTCGAGACCCTGCTGCGGCGCGAGGGCTTCCGCGGGGTGCGCAGGATCGGCGGCAGCGGTGACGGCGGCGTCGACGTCGTCGCGACCGCGCCCGGCGGCGAACGCTTCGTCATCCAGTGCAAGCGCTGGGGCGCCTCGGTGGGCTCACCCCAGATCCGCGACCTTCTCGGCGCGCTCCACGCCTATCCCGGCCACCGCGGCGTGCTCGTCACCTCGTCGACCTTCACGGCTCCGGCCAGGGAGTGCGCGGCGGGCACCGACCTGACGCTGATCGATCGCGCGCTGCTCGCCGCCTGGTTCACCGGGTCCTTCGCCCTCGCTCCGCGGGCACGCCGCGGGGCCGGTCGGCGGTTCCTGCCGGGACGCCGTCCCGCGATGCCCCGTCCGGACGGCGATACGGGCCTGGAGGGAGCGCTCGGCGACGAACCGGCCTGACGACCGGGCCGTCCGCCGGTGCGCGCCGGTGCATGCCGGGGCACCGCGGAGTATGTCGGTGCATTGCGGGGCCGGAGGACGCCGGGAGACGGCGACCGGCGAGTCTCCCGGCGAGCCGGTGCCGGACCCCGGGCTCGTTCGGCCGGAGGCGGCTCACGATCCCGTGATGTCGAGGGCCTTTTCGAAGGCGGCGTGGGCCTCCGGGGTGAACAGGACGAACCGCAGGTCCGTCACCTTTGTCGGAGTGGCCCGTACGGTGCCGACGGCGATGCGGGCGGCGTCGTCCATCGGCCAGCCGTAGACTCCCGCCGACACGGCGGGAAAGGCGACGCTGGTGGCGCCGAGTTCGTCGGCGACGCGGAGGGATTCGCGGTAGCAGGAGGCCAGCAGGTGCGTGCGGTCCTCGGTGCGGGAGTGGACGGGGCCGACGGTGTGGATGACCCAGCGGGCCGGGAGGTCTCCCGCGGTGGTGGCCACGGCCTGCCCGGTGGGGAGTCCCTTGCCGTACCGGGAGGCGCGCAGGTCTCGGCATTCGGCGAGGACGGCGGGGCCGCCGCGCCGGTGGATGGCCCCGTCGACCCCGCCGCCGCCCAGGAGCGAGGAGTTGGCGGCGTTGACGACGGCGTCGACGTCCTGCGTGGTGATGTCCCCCTGGACCAGCGTGATCCTCATGAGCCATGGCCTTCCTCGGCGGTTCGTCTTCTCGTATCGGGTCCTTCCCCGGTTTCCCGTGCTCTGACGTGTTCCCCGGCGTTCCGCCCCGGACCCGCGGCGGTTCCGCTCCTCGCCGTTCCGGGACGCCGCAGCCGTGCCACGTGACGGGTCGCTTCACCGGTCTGGCCGTACGCCGGGAGCGCGTCACCCGCGCCTGAGCCGTGATCGCCCCCGCCGCCCGCCGCCCGCCGCCGGAAGACCGGAAAACCGGAGAGGAACCGATTTCCGGAGGCGGCGGGCGGTGGGGGCCGTCTCAGACGCGGGTCAGGACACGGTGCCCGGGGTGCGGCTCGCGCCGGGAGCCCGCGTGGCCGGTGCTCACGTTCCCGCCGGGGGCGGGCCTTCCGCCCGGCGCGCGGTGAGCAGCAACCGTCCGGCACCGATCTCGAAGGGCGAGCCGTCAGGCCCGCCGAACCGTTCGACGCCGGTGAACCCGCCGTCGGTGAGGATCTGGCCCAGGTGGGCGCTGGTGTAGACGTGGTGGATCGCGGTGACCTCGAGCTCCTCCGCACCCCGGGTGAAGTGGTATCCACTGATCAGGCGGCTGCGGGCGACGTCGTACCCTGTCGTCGCCGTGACGGTGATGTCGCCCGTCCGCATCCGGCGTGGTTCACCCAGGTAGCCGGGCAGGACGGACTCGGCCGTCGCATTGAAGTCGACCACCAGCCCTCCGCCCGGCCGGACCGCGTCCGCCAGGGCGGCGACGAACTCGCGGGTTTCCTCGGGTTCGAGGTAGCCGAAGCTGTTGCCCATGCAGACGGCGGCGTCGAACGAGCCGTCACGCGGGATGTCCCGCATGTCGGCGATGCCGAGATCGACGTCGAGCCCGGCGTCGGCGGCGGCCCGCCGGGCGTACCCGACGGCCTCGGCCGAGATGTCCACGCCGGTCAGGCGGTGGCCACGCGCGGCGAGGGCCAGCGTGTGCCTGCCGCTGCCGCAGGGCACGTCGAGGATGCGGGCCCGGGGGCGCAGGCCGAGGTGACGTTCGACGAAGTCGACGTCCGCCTCGGTGGATTCCGGCGTCGCCGCGCGCCGCCAGAACTCGTTGGGAAGTTCGGTGAAGAAGTTCGCGTACCAGGTGGATGAGGTGTCGTGTGACATGGAAGAGCTCCAATGGTGTCGTGCGTCAACATGATCGCGACATCACCGGGGCACCACGGGAGAAGGTCGATCGCCACTCGGACGCCACTCGGGCGTCTCAGGCGTCGGTCTCGGTCGTCACCGCGCCGGAACGGCCGGTGCGATGCGGTGGCCCGGTGTCAGATCCCGGGCAGCCATGGCTTCCTCCACGTTCGTCGCCGGACCTCGCCCGGCGGATTTCCGTCAACGCTAACAGAGCAGACCGTCTCGCACCGCTGGGTTTTCCGCCGCGGCCGGTCAGCCCGCCGCCCCGCGACCGCCGTCGGGGATGTCGGGGATGTCGGGGATGCCGGGGGTGCCGGGGGTGTCGGGGGCGTCCCGCACGTTGTTCGCCATCGTCGCGAGCACTCGCTCGAAGGCGGCGACGTCCTCCTCGTCCAGGTCCGCGCGCAGCCGCCGGTCGAAGGCCGTCGCCGCCTCCCGTAGCCGGTGGAACAGGGCCTCTCCCTCCTGCGTGAACTCCACCATGTGGGCGCGCCGGTTGGCCGGGTCGCGGCGGCGGGTGAGCAGGCCCGTGCTCTCCATCGCGTTGAGGTGGTGGGTCAGCGTGGCCCCCTGGATGCCGACCGCGTCGGCGAGCTCGCGCTGGTTGCCCAGCCGGCGGGTCTTGAGGGAGATGAGGATCAGCCACACCGGCAACGACCCGCCCGCCGCGGCCAGCGTTTCGTCGAAGGCGCGGCTGACGGACTTGGCGGTACGGGTCAGGTGCAGGCCGATCGGCGGCCTGAAGGGCGGCGGCATTGGCCCACGGTAACATCGCGCTCTAATCATTTGACGTCTAATTATTAGACATCTATCTTTTGGCGGGACGGGCCGCCGGGGCGCGGCCGTCCACCTCGCCCATCACGCCTCGCCCCTCGCCCCTTGCCGGGAGCACGCGAGGGCCTTTTCCACGGGGAGCACGCCATGACCGCCACGACACACCCGACCGGAGACCGCCCGCTCGACGGCAGGGTCGCGCTCGTCGCCGGAGCCAGCCGCGGGATCGGCGCCGTCACCGCGCGGGCCTTCGCCCGTGCCGGTGCCGCCGTCGTGCTGGGAGCCCGCGACGAGCGGGCGGTGGAATCCGTCGCCGAGTCCATCCGCGCCGAGGGAGGCCGGGCGCTGGCGGTGCCCGTCGACGTCGGTGACGCCGCGTCGTCCGAGCGGCTCGTCCGGCACGCGCTGGACACGTTCGGCCGCCTGGACGCCGCCTTCAACAACGCCACCGACGGGCCCCTGCCCGCGCCACTGGCCGACATCGACCCCGACGACTTCGACCGGGGGATCCGCACCAACGTCCGGGGCACGTTCCTCGGGATGAAGTACCAGGTCCAGGCGATGCTCGGCTCGGGCGGCGGCGCGATCGTCAACATGGCGTCCATCGCCGGGATGCGGGGCACCGCCAATCTCGCCGCCTACGTGGCCGGCAAGGCGGGGATCATCGGCCTGACCCAGGTCGCCGCGCTCGACTACGCCGACCAGGGGATCCGGGTCAACGTCGTGGCCCCGGGGCCGATCCTCACCCACCACCTCAGGGCCGCGGGCGAGGAGGCCCAGCGCATGGCCGGTCTCGCCACCCCCATGCGCCGCGTCGGCCGGGCCGAGGAGGTCGCCGACGCCGTCGTGTGGCTCTGCTCCGACCGGGCGTCCTTCATCACCGGGGTGGTCCTGCCCGTCGACGGCGGCCAGTACGCCGGCAACAAGCCCCCGCGGATGTACCGCGAGGGCCGGCCCGCGCAGCCTCAGAGCCCGTGATCCGGTGCGCGGGCCGGGGGATCACCGCTCCAGCAGCTCGACCGTGCCGCGCTCGCCGTCGACCCTGATCCGGTCGCCGTCGCGCAGGCGCATGGTCGCGTTGCCGGTACCGACCACGGCCGGGATGCCGAGCTCGCGGGCGACGATCGAGGCGTGTGACAGGGGGGCGCCCATGTCGGTCACCACGGCGGCGGCGCGGGGGAACATCGGCGTCCAGCCGATGTTGGTCAGCGTCGTCACGAGGATCTCGCCGGGGGCGAGCCTGTCGCCGTCCTCGGGACCCGCGATGACGCGGACCACGCCCTCGACGACGCCCGGCGCTCCGGGGAAGCCGGTCACGGTGTCGCTCACCGGGGCGCCGCCACCCCTGGCGTCGAAGATGTCCCCGCGCCGTCCGGGATCGGCGGCCCATCGCTCCGGGTCGAACCGGCCGACGATCAGCGTGGGATAGGCGGGCAGGGCCGCGTACCGCTCGTACGTCGCCCGCCGGACCGCCACCTTCTCCGCCGGTACGTCGTCGCCGCGCAGGACGGCGAGGATCTCCTGGATCGACAGGAAGAACAGGTCGTCACCGTGGCCGGTGAGCTCCCCGGCCCGCAGGACGAAGGAGCGCAACGCCCAGAAGGCGCGAATCACCTCCGAGCGGGCCGACTCCCGGTCACGGACGATCGCGTTCCACCTCGCCACCCGCAGGCGGGTTTTAGCCGCCTTGCGGGGGTAACGCTCCTCGAAGCGCCTCCAGGCCGCCTCACGCGCCTCCCGCTGGTGGTCGAGCAGCGCGCCGGTGTGCCCGCCGCTCTCGGAAACGGCCGCGAGCTGCGCGTCGATCCACCGCGGGTCCTCGCCGGGCCGGGGGATGGAGACCTCGAACTCGTGCGCGCCCCGGTGCCCGTAGAGGCGGGCGAACGTCTCCCTGTCGATCTCCTTCGCGGCGAGCTTCTCCAGGCCGACGATCGTCCCGAGGCTGGCGAGTTCCCCGTCGGCGTTGGCGCCGGTGAGTATGGCCTCGGCGTCCCTCTCGCCCACCATCTCGCGCAGCCTGGCGCGGGTCATGACCAGGGTGTTGCCGCCCTGTCGCCCGGCGGCCTCCAGGGTCTGGCAGGCCTCGACGAAGTACGGGAGCAGCTCGGCCTCCCACAGCCCGGCCAGCTCGCCCGTGGTCGCGGTCGCGGCGATCCGCCCGCGCAGTTCCTCGCATCGCCGCCGCGCCGTGGCGAGGAAACCGGGCATCCTTTCCGCGTTGGCCGCGATCCGCCTGCGCAGGGTGAAGGCGAGCGGCAGCACGCTTCTGATGATCTGCCGGCGTGAGGCGGGAAGCAGCGGTACGTCCAGGTCACGCGGCAGCCTGCCGAAGACCTGCTCGACCGCGCCGAGCCGCCTGCGCATGCCCAGAGCGCGCGCCACCGAGAACACGACGCTCAGGTTCATGTAGAAGCGGCCGCCGATGTTGCCGACCATGGTGAAGCCCGGCAGCGCCGACGTCGACATCGCCTCCCCGATGAAGATCTGGACGAGTGACCACGTGGACGGCGTCATCACGTCGGGGATGGCCTCGCCGAGGTTGGCGCCGGTCCACAGGTAGTCGCCGGTCAGGCTGTCGTTCCACTCCTCGACCCGCTGCCTGAGCCGGGTGATCGGGCGGGCCTGCACGATGAGGAACGTCCCCTCGCGCCTGACCCACTCCACGTCCATGGGCGTCCCGTACAGTTCCTCGATCTCCGTCGCGAGCCGCGCGAGCCGGGTGACCTGGGCCGGGTCGAGTACGGGCCGGTGGCGCAGGTCCTCGGGCACGGGTGCCTCACGCGTGCCGCCGGGGGTGCGCACCGTCATGACGGTCTTGTCGCCGACGTGTTCCTCGACGATGTCGCCGATGCCGCTGTTCTCGTCGTGCTCGTCGTCCTCGTCTTTTCCGCCGCCGGTTCTGGCGACGATGACGGTGTCGGGTGTCACCTGCCCGCCGACGACGGCCTCGCCCAGGCCCCACGAGGCGTTGATCACGATCTGGTCGCGCGCGCCGGTGACCGGGTTCGCGGTGAACAGGACGCCCGCGGCGTCGGCGGCCACCAGTTCCTGGACCACCACGGCCAGCGTCACGTCGTCCTGCGGCACGCCGTTCGCGGCCCGGTAGGCGATGGCGCGCGCGGTCCACAGCGAGGCCCAGCAGCGCCGGACCGCGTCCAGCAGGCCGTCGCCCCGGATGTTGAGGTAGGTGTCCTGCTGTCCGGCGAACGACATGTCGGGGAGGTCCTCCGCGGTCGCCGACGAGCGTACGGCGACCGGCACGTCCTCGCCGAGCCTCGCGTGGGCCGCGCGGATCTCGGCGGCGGTCTCCGCCGGTATCTCCCGTTCCGAGAACAGTGCCGCGATCCGCGGCGACGCCTGCTCCGGGGGCATGCCGGAGACGGCCTCCATGATCTGCTCGTTGAGGCCGTCGCGCGAGACGAAGTCGCGGTAGGCGTCCGTGGTGACGTGGAAACCGCCGGGAACCGGCAGGCCCGCGCGGGCCAGCCGGGCCAGTGAGGCTCCCTTGCCGCCCGCCAGCGCGAGGTCGGCCGCTTCGTCGTCCAGGGGGAGGGTCTTCACCGCGTGTTCTCCTCGAACTTCTCTGACTTCTCGAACTTCCCGGACTCCCCGGACCTCCCGTTCTTCTCGAGGCCCAGGGAGACGCGCAGTTTTCGTTGCGCGGCCTCCACGGTGGCGTCGACGTACTCCAGGGTGGCCCGCGTCACCACCCGGGTGACGCCGGCGGGGAGCGGGCCCGCGTTCTCCGTCGCGCTGCCGCCGGCGTCGGCGATCAGCTCCGCCAGCCGCTCGTCGGACGGTCTGTACCCGCCCGGCATCATCGGCGAGACGAGCAGGAACCCGTACAGGACGGAGACGAGCATGGTCACGTGCTCGGCGGGCGACAGGTCGCTCCGCAGCGCGCCGTGTTCCCGCAGCGTGCCGAGGTAGGCCTGGAAGTCGCCGCCCAGCTCGGCGCCGGCCGCGCCGTCCCGCTTCTGGCGCGTGAGCCTGCCCAGCACCTCCGAGTCGCCCAGGATGCTCGCCCGCATCAGGGGCCTGCCGAGAACCTCCGAGGCGAGCGACCTGAGCAGGTCGCGGAGGGTGGCCGGGCCGTCCCCGAGCCGCCGCCGCACCTCGGTGATCATCTCGACCCGCTCACGGCGCACCAGCGCGGCGAACAACTCCTCGCGCGTCTTCCAGTGCAGGTAGATCGTGCCCTTGGCGACCCCGGTCCGCCGGGCGATGTCCTCGACGGTGGTCTTGTCGTACCCCCAGCGCAGGACGAGGTCGGCGGCGGTGTCCAGGATGCGGTG
Organism: Streptosporangium sp. LJ11; assembly: GCF_051918945.1. Classification (NCBI taxonomy): domain Bacteria; kingdom Bacillati; phylum Actinomycetota; class Actinomycetes; order Streptosporangiales; family Streptosporangiaceae; genus Streptosporangium; species Streptosporangium sp. LJ11. The sequence goes on from NZ_JBPXMB010000010.1 coordinate 69,558, forward strand.
CGCCCGTGCGAGCCGGTGCGAGGCGTCCTGTGGCGGTCGACCCGCCTTCCTGCCCTCCGGCTTCATGGTCCCCACCATTTCCCGTAAATTTGACCAAATGTCCTCATTTGGTCATTTAATTAATACCACACCGCCGGGGAGGTGGCGGTACGGGGACGGGGTGTGAGGCGGGGCGTGGAAGCGGTGTCCGGGGTACGTCCGGGGCGTGCCGGTGAGCGGGGGCGGCGGGTGTGTCCGGGGGTGCGGAAGCGATGCCGGTGAGCGGTGCCCGGGGTGCTTTTCAGGGTGCGTGGAGGCGTGAAGGGCTACGTCCGGGGGCGGCGCGCGGGCAGGTCGAACCAGACGCCGGTCCCGATCTGCCCGGTGCCGCACAGCCGCGTCCAGTGCGCCCCGCAGCGGCCCGCGGTGAACTCGTCGACGATCCGCAGCCCCCGCCCGCCGAGCTCCAGATCGTCCACGCGGCCGGGCGCGGTGAACGGGCGGTGCAACAGGCGTTCGATCAGCGGGACCCCGCCGCCGGCGTCGGCCACCTCGGCCCTGATCGGCAGATCGCCGTCGTGCAGAATCCGAAGTTCGTACGGGCCCGGGGCGTAGCTGCTGGCGTTGGTGGCCAGCTCGGCGACCACGACCTCCATCTCGGCCACCTCGTGGGCGGCGAAAGGCGGCCGGGACAGCAGGTCGCGCAGCAGCTCGCGGGCGCGGCGGGCGGCGTTGCCCTGGGGAAGGCGCCAGGCGGTCATCCGGAAGCGGCCGCGGATTCCACCGTGCACGCCGAACTCCAGAGCCTGAGCGTGCTCGATGAGCATCGTCGCTCCTATCGCGTAGGGCACCAGGGACACGGTGCCGCCGGGGCTTTCCGGCCGCTCGCTGGTCTGAATTACCCATGGTGCGGGACAAGACCGATATACGGAGAGTCGCAGGGCCAATACTGTCCGCAGATCGGTCCGGTGATAGGCGAGACCGATCACCTTGCATGATCGGTCGTACCGATACGGCTTCGGCGGTGCCGGGTCGCCGGTTACCTTGGCGTCAGGGAACCCGTCAAGGCAACCCGTCAGGGGAATTCGGCCGGGAAGGTCGGCATGAACGTCAGCAGTGGGAACGCGCAGGAAATCGACCCCGCGCTCTGGGAACGCCCGCAGATGCGCCAGGCTCTGGCCGTCCGCGACATGGCCACCGTATACCGGTTACTCCAGCGGATCGGGGTCTCCCAGCGTCACATCGCCGCCCTCACGGCCCAGTCCCAGTCGGAGATCTCCGAAATCCTCAAGGGCCGCCAGGTGATGGCGTACGAGGTGCTCGGCCGGATCGCCGACGGTCTGGGAATCCCGCGCGGCTACATGGGGCTGGCCTACGACGCCTCCTCCGCGGCGCTGGCCGGTACGGCGGCGGACGACCACCGCGACGACCCCGGGGAGGACGAGCAGGTGCGCCGCCTCCTCGCGCACGCCGCGCAGGTGACCATCGGCGCGACGGTCGGGGACGCCGAGGAGTGGGCCGAGCCGCTGACGCCCACGGAGACCCCCGTCCCGTACCGCATCGGCATGGCCGACGTCGAGCAGATCGAGGCGGTGACCCGCACGCTGCGCGCCCTGGACTACCGGCACGGGGGCGGTGTCTGCCGCGACGCGGTGGTGGCGCAGCTGACCTGGTCGCAGCGGCTGCTGCGGGCCGCGTGCCCGGAGTCGGTCACCCTGCGGCTGCACCAGGCGCTGGCCGACCAGCACAACCTCGCGGGCTGGACCTCCTTCGACGTCGGCCTGTACGGGGCGGCCAGAGGTCACCTGGCCCGCGCGCTGGAGCAGGCCAAGTACGCGAGGAACTCCTCGCTCGCGGCCAACGTCCTTTACCGGATGGGACGTGTCCACCTCCACTGCGACCGCATCCTGGACGCGCTGCGGTTCTTCCAGCTCGGGCAGATCTGCGCGCAGGACGCCAGCTGCGAGCGGACCGTGGCGATGCTCTTCGCCAACGAGGCGTGGGCCTACGCGCTGCTGGGCGACAGCGACCTCGCCCTCAAGTCGATCAACAGGGCGAGTGACGAGCTGGCCCGCGCCCGCGACCGCGAGTCACCCGCCTGGGTGAGCTTCTTCGGCACCGCCGACCTCGACGCCACGAGCGGCATGGTCCACGCCGACCTCGCCGTGACCCATCTCGACAGTCACCTCGGCATCGCCGAGCGGTTCCTCACCGACGCGCTCGGGCAGCGCGATCCGAGCATGGCCAGAAGCAGGGCCTTCGAGCTGACGGCCCTCGCGACGGTGCAGCTCAGAGCCGGTGACATGACCTCGGGGCTCGCCAACGGCGACGAGGCCGTCACCCTGGCGACCGAGATCCGTTCGGTGAGGATCAGCGACCGCCTCGCGCCGCTGCAGGCCGTCGCCATGATGCGGGCGCACAGCGGCGACGCGCAGGACCTCGCCCGGCGGATCTCGGCGGTGCGCGCCGCATGACGATGACCACCGACCACGCCGGCGGGCTCACCCGCGACCGGCTCCACTCGCTGCTGGCGTCGGTCTGCGCCCGGGCGGGGCTCGTGCCCGGTGACGCCGAGCTGATCAAGTTCACCAACAACGCCGTCTTCCGCCTGCGGCGGGCGTCCGTCGTGGTGCGGGTCGCCGGTTCCTCGGCCGCCCGCTCCCGCGTGCCGACGGTGGTGCGGGTCGCCCGCTGGCTGGCCGACCACGACTTCCCCGCGGTGCGGCTGCTGCCCGGCTGCGAGCAGCCGCTCCAGGTGGAGGGCCACCTGGTCACCCTGTGGGAGAACACCCCCGAGGTGGGGCCGCGCCCCGGCGGCGGTGACCTGGCCGCCATGCTCAGGCGGCTTCACACGCTCGCGGACCCGCCGGTGGACCTGCCGGAGTGGGCCCCGATGACCGAGGTCCGCCAGCGGCTCGACGAGCCGGAGGACCTGCCCCCGGGCGACCACGCCTTCCTGCTCGACGAGTGCGACGAGATCGAGGAGCGGCTCGCCGCACTCGACTACGTGCTCCCCGCCGGGGTCATCCACGGCGACGTGTTCATGGGCAACGTCATCGCCGGTCCCGCGGGGCCGGTGCTGTGCGACTTCGACAGCACGGCGATCGGCCCGCGCGAGTGGGACCTGGCTCCCGTCGCGGTCGGACGCCTGCGGATGGACTATCCCTGGGACGAGCACACGCCGCTCGCCGAGGGCTACGGCTTCGACGTCACCCGCTGGCCGGGTTTCCCGGTGCTGCGCCGCCTCCGCGAGCTGAAGCTGGTCACCAGCGTCGTGCCCGTCCTGCGCAGCAACCCGGGCATCCGGCCGCAGTGGGAACACCGCATGCGCAGCTTCAGGTCCCGCGACCAGACGGTCAGGTGGCAGCCGTACCGGTGACCGGTGAACGGGCCCGGCGGAAACCGCGAACGGCCCCGGGGACACCGGGGCCGTCGCCGGCCGGAGGATTCCGGGATGTGGTCCGGGGGGACGGCAAGCGGTGGCAGGTTGTCGGGAAGCGACACCCGGTCAACGTTCGGGGTGGTCCCCACGGGGGACATAGGGGCTGAACTCCCGACCGTCGCTCGGAGGACATCGCATGCTCAGGATCGGCAAGCTCACCTCTTCGGACCGCCCTCAATGGGAAACCCTGTTCCGCGGCTACAACGACTTCTACGAGCGCACGCTCACGCCCCAACTGTACGACCGTGCCTGGGACGAGTTCCGGGAGGACATCCGGATGCACGCCCTCGGCGCGAAGCTCAACGGCGAGCTGGTCGGCATCGCGCACTTCCTCATCCACTCCAGCACCACGGCGCTGGACGTGTGCTACCTGCAGGACCTGTTCACCGCACCGCAGGCCCGGGGCAAGGGGGCGGGGCGGGCACTGATCGATGAAGTGACCGAGTGGGCACGCGCCCGCGACTGCAGCAGGGTCTACTGGTCCACCCAGGAGACGAACACCGCCGCCCGGCGGCTCTACGACAAGGTCGGCGTGAACAGGGGGTTCATCCTCTACCAGATCGACCTCTAGCCATCGGGCGGAACAGCCGGAATCGCTTCCCGGCCGGCGTCCTGGTGATCCGGTGGGGCCGACCAGGTGACCCGGGCCGGCGACCGGACCCGGACCGGTGCCGCTGGGGCACCGGTCACCGGTCTCACGCGGAGATGCGGTCGGTGCTGTCGGATCGTCGGTGGTCGTGGGCTTGCTTGAGCTCGGTGTTGATGCGCAGGGCCTCGGCGAGCTGGTCCTCCAGGATGATGATGCGGCAGGCCGCCTCCAGCGCGGTGCCCTGGTCGACCAGTTCGCGAGCGCGGGCGGCCAGGCGTAGCTGGTAGCGCGAGTAGCGGCGGTGGCCGCCCTCGGAGCGCTGCGGCTCGATCAGCTTGGCGGTGCCCAGGCTGCGCAGGAACGCCGGGGTGACGCCGACCATCTCGGCGGCCCGGCCCATGCTGTAGGCGGGGTAGTCCTCGTCGTCGAACCGGTGACCGGAGACGTCACCCGGGGTGGCGGGGAGCCCGTCGGCTCTGCCCGCGATGTCGGCCTCGCCGGCCGGTTCAGCCTTGTCGGCGGTGTCGCGGAGCCTGGGCTCCGAGCGGACGGCCGACGCCAACGGTGTTCGATCCATACAACCTTCCCGAAATGCCGACAGGGGCCCCGGCGCCTTGATGCGCCGGGGCCCACGAGGTTCAACACCATCTATCGGCCCTGGGGCCGACCTGTTTCTTCCGCACCGGCCGCCCGATGGGGACGGGGATGCGGGGATCGCGTGTGCGTGACCGTAGACCACCTTCCAATCCGTGGGACTGCGGTACCCGTGCGGCGGAACATCAGCCGTCAACGGGCGATCCTGATGGCGTTCAACACTCCCTTCGCTATCTCTGCTTCTTCGACCTCATGCATCACTGATCACCGCAGCTGCGCGTCCACGGCCGGAACCCTTGACCTGCTGTGCCGGTCCCGGCACGTCCGACGTCGTACCTCGTTACCGCTGTGGCAGCGCGTCCACGGCCGGGACCCTTTCGCCTGCTACCGGTCCCGGCACGTCCGACCTTCTGCTCGTTCGCTGTTCGCCGCGGCTGCGCGTCCACGGCCGGGACCCTTCCGCTGCTTCGGCCCTGGCACGTCCGACGTTGGTGCTTTTTCCGTTACCGCTGTGGCAGCGCGTCCACGGCCGGGACCCTTTCGCCTGCTACCGGTCCTGGCACGTCCGACCCGCTGCCCCTCTTCACTGCTTCGTCTTTGTCGTCCAGCTGTCCACGCTCGTCCGGGCAGTTCGTCGTGATGCCTACGTCCTGCTCTGCCCTCGTGGAACCGTTCCTTGCGATGTCAGGAACTCTATCCCCACCACCCGCGGATGTCTACTTCAGTCACTACAGATTTTCGATACCGAGGAAGTGAGGGCTTGCACTCGCGCGCCGCCCGGGATGTCAGCTGCGGCCGACAGGGGTGGTGCCGAACATCAGGGTGCGCCGCCGGACGTCATAGAAGACGGTCCCGGCGCTGGACAACAGTTCTTGAAGATTGTCGGCGTCGTCGGGATCCAGCGTCAGCACCTCTTCCCAGGCCCCCTGGTCCAGGACGAGTTGCAAGGTGTAGCTGCCGGGCCGGCCCGGCTCGCCGGCGATCCAGCTGAACTGGTAGTGGCTGAGCTGGCGGACGACGATGCTGTCATCGGTGACGGGCTGGCTGGGTTCGGGAGCCATCGGCTTCTCCTGGAAACGTCGTTCACTGGACGGTTTTAGGGGGCGCCATGGCGTCGGGACAGAGCCTGCGTGGCCGGGCTCCCCACCTGGAAGATGCCCGATCACTCCGCTGTCACTCCGTACGGTGACGCCGCTCTCCTTCAAGATCTTCTCGGCGCGCTTTACCGATTCCGTGCGGTCGGGCAGTGTCGGCGAAGCTCCCTGTGGAAACGGTTTGCGGCCCGTCACCCCGGCCAGCATGCTGGACGTCATGCTGATCAGAGACGCGACGTCCGCCGACTGGCCGCTGATCTGGCCTTTCCTGCGTCGGATCGTGGCGGCCGGTGAGACCTTCACCTGGGATCGCGACGTCAGCGAGGAGCGCGCCCGTGCGATGTGGCTTCTCGAGCATCCGGGACGCACGGTCGTCGCCGTCGACACCGGTGGGACCGTCCTGGGCACGGCCAAGATGAATCCCAATCACATGGGGCCCGCCTCACACATCTCCAGTGCGAGCTTCATGGTCCACCCCGATCACGCCGGACGCGGCGTCGGGCGGGCGCTGGGCGAGCACGCCCTGGACTGGGCGCGCGCCGAGGGCTACCGGGCGATGCAGTTCAACGCCGTCGTGGAGACCAACACCCGGGCGGTGGGACTGTGGCGCTCACTCGGTTTCGAAGTGCTGGCGACCCTGCCGGAGGGCTTCGACCACCCGGTCAAGGGCTACGTCGGGCTGCACATCATGTACCGGTCCCTCTGAACGTACCGGCTCGCCTGAGGGCACCGGCCTCGCCGATCGCCGGTACGCCGGTCAGCCACCCCCCGCTCCGGGGCCGGCGGCCCGGCCGCGCCGCCGGCCGGCCGGGACGACGCCGAGACACGGCGCCTCGACGTCCTCGATCGTCTCGGCGCGCCCGCCCGCTCCGGAGGGAGACGATCGCTCGGCCGTCAGCTGGGCGAGCGCGAACAGCAGGAGCTCGCCGCTGCCCCAGTCGGCGCGGTCGCCGCGCCCCAGCTCCACGACCCGCCGCATGACCTCGGCGGGGGTGAGGCCCAGCGCGACGGCGACGTGTCTGGCGGCCTGCAGCAGCTCGTGGTCCCGGGCCCCCATCAGACCCTCCCGAGAGGGCCGCCGCCTCCGGGCGACGGGAGGATCGGAAGCGGCGGTGCCGCCGGGGCCCGATCATGGTGTGACTCGCGCATCTCTGTCTCCTCGGCTCCGCGTTCGGGGGCTGAGGACATGTTCTCCGACGGCGCACCGGCTGGTCCGGTCCTCCCGGTGGCCGATTCCGCGCTCCCCGGCCCCGCGGCCGCACGCGACGCCGGGACGCGGGCCCGCAGCCGCCCTCCCACGCGGGTCAGGACACCCGGGACGGCGGGGCGGTCCACGTGTCGCAGGCGGCGGGGGAGACCGCCCGAAAGCCGCGTTCGAACCAGCGGAGCCGGTTGGCGCCGGTGCCGTGGGTATGGTGGCTGCCCTCGTCGCCGCCGGCGCGGAGCGCGCCGGAAAGCGCCTCCCAGTCCTGTTCGGTACGGGGCAGCGAGCCTCGTACGCTGCCCAGGAACACGCCCGCCAGGCAGTCGGCCTGGAGCTCGTAGCGGCGGCCGAGTTCGGCCTGGCGGGGACGGTCGGCGCGGGCGAGGGTCTCGTAGCGGTCCCTGACGCCGGTGAGGCTCTGCAGGTGGTGGCCGTACTCGTGGGCCGCCACCTTGAGGGGGTACAGGTCGGTCCGGTTCTCGATCCAGTGGCCGGTGAGCGGGAAGACCAGCGTGGCCCGTTCGGTGCAGTAGAAGGCGTCCGCGTTGACGGGCCAGCGCACCCCGCACACGCGCCGCGCCGGTTCCTCGTAGAAGCGGACCGCCGGCCTGCGGAATCCCAGCCCGGCGCGGGCGAAGTGGGCGGACCACGAGGTGTTCAGGCACCCCAGGGCCGCCGTCAGGTACTCGCGCATCATCGGCACGCCCCTGTCGACGATGGGTGGTTCCCGGCAGGAGGTGGCCGCCAGCTTCCCGCTCGTCAGCAGCGGGCTCTTGGGCGGGGCGGCCCGCGCGACCCCGGACGGCAGGACGGTGAGGCACACGGTCACCAGGAGGACCCACCGGGTGAGGGCGGCGGCGTGGAGGCGCATGGTCGGACAGCATAGGACTCCCGGCGCCGGGCCGAGGCGGTGTCGAGCCGGGGCGGCACCGGGCCGCCCGGAGGTCACGACCTCCGCGAGGGGTGGTCGGCGATCCGGTCGAAGACCAGCCCGCTGGAGGCCTCGCCGCGACCGGTCCGCTTGGTCGCGCCGAGCCAGACATGCACCCGGCCTCGCCGGTCGCGGGTGCGCCGGTAGGTTCGCGTCACCCGGATGCCCGCCCGGGGCACCTCCTCCTCGTGGACGTGCAGGCCGGGTGCCCCCAGCAACCAGGTGCGCGGCCGCACCGCGGCGGGCGGGGCCGGGTCGCCGTCGAAGGTGCGGGGCATGGCGGCCCGCCGCAGCTGGATCTCGCGGTTGTCGCCGGGGCGGTGCATCGGGATCATCGGGATCCAGTTCTCCGGCACCGAGGTCATCACCTCGTACCGGACGTGGGTGCCCTCGGCCGGAGGCGGTGGCGTGGGAGAGTGCCCGTGACGGCGCTCGAAGTCGCGCAGCAGGAAGTCACGCAGCTCGTGGCCGGCCTCCGCCCCCGGCATGCCGCCCCCGGCGGGGGAGGGGACGGTCCTCTCGACGGCCCACACGAGGTTGGCCATCTCGTCGCGGACGAACACGACCTCGTCCAGGGGCGCGCTCTCCTGGAGGTGGTCGGCCGTGTCGAGGACGGTGAGATCGTGGCCGGCGACACCTCCAGCGCCGCCGGCCACGCTGGTCCTGAACAGTTTCCAGTCCTCGGACACGGCCGGTTCGATCCAGGTGCGCTCTCCGAACACGTCGGTCACGACGAGGCCGCGCACGCTCGCCACGGTGCCGACCGGAACGGTGAACGGGACGACGAACCAGTCGTTCGCGTAGACCAGCCCGAACTCGATGAGCATCAGCGTGCCCAGGTCGGTGGTGTCGGGCCGGATGCCGCCGAAGTTCGTGTCGCCGTCCTCGAAGGCCCACCAGCGGGTGTTCGGCATGCCGTTGAACGACGCGGCGGTGGGCAGCGTGGTGAGCACGTGCCGGGTCGTCGCCGTCTCGTCGTCGCCCGGGTTCGGCGGGGTGGGGGCGGCGTCGAGGGTGTGCCAGTCGATCCGGCCGTGGAAGTACTCCTCGGCGACCAGGCCGGCCGGGGTGTCACGGGTTCCGGCGTCGGCGTGGAAGCCGTACTCCATCCGTTCCGGCCGCCAGGCGGAGACCTCCCCGGGCCGGCTGATCAGACGGTCGAACCAGGCCGCGAAGCGCACGCCGAGCGCGTCGACCTCGGGCTCGGCGCCGGCGACCCCGTCGATTCCGGTCGAGGCGGGGGTGCCGGACACGATCGACAGGTAGAGGGCGGCGCCGTCCATCAGCCGGTTCGCGGCGGCCCGGTGGGCGGACCAGACCGGGGGGTGGGCGCAGATCCCGGTGTCCCGCACGGGGTCGGGCCGGGGCACGGGGTAGGCGGCCCGGTAGGCACCGGCCGCGGCCGGGCGTACCGTGGCGAGCAGCTTCAACCAGTACCTGCCCATCAGTAGGCGCAGGTCGAGCGGGGTGTCGACGGGCAGGGGCAGCCGTTCCACCTGCGCCTGGGGCGGCAGGTCGGAGACCGTCCTGTCGGCGCCGGGGGCGCGGAACGCCCGTACCGGCGTGGTGTCGACGCGCACCTTCGCCTGGATGGGGGAGCCGGCGTCCTCGCCGCGCAGCTCGCCGACCTGCCACTGGCGGGTCAGCATCCAGAGCGCGTCGCGCACCTCCGCCCGCAGCGCGCGGTCGAAGGCGCGGGTGCGGGGCCGTCCCTCGAGCCGGTTCCAGAACGTCACGCCGGGCTTGCGGCGGGAGGCGATCACCGAGCCGAGTTGCGGGGTGATGTACTTCTCTGTCATGACGGGGCCCTTACGTCGGCGAGCACGTTGTTGAGTGCGAGGTCGGCGGCGATGGTGAGCTGCCTGACCTGACTGGCCATCAGGGTCGTCGGCAGGAAGGACGCGTAGGGGAGCTCACCGATGTGACGCGGTTCCAGCGCCCGCAGTTTGGCCAGGTCCACGGTGTCGCACACGGCGTCGACCAGGTCGTCCCACTGCCACGCGCCGCGGGTCAGGGCCGGCGTGACGAGCAGCATCGCCTGCGGCGCCTCGGTGCCGGGCCGGTCGCTGTGGAAGGCGATGCCGCTCTCCGCGGTGGCCGACGGGATCGTCTCGGTCCACTCGTCGAGCAGCAGGCCCCGCTGGGGCGCGCCCGGCACGACGCCGGACGGCAGGTGGGCGGTGTAGAGCAGCCGGTCGGAGTCGACCACCTGGTCCGGCCGGATGTCGAGGCCGAGCCAGCCTTCGCCGGTGACCGGCGGCAGCTGCAGCGCGTCGAGTTCCGGTTCGGGCCCGCCGAACGCGCCGGCCAGCAGTTGCAGCCGCTCCCAGTCGTGCAGCCGTTCCCGGACCCGCGCGGCCGAGTGCAGCCAGGTGTCCACCGGGAAGTCCACGTCGAGGTGGGCGAACGGTGTCCCGGAGCGGCTCGCCGCCAGCGCCGCCGAGACCTGGGCGGCGTGCCGGCTCTCCAGGGCGAACTCGGCGACGAGCCGGCACTCGTCGCCGAGCAGTGCCCTGGCCGCCTCCTGCAGCGCCGCCACCCGTTCGGCCGGTGAGTCGGTGCCGTCGTGCCGTTCGAACGCGGTTCCGGCCGCCGCCAGCCGCCGGTCGGTCTCGGCCAGCACGACGTCGAGCACCGACCGGGTGTCGGCGAGCAGCCGGGCCAGCCGGTCCTCGGCCGGTGCCAGATCGGGTACGGCCAGGTCGACCGGCGCGGCCGGGGGGAGGGCCATGATGTCGGCGCGCAGGCCCGACACCGTCGTCCGGGTGGTGGCCGCCACGGCCCGGTAGCGGTCCCCGGCCGCGCTCAGGTCGGCGACGGGGCCCGCCCGCAGGGCGGTCGCGTAGGCGGCCGGGGTGGCCGGCCGGGGCCGGATCGGCGTGGTGGAGACGGCCGCCTCGGCCCGGCCCAGGTGCAGGAACCGCTCCTCGTCCGACCCCTCCGCCGGCACCGCCAGGTAGCGGGCGAACTCCTCGGCGAACCGGTCCAGCCGGTCGCCGCAGCGCCCGGCGGTCTCGGCGCACGCCGCCAGCAGGTCCGCGTACGCCAGCCCGAGGGCCTCGTGGGCGAAGTCCCACCCGGCCTGGGGCAGCCCGAACAGGGCCGCGCGCGCGAGCGCGTCCACCGCGGACTCCACCTGGCCGTCCACGTCGGCGACCTGGCCGGGGGTGGCCAGGGCGTCCGCGACCGCGGCCAGTTCCGACCGCACCATCCGCAGCTCGGAGTCCACCGCGCCGACCCGCTTGCGGTCGACGAACGGCGCGGGCTCGTCGCCGGCGCGGGCGTCGACGGTGAGCCGCAGGTCGTTGCCGGTCAGCGGGCGTGACAGGGTCACCAGCCGGCGGGCCGCCCGCAGCAGGGGCAGGAGTTCGAACACGCTGACCCGGCCGGGGGCCGCCTCCTGGTGGTCGACGGTGACGGGCCGGTCGGGGCGAGGGTCGAAGGTCGCCCGGACGAACCGGCGCACCCGGGCGTCCAGCTCGGACAGGGCCTCGACGCGCCCGATCGCCACCAGGTCGGCGGGCTGCAGTCCGAGCGAGGCGAGGGTGACCTCGCGGGTCGTCTCGGTCCCGTCGCCGGCCGAGCGGAAGGTGACCGTGCAGCCGACCTCGTCGAGCGGGGGCAGCACCCCGGCGAGCCAGGCGTCGACCGAGGGCTCGATCCGGGCGCGCGGTGTCGAGCCGGTTCCCGGCGTCGTCGCGGGCGGCAGGTGCAGCGCCACCCGGTGGGTGAGGGTCACGCCGCTCGACGGCGTGCGCACGATGTCGGGCTCGGCGGGGCTCGTCCCCTTGGCGTAGGCGTCGTAGGTGCTCGCCACGCGGTCGTGGTTTCCCATCACGGCCTGGTAGACGCCCTCGGCCAGGGCCAGGTCGGCGACCGCGTCGTGGGTGTCGAGCAGTCGGTGCGCCTCGGCGTCGATCGCGGCCGCCTGGGCCGGGGTCGCCGCGGGCAGGTCCGCGACCCCGAACGGGTAGCCGCTCGCGGTGCGCAGCCGGTCCACCAGGGCCAGGCCGTCCAGCACGTTGCCGGCCTCGACCGCCTCGATCGGCACGTCACCGGCGGTACGGGTGGACGCCATCCGGTCGGCCCGCAGCGGGAACGCCTTGCGCAGCGGCGGGATGAAGGCGTCGACCTCGGCCGTGCCGTACCGGTCGTGCAGGCCCCGCTCGAACCGGTGACCGAGCAGGTCGCTCAGGCTCTGCCCGTCCCGGACCCCGTTGACCAGCGCCAGCGCGGCGCGTACCCGGGCGGAGGACAGGTCGACCGCGGGCCCCTCGCCCGGCGCCACGCCCGACAGGTAGCCGTTGCGCAGCACCGCGGCGGCGACCGCGTGGTTGAGCGAGGGGGTGTGCACGAAGCCCTGGTTGGCCGGGTCGAGTGTCAGCGGCCCGCCCCGGAAGTCGGCGGCGACGTCCTCGTCCTCCGGCTCGAAGCCGAGGCGCCCGGAGCGGCCGGGGCGCAGGTCCTCGACCAGGCCGTAGGCGCCCAGGTGCAGGCCGGTGGGCCGCTGCTCGCGCATCCGGGTGAGCTGGAGGTCGACCAGGCCGAGCAGCCACGCGTCGAGGCGGTAGGAGCAGATGTCGACGTGGTCGGCGAAGGCCCGTTCCAGCCGGGCGGTGGGCGCGTTCTCCAGCCGCGCCAGCGCGTCGAGCTGGGCGGCCAGCTCCGCGCTCTGCGGCGAGCCGATCGTCATCGCGATGTGGTCGCCGACCCGCCGGGTCGGGCTCCCGGTGATCGGCGGGGCGGTGGCGAACAGCGGCTGGTAGCGGCTCTCGCTCAGGGAGTTGCCCGAGGCGATGTGCAGGACGGGGTTGTCGGTCCTGGCGGCCCGTGCCTGCGCCGGCGTGTAGAGGCCGCCGGTCTCGTACAGCCGGACCGCGGCCTCGTGGTATCCCTGCTGCAGGGCGTGCCTGGCCAGGAGGTAGAGCAGTGACGCCGGCGGCCGGTCGCCGGCGAAGCCGTCCTGCTCGTAGAGCCGGTCCAGGCCGTTCCTCGCGGCCGACGCGAGCCAGGCGAGATAGTTGCGGCCGTCCGTGGTGGACGGCCGCAACGGCGCGGTCTCGGACGGTGGCAGCCCGTCCACCACCCCGCCGGTGAGCAGGTTCCGCCGGCCGGAGAACACCTGGTCGAGGATGGGCGGTACGGCGCCGTCGTACCCGTGGCGTCCCAGGAGATGGCGGGCGGCGACGCGTTGCGCGGCGGGCAGGACCTGCTGGATCGCCCCGGCGAGGTTCTGCAGGTTCAGCCGGTTGACCAGGGTGGTGAGGCTTTCCGCGTAGCGCTGCGACCACTCCACCGAGCCCGGGTGCAGCGCGAGCACGTCCAGGAGCGTCTGGTGCGGGTCGTCGGCCGGCCCGCCGAGGCGCGCGACCCGCTCGACCAGCGGCGTCCAGTCCCGGCGGACGGTGTCGAGCACCTGGTAGAGCGGCCCGGAGATCTTGTCCGCGCCGCTGTCGCGGTCCGGCCATTCCAGCCGGGAGAACGCGGTCGCGGGCAGGATGCCGTACGGCTGGGCGCCGAGGCGGATCGCCGGCACGGCGCCGCCGCCGAGCACGTGCCCGATGAGGAACTCGCCGACGCCGCCGGTGGCGCCGTCGTCGAACACCGGACCCATCATCGACCGCATCCAGTACCCGAAGGTGGCCGGCCACAGCAGCGTGTTCATGGCGCGGGCGGTGAGCCGGTCCGCCCCGGCGGCACCGCGGGTGTGGGCGAAGAAGTCGGCCGGCAGCCCGAGGTGTTCGGCCAGCCACTGCCCGTCCCGCTTCTCCTCGGGCCGGGGGGTGACCTCGTAGGCCGGCGCGCACAGGTCGTCGAAGGAGGCGTCGGGGTCGTCGCGGCGGCCGTGGCCCGAGACGGCGTCCTCGCCGTTGTTGGTGGGCGTGCCGTGGGCCACCAGGGCCACGCCGGTGCGGCTGTGGGCGTGCCGCTCCAGCAGGTCGCGCAGCAGGGCGGCGCCCTCCTCCGCGTCGGACCCGAGCCGCACGCCGAGCACCAGCAGCCGGTCGAACCCGCCCTCGGCCTGTTCCGGCGTGAGCGGGATCCGCAGGCCCATTCCCACCTCGACCGCCCGGTCGAAGTCCGACAGCCAGCGCAACCGGTCGGGCACGACCAGGTCGCCGTTCTCGTCGTGGTGCAGCTGGTCCTCGCCGGTGGCCGCGGGGTCCGGCCCGGCGAACAGCTCCTGGTCGACCTCGGCGCCGACCTCGACCAGCGGGTCCTCACCGGTGCGGAAGCCGACGACCACGAAACGCTGGGGCATCAGCAGCACCCGCGGCGCCTGGGACCAGGCGTTCTGCCTGGTGGTGACCTCGGGGAACTCCGGCGGCCCGGACAGGGCGGACGGGTCGAGGGGCCGGTGCGCGGCCCGCAGCCAGGTGGCCCGGCCCGAACCGTGCGCCGCGACCAGCCGCCGCCAGGCCGCCCGCCGCGGGGCCTCGTCCGGGCCGGCCTCGTGGACCTCGGTCCAGTAGCGCCGCACGTTGTCCACTTCCGACGGCGTCATCTCCGCGTCGAAGGTGGAGAGGTGGCAGTCGTCCGGGTACACGCGGACCAGGAGCGCGGGGTCCTCGGCGAACCTGGTCTCCAGGCGTACGGGCATCAGCAGGATCGGTGAGCCGTCGTCGAGGTCGCTGACACCCTCGCGAGGGTCGGTGGTGAACTGGCTCATGGGGATTCCTCGGAGGGTGTGTGGAGCATCTGTGCCGCGTGCACCCCGACCAGTACCGGGGCCTGGAAGAGGATGTAGGCGAGGTCGGCGGCGGTCATCGCCGGATCCCAGCCGACCTGGACGTCCTCGGCGTGCTGGACCGCCTCGGGGGGCCCGGCCGGCGCGGTGAGCGTCAGGGAGGCCGGGGCGGCGGCGAGGTCGAGGTGGCCGCCCGCGGGTCCGGGCCGGACCTCGGGCCAGGACAGGTCGTTCCACACCTCGCGGGGGGAACTCGGCTCGGTGTCCAGGCCGAACCGGGGCTCGCCCGGGCGTTCCTTGATGACGAAGTACCAGCCGGGATCGGCGTCGGGGGCGTCGCCGCCGATCGCCTCCTCCGCGGTGAGGTCGAACCCGAGGACGGTGATGTCCGGGTCGATCCTCGCGGCGTACCGTGGAGTGCGCACCGCGGCCGGATCGTCCGACAGCTGTCGCGGGCCGGTCTGGCCCGGCGCGGGCCACCGGGCCCGATGCGCGTAGACGACCGCGTTCGGGTAGCGCCTGAGCAGCTCGCCGCGGATCACCAGCACGAGCTCGTCCCGCCCGCCGCCGGTGTCGCGGTGGTCGTGGCCGCCCAGCGCGGAGGCGGGCGCCCACTCGTGCAGGGGCGGGATGTCCCGCAGCGACTCCCGCGCGTCGCCGGAGGCGGCGGCCATCGTGCCGCGCACGTCCCAGAACTGGCGGAACGGCGTGCCCCGCTGGTCGGTCGGGTACTCGCGCCAGAGCAGCTCGCGGGCGAACTCGTGGTTGGCCCCGGCCAGGTAGGACTCGACGAAGCGCTGGTCGGTCTCCAGCAGCGTCACCGTGTTGGGGGTGATCAGGCCGGCGTTCGGCAGGAACAGGTCGGCGCCCAGGTCCCGCAACGGCTCGTACATCGGCTGGTCGATCACCGGGTAGGCCATGGGCTCGACCAGCCCGGGGCCGATCTCGTCGCGGATCGCCTGGGGAATGTGGACGGTCGTCTCGATCCGGCGCGGGATGGTCACGTCGGGGCGCACCGCGTCCACCGCCGTCTGCGCCATGCCGTCGAGGTCGACCTCGTCCGGTTCCGGCGGGGTGCCCCTCTCCTCCGCCTCCTCGCGGAAGTCGAGGCTGTCCTCCAGCGCCTCCTTGAAGATGATCGCCTCCGGGCTGTCCTCGCCGCCCCGGCCGGGCGCGCCGGGCTCGGTGAGCGTGCCGACGGTGAAGCCGGAGGCGCCCGGCAGTCCCGCCAGCCACCCGGCGGTGAGGCCGGACTCCCCGACGGTGCCGGCCGCCCGGGGGTCGTCGACCAGCGTCGCGGCCACGTCGGCGGTGAGGACGCCGGGCGGCGGCGACTCCGGCGGCGCGGGGTCGACCTCGCCGGAGTTGACCCGGTCCAGCAGGCGCGCGGCCCGGTGATGGTCGTCGAACGGCAGCAGCCCGGCCACCCGGCCGCGCGGTCGCAGGACCCGCCGCAGCGGCGCCGAGAAGAGGGTCGGCGAGACGCGGGCGGTGGTCTGTGCCTGGCGCAGCGTCTCGCCCCCGGACAGGATCCGGCGGTGCAGCGGGGCGGTGAGGTGCAGCGCCCGCTGGGGCACCGGCACCGCGGAGGCCAGGTGCCGCTCGTGCCAGACCGTGCTCACCCGCAGGCCGAACTGGGCGTTGCGCACGCGCCGCCGGGCGGCCAGCACCTGGCCGATCTGGTCCCAGGCGGCCTGCGTGTAGCGCTCCTGGTTCTCCCGCACCACCCTGGCGCCGAGGCCGGCGGCGATCCGGAACCGGGGGTCGAGGTTCAGCCTCCGCACCCAGCCGTCGGCCGTCCCGTCGGTGCTCACCCGGGAGGTCAGCGCGTGCCACCGCCCGTACAGCGGGGGCGAGATCACCGGGTCCGCGCCGGCCTCGGTGCGGTAGTCGTCGGCCAGGTTGATCAGGCGGGCCAGGTCCTCCTGCAGCGGACTCGGGAACGGCTGGTCCCAGGACTCCCAGGGGTCGCCCGGCAGCGGGAGGTGGGGCGGCCGCAGCGCCCCGCCGAGGCGCAGCGTGCCGTCGAGCCCGGGCTTGTCGACGCCGCGCACGCCGGAACCGGGGTGCCGCACGTCGATGGCCCGGGTGCCGACCGCCGGGTCGACGGGGGCCGGGCGCAGCAGCCTGACCAGGGTCTCGAAGTCGCCCCTGGCGCCGGTCCTGAAGTACCAGCGGTGGTACACCGGGAACGACGAGGGCTGCGGTCGCGGGCCCTGGTCGGATGTCGACGCGGGCCACGCGGACATGGTGGCCGGGATGTCGCCGGGGTCGAGCCCCAGCCCGGCCCGGCGGCCGCCCTCGAACGTGGGCACCAGGAACGCGTGGTAGCCGGTGTCCGGCGCGAGCACGCGCGGGCACAGCAACCGGGAGCGGGCCAGGTCGGGATCGCCGGCCAGGGTGGCGGCGAGCCGGGCGGCCACCGCCGGGCCGTCGCCGGAGACGATCTCGCCGTCGTCGGCGCCGAGACCGCGGTCGACGTGCACGTGCGCCCAGGCCCACAACTGGTCGGCCCTGGGAAGCACGGCCAGGTCCAGGACGTCCACCCGGGGCAGCGGGGCGGCGCCGCCCGCCGGGCCGTCGCGGAACTCGTCCTCGGTCAGCACCAGCAGGGTGAGCCACGGCCGCAGCCGGCCGGCCGCCGGGGCCGCCGGGGTGTGGCGCCAGGGGAGGTCCTCGTCGTGGAAGTCCACGTGGGCGAGGAGGTTGGGCTCGGCGTTCGTGATCCAGGGGCGCGGCTCGGCCCGTACGATCGCGTTCGGGTCGATGCCCACGATGTCGGCCGGGCCGTACAGCGAGACCTGCCTGGTGACGGTCCGGTTCTGCACGGCCCCGCCGGGTGCGCGGCCGCTCGCGGTGAGCGAGACGGTCACCCGGGGGCGGAGCCGCACCGCCGGGTCGCCGTCGGCGGCGGTCACCTGGTTGGCCAGGCCCCGCCGCAGCCACGGCAGGAACGTGTAGGCGGGCGCGGTCATGGAACCACCTCGAAGCTCGGAATGACGTGAACGGCGTCGGCCGCGGCCGGGTCGCCGGCGACCATCCCGGCCCTGAACTCGTGCGCGGCCGCGGCACTGGCGAAGGCCGGGGCGTGGGCGCGGTTGTCGGCCGTGTACGCCACGGTGTAGCTCTCGGCCGACACCGTGACCGCCTCCCCGGGCGGGCGCAGCAGGTCGCGGCCGGACCGCGACAGCGGGGAGCGCGCCACCGCGTTGTCACGCAGCAGGAAGGAGAACAGCTCCCCCTGGTAGGGGGTGAGGCGGCGTCGCCGCCTGGCGAAGGACCGGTCGTGCAGGATCTCCTCGTAGCGGACCACCCGCCTGGCCATCCCGCCGGTACGCAGGTCGGCGCCGGCCACGGCCAGGTCCACGCCGGAGCGCTGGGTCTCGAACGAGGGCCTGCTCAGCCTGTCCGCGTCGGACAGCTCCACGAACTGGGCCGGCGCGAACTCCTCGTGCGCGTCGGCCACCTTCACCAGGGGGCCGGTCGGGGTGAGCGTCAGGTGGTTCGCCCCGGTGGGCCGCTGGGTGCCCACCCTGTCGAGGGTGAGTCCCAGCGGCAGGGCCTTCTGCGAGACGCGCAGCACCCCGTTCGGGTGCAGCGTGATCCCGGCGGGTTCCCGTACGGTCACCGCCGTTCGCCCGCCCCCGGGGGTCACGGCGCTCCAGGCCTCGGGCCGCTCCAGCTCGGAGACCAGCGCGTCCAGCACGTCGATCAGCAGCTCCGGCTGGAACAGCGGGTCGCCGAAGGTGTGCTCGAACTCCACGTCCAGGTCCCAGAACAGCAGGGAGATCGCGCCGTGGCCCTTGAGGTGCCAGGGCGAGGGGCCGTCCAGGCTGCCCCGGATCTTCACCGAGAACAGGCCGGCGCCGAACGCCTTCACCGACATGGCGGCGGCGATCTCCACCTCCACGTGGAGCGGCAGGAGCCGCAGCAGCGCGTCGAAGGCGACGAAGCCGGTGACGCTGAACGCGGACACCCCGAAGTAGAGGTCCACCCGGGCGCCGAACTGGACCGTGTTGGAGGTGACCGCGAGGTATCCCTGCGCGGTCAGGCGGGCCACCGAGGTGTTGAGCAGGCTCATCGTCACCCGGCGCGGCGTCGGGAACGGCAGCGCGGGCGCCTCGAAGTTCGGATGGAACCCGCCGAGCGAGGCGACGAAGCCGGCGTCCTCGCCCCACGCGACGAGCAGCCCGAACTCCCCGTCGAGGGGGACGAAGGCGATCCTGGACTCGAACAGGGCGGCATGGAAGAACATCCGCCGTTTGCCGAACTCGATCGCGCCGGCGAACTGCGCCTGCAGGACCACGACCGGGGCGTCCTCGTGCGGCAGGGCCACTCGCAGCGCCCCCACCACCGCGACGTCGCCGGGGATCTCCACGATCACGCCCACGGTGAGGTGCATCAGCCGGGGCGTGCCCCAGGCCAGCTTCGCCATCGGGCCGACCAGGAACGTTCCAGGGCGGGCCGGGAAGTAGGCGCGCAGGTCGCTGATGATCTTCGGTGCGTTCGCCACCACGTCGCGGGGGAACATCAGCGACCCCAGCGAGCCCGAACGCACCCCCTCCATCAGGGCGGCCACGTTCATGCCCCGGTCGAGCCCGAGCAGCCCGCCCACCTCCAGCAGGGTGAACCCGAACCCGACCGGCAGCCCCTCGCCGAAGTCGGCGGTGAACAGCATCAGCAGGGAGAACGGCCGGGTGGTGAGGACGCCGAGGGCCTTCAGCGACAGGGCGTCGCCGAGGGCGAGGTCGAGCACGCCGGAGTACTCGCCGCGGTCGGTGTCGAACCGCAGGTAGCCGCCGCCGGAGGCGATGCCCGCGTCGACGGCCAGGCCCACGCCGGAGGGCGGCAGCGTGCCCGTCGAGAGGTCGATCGGGCCGAGGTTCCCGTCGAGGTCCGGCCGCGGCTCCAGGTTCACCGCGAGCCCTGCCCGGTCGACCAGCGCCCGCACCGGGCCCAGGGAGACGGCGAAGGTGGCGCCGAGGCAGACGGGCAGGCTGCCGCCGGACGGCATCGCGGAGATCGTCAGCGACCGCACCTCGACCGGGCCGATCCTGCGGTGCGCCGGGACCTGGATCTCCAGGTTGGAGGTGCCGCGGAACGCGAACCCGTCCCGGTGTGAGACCCCGATCGTCAGGTCGGTCTCGAAGGCGAACCCGTCCGAGGGCATGACGGCCGCGAGGAAACCGTCGGAGCCGTCCGGGACGAACACGAACTCCAGGCCCTTGAGTTCGAGCTCGACGTACGGATCCACGCCGCCCTCGGCGTCGACGCGCACGCCGCCCGCGCCGCCCAGGCCGCGCAGCCGCAACCGGGTGCGGTCCTCGGCGCCCAGCAGGACCCGCGGCGTGCCGGTGGCGCCGGTGGCGCCGTCCAGCCTGACCTGGATCGAGCCGGTCGCGTGGGTGGGGGCCTCCTCCGACAGGAAACCGACGATCAGGTCCACGGGCTCGCCGGACCGTACCAGCAGGCCGACGCCGCCCTGAAGGTCGAGGTCGGCGCGCACCGTCGCGGTCAGGTCACCGCCGACCGGCAGGGCGGTGTCGAGCTCGCCGTCGAGGGCGGGCACGAGCGCGAGGCCGGGCCTGCCGGTCGAGGTGGCGGGCAGCGGCAGCAGCCGGACGCCGGCGGTTGTGACCGTCCCGTCCACGACCTGCTCCAGCAGGACGGCCTTGAGCCCGCGCGGTACGGCCCGCTCGATGGGCTGATCCTCCCCGGCGGGCAGTCCCAGCAGGCCGGTCGCCGTGGCGTCCTCCACCGGGCCGAACCTGACGTCGACACCCACCGACATGAGGAGGTCGTCCACGGCCGACAGGAAGGCGCTGTGGTCGAAGGTGTCCTCGCCCCAGCCGAACGCGTCGCGCAGCACCACCTCGGGGTCGCCGAGAGCCTGCGGGAGCCTCGCCAGGTCGAGTGTCGTCCCGCGGTGGGCGGGGCGGTCACCCTGCGCGGGCTCGCGGGTGGTGCGCAGGACGCCCAGGGCCCGCAGGGCGAAACCGACGCGTGGCCGGTGCCTGATCAGATAGGCGCCCACCAGGTGGTCGACGAGCTGGCGGGGGAACGTCTGGCCGAACCCGTCCTTCCGGAGGGAGGACGGGATGAGGTCGTCGGTGGCGAGGTCGCGGACGGCGCCGATGATCCGCCCGACGGCGGCCAGGGCGCGCGCCAGGTCGTCGGGCCGCGCGGCCGGGTTCACGGGCTCGGCCGGGCCGAACATCCTGCGCAGCGCCTCGTCCAGCACGTCGAGGTCGGTGCGCAGGTCGAGTAGGGGCTGCGGGACGTCGTCGACGACCCAGCCCAGCTCCCGCAGCAGGCCGCGCGCGGCTCTGGGCGACGACAGCGCCCGCGTGAGCGGTCGCAACGCGAGGGCCAGCTCGCACAGTACGCGGTCGAACGTGCTCGGCTCAGGCATGGGGCGTCCCCAACGAGTAGGTGAGGTCCAGAGTGCGGTGCAGGGAGGGATTCAGCCGGTTCACGATCAGCCACTGGCACACGAAGCAGAACTTGCCGTCGTCGCCGGACTGGTGCTGGTTGCGCATCTTGCAGGAGCCGGCCGGGCGGTAGATGCCCTGGGCGTATTTCAGCCCGCCCTCGTACACGCCGATCGTCTGGCTGGACGGGTTGGCCGGCGTGAAGGTGACCCTGCGACCGGGCGGGTTGCCCGGCGTGGAGGCGGAGATCTCTCTCGGCAGGTCGGGCCCGCTGTGGGGCCCGGGGCCGTTGGGGTCGTTCGCCACGTCGACGTTGAGCGGGCGCCCGGGCCGGCCCTCGGGATTCCGGAGGAAATCGAGCACGCGTCGTTCGGTGACGAACAGGGGCTCGTTTCTCGTGTTGCGTAACTGGCTGAGGAGGATGGAGTCCTTCCCGAAGGGGGTCGGGGGCCCGGTCAGGTCGATGGTCGCGGCCACCGGGTCGGGGCTGCTCCCCATGTGGAACTCCATCAGATTCCCGAACTCACCCGGGATCAACGGAATCTGGCCCATGCCGAGACTCAGGGCCCTCTGGAGAAGGACCGCGGGGTTCTCCAGGCGCACCCGCTCCCAGTGCGGGATGTCCTCCGGCGGCACGGTGACCCTGATGCCGTCGGGCAGCGGCTGCACGTCCCGTACCCGGGACGCGAACCTGATGCGTATCAGGCCCAGCCATTTCACCCTTTCGGGAAGGAAACGCCCGGGATTGGCGGGGTCAGCGATGGCTGTCCACGATGTGAGGTTGTCGAACCCGTCCCCCCCGACCGCGGGTGCCCGGCCGGCGTTCTCCTCGTACTCGTCGCCCAGCCTGAAACTGTGACCGAGCTCGTGGATCGCGAGGTCGCTCACGCTGGTCTTGTCGTAGGTGAGCGCCGACGCCCCCGTGCGCCGTCTCGTGTGAACGGAGGGGCTTCCGGAGGCGAACCCCGTCCGGTCCCGCGAGTTCAGGGTGAGGCAGGCGAGCCCGTGCTCGATGTTCTGCCCGCCGTGCATGAAGTCCTTGGCGATCACGATGATCAGCCCCCGGCTCAGTTTCAGGTTGACCCCGTCGGGGATCCACTCGGGCCCCACATGCCTGTGGGGTGGCAGCGACTCCGCGAGCCCGCGGACGAAGGTGCTCACCGAGGTGAGCGGGTTCTCCATGTTCTCGCCGTAGAGCTCCGGCGGATGCCGCCGGGGATCGAGCTGCATGTTGTGGGGCCCGCCGGTCTGATAGAAGGTGTAGAGCTTCCGGACGAACGCCGGCAGCAGTGCCTGGTCACCGTCCGCGCCGGGGTTGGGCACCGGGTGGTTGTCGGATTCGCGATCGGCCAGCCGCCGGCCGAGGTGGAGGCCGAAGAACGTGTCGTGGGCCTGGAGCGCGGCGGTGGACCCCTGAGCCCGCCATCTCTCCACCACGGGGGGATGCACCCTGGCGAGGTCGAGGCCGTCGAGGTGCTGGGTGCCCCAGTCGGTTCTCAGAGCTTCGACCGAGCGGTTCTCTCCCCGTTTCGGCAGACCCACCAGGAGTGTCAACTGTGGCACCGTGTAGGCGTCCGCCGGTAAGCCCTTCATCTCGATCTGCAGCGGTACCGGCATGCCCTTGAGGTCGGAGTGGTCGACGACCCGGAAGCCGGGGGTGAGCAGGCCCTGGGTGGATCCGACGGGAGCCTTGTAGACGTTCATGCTCCTCATCAGCATGGGGAACGGCTCGTGGCGGGGCTTGATGAACATGTCCATGTAGACGTCCTCGACGATCTCGTCGAAGGCGATCTGGTCGGACGCGGTGAAGCCCTCGCCGAGGAACACCAGGTTGGGCGTGAGGAGGTGATCCCCGATCGGGTCGTGGACGACGGGTTCGAGGATGTCCCTGCGCCTGCGGTAGTCCACCACCCGTACCGGGAGCTGCCGCACCACGTTGAGGTAACTGCCGATCAGGTTGACCGGTTGGTCGCCGGTCTCCGCGATACCGCGCAGGCGCTGCAGCGGGTTCAGCTCGACCTTGCCCTCGTCGGACGACTCCAGCGCCACGTAGCCGTGCCCGGTGATGTCCCCGACCAGGTCGGTGCCGGTGTCGTCCGGGGTGAACCTGGCATAGATCGTCGGCTGCGCGTGGGCGACCGTGTCCACCGCCGTCGTGATCGAGTCGTTGCCGAACCACCAGTCGGTGATCGCCTGGTGCACCTGCAGCCGGCCGACGATCGAGCGGGTGTCGGCCGTGCACTGGAAGAGGTAGATCCCCGGTGTGGTGGCGACGACCCTGCCGTCCGGCTGGACGACGGGCAGGTTCTGATATCGCTGCCCCTCCGGTGCGTGGGGCGCGTAGAAGTCGAACCTCACGTCGGCGCCGGCGATCGGGACGAGGTCGTACGGCGACTGGAAGCCGGACATCGTGCGGCGGAAGACCTGGACGCCGAGCTCCGGGTCGTCGAGAGAGAGGTGCAGGTCGCAGTGCGGAAACAGGACAATGCCGGGAATCAACGCGTCCCCCGTGGAAGTCGGTCAGGCGCCGTCGTCCGGCAGAGCGTTCCGGACCGTGCCGCCCCGGGCCGGGGCCGACCTCGCGTCCGTTCGGAAGGCGTCCTGAATCGGTGGTGATGGTCACGCGAGCCAGACTCCGAAGTCCCCGATTCGAACCTCTGAGCACCGCGCGGAAGTGGTCAGGCAGCGCGTGCGCGCCCTCGCTGACGGCGATGAACCCCGTGAGCGCGCCGGCACCCTGACCCCGTGTCGATCCGTGACGGCCGGGCCGGCTGCCCTGCCGTACGCGGGAACACTGCCACCGGGCGCTGAAACGCGGCTGACGCGGCGCTGGAACGCGCCAGGCCCATCCGGTGTTCAACCCCCTCTCGGGCGGTTAGCCTGAATCCGTCTCGGCTCAGGCGGCGTACGGTCCGGGGGTGATGTGGCGATGACCGTCCCCGACGATCATGATCACGACGGTGGTCCGCGGCCCGTCCTGGTGCGGCTCCTCGGCCCGGTGGACGTCGTCGCGGGAGACGCCGTCCTGCCGGTCTCCGGGCTGCGCCGCAAGGCGGTGGCGGCCGTCCTGGCGCTGCGGGCCGGCGACGTGGTCGACGCCGGCCGGTTGATCGACGCGGTGTGGGACGGCAGGCCGCCCGCGACGGCGACGAACACCCTGCAGAGCCACATGTCCTACCTGCGCAGGCTGCTGGGGGTGCCCGGGGCGATCGTGGCCCGCCCGCCGGGGTACGTGCTCACCCCCGGCGCGGTGGACACGGACGTCCGGAGGGCCGAGGCCCTCGTCGAGCGGGGAAAGAGGGCGGCCGATCCCGCCGCGCGGGCGGCCACGCTCACGGCCGCCCTGGAACTGTGGCGCGGGCGCCCCCTGGAGGACGTGGCGGGACTGTCCTGGTTCAAGGAGCAGGCGGCCAGGCTGGAGCGGCTGCGCCACGGCGCGCGGCGGGGGCTGGCCGAGGCCAGGCTGGCGCTCGGCGAACACGCGGAGCTGGTGCCGGAGCTGGAGGGCCTGGTCGAGCCGCACCCCTACGACGAGGACCTGCACGGGTTGCTGATGGTCGCCCTGTACCGCAGCGGGCGGCAGACCGACGCGCTGGCGGTCTACCGCCGGTTACGCGACCGGCTGCTCGACGAGCTGGGCATCGACCCCACGCTCCCGCTCCGCGAACTGGAGACGGCGATCCTCCGGCAGGACCCCAGCCTCGACCTGCTCGCCCCGGGCCCGGCGGTCGCGTCCGGGGCACGAAGAGTGGAAGGGGTCGCGTCCGGGGCTCAGGGAGCTGAAGCGGCCGGGTCCGAGCCCTGGAGAGTCGAAGCGGTCGCGTTCAGGTCCCAGGGGGCCGGAAGCGTTCCCCCGGTGCCCGCCCTGGTGGAGCGGGCGGCGGAGACGCACCTCATCGACCGGATCCTGAACACCGCGATGATCGGGAGGCAGGGCGGCCTCCTGCTCTTGGCGGGACCGGCCGGGATCGGGAAGACGAGCCTGCTGGAGCACGCTCGGGCGCGGGCGGAGAAGCTGGGCTTCACGGTCGCCGGCGCCCGCGGCACCGACCTTGAGGTCGGATACGCCTGGGGCTGCGTCCGGCAGCTGTTCGAGCCGTTCGCCAGGGACCCCGCGGTGCCGACCCCGGCCGTCCTGCGACCGGCCGGCGCCGATCCGGCCACCCCGCAGGGCGAGTACTCGATCATCAACTCCCTCTTCTGGCTCGCCCACGACCTGGCGTCGCGCAACCCGCTCCTGATCGTGGTGGACGACCTGCACTGGAGCGACGCCGCCTCGGCCCAGTTCCTCGCCTACCTGGCCGCGCGGCTGGACGGGCTGCCCGCGGCGGTCGTAACCGGGCTGCGACCGGGCTCGGAACGCGTCGACCACATCGTCTCGGTCATCGCCGGCCTGCCCCTGGCCGTCACGGCCACGCTGACCCCGCTCACCCCCGGCGGCTGCGCCGAGCTGCTGGCCGGCCTCACCGCCGCCCCGCCCGACGAGGAACTCGTCCGGCGGTGCTACGACTCGACACGCGGGAACCCGTTTCTGGTACGCGAGCTCGGCCGCCAGCTGACCGCGCCGGGGGGCCGCGCACCCGCCCTGCTCCAGGGCTCGCCGAACATCGAGCGCTTCGTCGCCGGGCAGCTCCGCCACCTGCCCGCGCACGCCACGAGCGTGGCGCACGCCCTGGCCGTCCTCGGCGACGGCGCCGGTGCCCGCGCGCTAGGCGAGGTGGCCGGGCTCTCGTCGCGGGAGGCGCTCGACGCGGTGTCCTCGCTGGTCGTCAACGACCTGGTCACCTCGCACGGGGTGCCCGCGCGGTTCTCGTTCGGCCATCCGCTGATCCAGGCCGCCGTCTACTCAGGGATCAGGGCGAGCAGGCTGGCCGACCTCCACCTGCGTGCCGCCGGTGCCGCGATGGCCGGGCACGACCCGATCAGGGCGGCGACCCACCTGCTCCGGGTCCCTCCGGGCATGGGCGACCACGATGTCCCTCCCGGCATGGGCGATTACGATCCGACGGCGATCCTCGGCGAGGCCGTCGATCTCAGCCTGGCCCGCGGCTCGGTCGACGGCGCGGTCGCGTTCCTGCGCAGGCAGCTCGACGAGGCCCGCGCCGACCAGCGGCTAGGCGTGCTGACCCGGCTCGGCATGACCGAGGCGCTCGTGAACATGCCGCAGGCCGTCGAACGCCTCTCCGAGGTGCTCATCCTGGAACCCGACCCCGAGCGGCGCGCCGAGATCGCCTTCATCCTCGGCTGCACCACCTGGACGATCGGCCGGCCCAGGCAGGCGGCGCTGGCCTGCCAGTCCGTCCTCGGCGGGGAGAGCGACATCTCCGTCACCGCGCGCAGGGCGCTGCAGGCCTGCATCGGCATGGTGTCCTACGGAACGCCGTACGGCACCGACCTCGTCGCGTCGCTCGACGAGTTCGGCGCGCAGGAGCCCGACGCCTCCTTCGGCGGCCTCATGCTCGAATGCAGCCTCGCGCTCCACGACGCGATGCGGAACAGGCGCGAATCGGCCGAGCGGCGCGCCCTGCGGGCCGTCACCGGCGACCGCCTGATGGGGCAGCCGCTGGCGTTCCCCCTGCTGACGTGCGCGTGGTACGCGCTGAGCCCCTGCGACAACCCGCGACTCCTGACGTCCGTCGAGGCGATGCTGGAGTACAGCCGCGAGGCCGGCTCGCTGCGCGGGACCGCCCCCGCGTTCACCTACAGGTCAATGGTCATGCACGCCAAGGGCAACCTCGACGAGGCCGTCCACGACGGGCGGCTGGCCGTGGAGGCGGCCAGGAACGGCGGCCTCGGCCTCGGGCTGGTGTTCGTCGGGAACCCGTTCATCTCGGCCCTGCTGGCACGCGGCGACCTCGAAGAGGCGCGATCCGTCCTCAAGGAGATCAAGGCCGCCCACGGCCCCGAGCTCAACCACCACATCTACGCCAACGGCGAGATCGACCTACTCCTCACTCAGGGCGACATCCGGCGCGCGACGGAGATGACGCGGGCGACCAGGGACCACTGTCGCACCATGGGCATCACCAACCCGGAAATCCTCGACTGGCGCACGCCGCTCGTACGCTGCCTGCTCCTGCGGGGACAGCGGGAGGAGGCGCACGCCGTCGCTCAGGACCTGCTCGCCGCCGCGGCCGGGTGGGGGACGCCCAGGGCGGTCGGCAGGGCCCTTAGGTCGGCCGCCGCCACCGTGACCGGGCCGGGAAGGCTCGACATGCTGGCGGAGTCGGTCCGGCTGCTCGAAGCGACCGACGCCCGCCTCGAACACGCCACCTCTCTGTACCGGCTCGGCGAGGCCCTGCGACGCTCCGGCCGCCTCCAGGACGCGGGCTCCCGGCTGAAGGCGGCCCTGGAACTCGCCGACCTGTGCGGCGCCCGGCCCCTCCGCCAGGCCGTGCTGGCCGCCCAGGCGGAGACCCGTTAGTCCCGGCCTTGTGCGCCTGCCCCGGCGGCCGGGCCGGTCGTGGCAGGCCCGTCCGGTCCTTCCGGATGGCGCGTGCCGCGGACCGCCGTCACCCGGTGCGGCGGTATCTGCCCGGGGCGATGCCGTACCGGCGTTTGAACGCGCCGGCGAAGGCGAACTCCGAGGTGTAGCCGACCCTGGCCGCGACGGCGTGCAGCGGCGCGTCGGACTCCTGGAGGAGCCGGGCGGCGGCGGTCATCCGCCACCAGGTCAGGTAGGTCAGCGGCGGCTGGCCGAGCAGGGCGGTGAAGCGGCGGGCGAACGGCGTCCTCGGGGACGCTGGCGTGGAACCGCGGGGCGTCCGGCCCGGTCAGCTCGTCCGGGTCGCAGGCGGCGGCGTCGGCGGGTTCGCCGTCCAGCTCGCCAAGTACGCCGGTGCGCACGTCATCGCCACAGCCGGTCCGCGCAGTACCGAGGCGGTCCGCCGGTTCGGCGCCGACCAGATCGTCGACTACACGGCCACGCCCGTCGCCGGCGCGCTGGGCGAACCGGTCGACGTGGTCCTCAACCTCGTCGCGGTGGACGCGGGGCAGGCCGCGGCATTGATACCGCTGGTCCGGCCGTCCGGCGTCCTCGTGTCCATCACCGTCCCGGTCGAGGTGCCGGCCGACTCCCCGGTGACCGCGACGCACTTCGTGGTCCGCAACGACACGAGCCACCTCGCCGCCCTGGTCAAGCTCGTCGACGCCGGAGCCGTCCACGTCGACGTCTCCGCGTCCCGCCCGCTCGCCGACCTGGCCTCGGTACACCGCGACGCCGAGTCCGGCCGGCACGCTCGGCGGCCGAAACAATCGGGGGCACCTTCACCTCGCGTGACGTCGAAGAGCCTGTATCACCGGAGCGGTCTGGACCAGGTCAGCGACCGGGGATGGCGGATGTTCCACCGAATCAGCCCGGCCGTAGCAGTTCGACGAGTTCCGGGGCGATGCCCGGGAATTTCCGGTCTGTGGTGAGCAGCGCGTCGGCCTTCGCCCCACGGGCGGTCGCGATGATGAGGGCGTCCGGTACCCGAATCGTCAAATCCGCGGCCCTGAGCAGGGCGGCGCTCTCGGCCGTCGCCTCGTCCACCCCGACGATCCGATCGATGACGGTGGCACGGAACGCCTCGAGCATCCTCTCGGCCGCGACACCCTTGCGGACCGCACCCACCCGCAGCTCGCCCCAGGTGATCACAGAGATGGCGAACGAGGCCATCTTGTCCTCCCAGCGGCGAACGGCGTCGCGGGCCTGGCCGTGCAGTGCGTCGTCGGGATCGAGCAGGCCGACGATGACATTGGTGTCGAGCATCACGGTCGGCACCCGTCATCCCCAGCTCTCGCGGCTCGCCTCGACGTCCACGGCTTCGGTGAAGCCTGGGATGGTGCCGACCACCCCGTCGAGACGGCTGCGGTGCCGCCGGATGATGATCTGACCGTCATCTTCGGTGATGTCGACCGAGTCTCCCGCGTGAAGACCGAGCTTGCGCAACACCGCCGCAGGCAGGGTCACCTGGTTCTTGCTGGAGATGCGCGCCGGCCCCGTACGCCTGGCACGCGTCCTCTTGTCATGCTCCATAACCTTTACCTTAACCGTCATGGGTAAAGGTTAAACTGTGTCACTCAAAGCGCGTGAGTGATTCCATAAAGTCACCGACCCTTCGCCGGCGTTTGCCGACTCGTCAAACGCGCTCCACGCGAGCTACCGGATTCAACTCTGCCGGTGGGGACGATCCCGGGTCCTTGGCGAACGTGGCTGTTGGCGAAGCGCACCTCTCAAGGAACGGCTGGTATCCGCCGAAGGATTCAGGCAGTGTCCCTGCCGATTTGAAGTCCGATTTCACCTGAAATCAGCGGCAGTTTCGGCGATACCTGCATAGGCTCGTGGGGTGGCGCTTTCCGATCTTCGACGTGAGATGGTGCTCGCCGCCATCGACGAGTTCGACAAGCTGGGCCGCGACGCTTTTCTCGAGAAGTACGGCTACCGGCCCGCCCTCGGCTACTTCCTCCTTCACGGCGGCAGGCGGTACGACTCCAAGGCGATCGCCGGAGTCGCTCACCGCGGAGTCGGGGGCAGGCCCCTGCGCCCTGACGAGTTCTCCGGCGGGAACGCCACCGTCGCCCGGGTGCTCGGCGGCCTGGGCTTCGAGGTGACGAAACCGGGGCAGGCTGCCAAGGTGTCCTCCGTCGAAGACCTCCTGCGGAAGGTCGAGTCGCTCAAGCCCGCCGTGTCTCCCGCGACCGGTGCGCAGAAAAGGCATCAGCCGTTGACCCTGCTCTGGGTGATCGGCCGCGCGGCCCAGGGCAAGCCACGCCTGCGGCGGTGGGAGAGCACCTACCGCGAACTCGGGCGGCTCATCGAGGAGTTCGGTCTTGAGGAGGACCGGCCCAACCCGGAGTTCCCCGTGCTGTGGCTTCACCATCACGGCCTCTGGGATCTGCCCGGCCACACCGACGTACCGGCCGCCAGTGGTCGGCACGCGCAGAAGTGGATGAAAGAGCACCAGCCGGACAGCGGCCTGCGGCCGTGGGCGCATGAGATCATCACCGACCGGGAGGACATCCGGGCCCGGATCGTCGTGAGGCTGCTCAGCGCGTACTTCCACGGCGTCGACCACCACAGGCTTCTCACCAGGGTCGGACTGGACGCGGCGTCCTCTCCACCCAGCCGTCGCGAGGCCGTCGTGGAGCGCGTCATCCGCGACTCCCCGCTCGCCGAGCAGATCAAGCGCGCTCACGGCTTCCACTGCCAGATCTGCGGCGACCGTCTCGCTCTCCACCGGGGCTTCTACGCCGAGGGAGCCCACATCCGCCCGCTCGGAAAGCCGCACAACGGCCCCGACGAGCCCGGCAACCTGCTCTGCCTCTGCCCCAACCACCACGTCCTGTTCGACCGAGGGATGATCACCATCCAGGCCGACCTCACGACGACGGACACGGCATCCGGTGTCTCGCTCGGCCATCTCCGAGTCATCCAGGGCCACGGGATCAGCCGGGATCACCTCGACTACCACCGGCAGGTCATCGCAAAGCAGAGCTGAGCCCGGGTTCTTCCTTCCCGCGCCGAGCCGGAGGCGATGGGCACCCACGACTCACCGGTTCGCGCCGCTCTGGTTGGAACACCCTGAGGAAGTCGGCGGGGGCTCTGTCCTGTGCGAACGACTGAGGGGGGTCGGCTCTTCCCGGCTCGGCCGCCGCTAGTCGCACGAGTCGCAGGCGCCGGTCGACGGAAGCTGCACGAAACAGCGGGGACAGAGCCGGGGAGGACTCTCGGTGCGTACGCGTCGACGCTCGACGGCGGCCTGATACAGCGGGGCGAGAGCGGGAACGCCGCCATCGGCGGGCAGGGCCGCACCGAAGCGCCGGTAGCACTCCAGCCGGGCACGAGCGGCGTGCTGCTCGCGATCCGAAACGCTGTCCGCCGCCGGCTCTCCGGCAACCTCGAGAACCTCCTTGTAGCCCTCGCCCACCATGCCGTCGTCGGTGTGCACCACCAGGGCGGTGAGTTGCGGGTCGCCGCGGCGATGAGCTTCCCGGACCACCTTGCTCAGAACGGTTCCGATCCAGTTGTGGAGCAGGGTCCTGGTGCGGATGCCCGTGCTCTCCTGGATCTTCTCGGCGAGCTCCTTGTAGGTGATGACCGCGTGATACGTGCGCGCCACACCGACGAGCAGGGGATAGGCCTCACGGGTCCAGATCTCCCGGGCCTCCGCCGCCGTCACGGGAGTGCCGTCAGACACGCGCCAGTAGCCATGTTGCGACATGCGTGGTTCTCCGAAGTTCACCGTACGTCCAGTCGTCCGGCGTCATCCTTCCGCACGCCGCGCGCGTACGTCATGAACTTGCCCGAGCTGTCATTGACACCGGCCGCGTGGCGCGGGCCATCAAAGCTTTCTACGTGCAGGTCGGGCGTTGCCGCTTCATGAGGGGTGGGAGGCCGGCGTCCCGGACGGGAGTGGGCATGGAGTCCGTGGACGCCGGCCTTTTGTACGGTCCACGCCCGGTACGGGGGAGCCGTTGGCGTGGACCGGCTCCGAGGTCAGGGAGATCGGGGGACGATCCCGTCTGCTCGGAGGTCGGGGCGTTCAGGGGTGCCGGTGCCGCTGGGTGGGGAGGTCGAACCAGACGACGGTGCCGAGCCGGCCGGTGCCGCACAGGCGGGTCCACTGGGTGCCGCAGCGTCCGTGGGTGAGTTCGGCGACGATGCGCAGGCCCCGGCCGCCGAGTTCGAGATCGTCGATCCGCTCGGGGACGGGCAGGGGGCGGTGCAGGAGGTGGTCGATGAGAGTGGTTCCGGCTCCGGCGTCGACGACCTCAGTGCGGACGGGCAGGCCGTGGTCGTGCAGGAGGCGTAGTTCGTAGGGGCCCGGGGCGTAGCGGGTGGCGTTGGTGACCAGCTCGGAGACCACGATTTCCAGCTCGTCGAGCACGTCGGGATCCAGGGGCAGTTTGGCCAGCCGGTCGCGGAACAGTTCCCGGGCGCGCCGGGCCGCGTTGCCAGGAGGCAGGCACCAGGCGGTCATCCGGAAGCGTTTGCGTGGTCTGTCGTACTCGCCGGTATCCGGAACGTGCTCGATGAGCATCGTTGCTCCTAACGGATGGGACTGGGGGCAGCCCTGCGAGCAGGTCGGCAGATGCTCTGCGGGCTCGCTTGGGTTTCACCCCGGTGAGGAAGCCTGAGGTCAACGGTGCTTTCGGGATCGGCGGCGCACAGGGGACGTCTCCGCGAAGACATACAGACAAAGCCGACGATCACGCCTTTCTGTGACTGTTTAAACACTCACCGCTGTCACGCCTCGATAATGCAGCGAAGGCCACCCTTCAGGCAAGTCATTCCTATAAGAAAGTCTTTCCTCCAGGGAGGATGGCATTTCCTTGCCCCGTCCTGAGCACTACGCTCCCCACGAGGAAGGAGGTGACCATGCCCGTCGAACCCACGCCGCGACGCCGACGCCTGGGCGCGGAACTCAGACGCATCCGTGAGGCCCTCGGCTGGACCCAGGAGGAGGCGGCAGGCCACCTCGGCTACCAGTCCCTCTCGACGGTCAGCAAGATCGAAAACGGACTGCAGGGGCTCAGGATCCAGCAGCTTCCGCACTTCTTCGAGGTCTTCGGCATCACCGACACCGCTCTGAAAGAAGAACTTCGCGACCTCGTACGCAGAGCCGGTGAAGCCGACTGGTGGCAGCGCTACGAAGGCGTGGTCGACGACCCGCTCGGCGACTATCTCTCCCAGGTGGAGAGCGCCGACGCCCTGTTCGTCTTCAACCCCCTCGCCGTCCACGGCCTTCTCCAGACCCCGGACTACGCCCGCGCGGTGACCGAGGGCAGCAGAGTCTGGAAGACGCCGGAGGACATTGACCGCTTTGTGGCACTGCGGCTGGAGCATCAGCGCACCATGCTGGAGCGCCGACCTCCACTGAAGATCTGGGTCGTGCTTCCAGAGGGCCTGCTGCGTCAGGAAGTCGGCGGACGGGCCTGCATGCGTGCCCAGATCGAGCACCTGACACATCTCGCCCGCACCAACCCCGCCGTCACGATCCAGGTCCTGCCGTTCTCCGCCGGAGCCCACGCGGGAATGGACGGCCCGTTCATGCTCATGTCGTTTCCCACTGGTCGCGACCTTGTGTGCATCGAGTCCCTGCGCGCCTCCCTGCACCTGAACGACCCCGAGACCGTCGAGCTCTACCGCACCACCAGCGACCTGCTGAAGTCCGACGCACTCTCCCCGAAGGCATCGATACCGCTCCTCACCGCGATCGCCAAGGACCCCTCATGAACAAGACCACCCTCGACCCCGACTGGATCGAAACCCAGCTTCGCGACGTCTGCTGGCACACCAGCAGCCTTAGCAGTGGCGGCACCAACTGCGTCCAAATCGCCTTCCTGGACCAGGGCATCGTGGCCCTGCGCGACTCCAAGAACCCGGAGAAAGCTCCGCACCTGTTCACCGACGCCGAGTACGACGCCTTCACCGGAGGCATCGAACGCGGGGAACTCCGACGTCCTTGAACGTGACCGGTCGTTGCCCGTGATCCGGCGTTCTAACCGCGAGAAGGGCTCCAGCCGGAGAAGCCCTCGACGGCCGGCCCCTCACCGTGGACGGGCGTGTCAGAGAAGGTCGCGTACGTGTTGGATGAACGTGAACCACTGGCCCGGCCGGGTTCCTTTGTACCCGTTGTGCTCCAAGGCCAACTTCAGGGTCTTCTTGAGTGGGTGCGGTGACCGCATGATGGCTTCGTTTCGCTGAGCCAGCCTGGTCATTTCCGCTGGAGCAGGTGGCCGGTTGCTCTTCTGGCCGTTGCACCACGCGTGTGTGGGGGCCAGGTTCCAGACCGCGTCCAGGTCCGGTGCCGCGCCCCCGCCTCCGGGGCGGAGAAGCCTCATGAACGAGTAAGGGAACACGTGGTCGACGGCGATGACGTCGATGCCCGGGGTGATGGGTTCCGCGCAGATCATGCAGAGACCCTGCTGGAAGCCGATGACCGCGTCCGTGACGCCGGTGACCGATCGGCGGCGCCGCCTGTCGGTGATCTGCAGGGTGGTCATGTCCACGGCGACACCCTCATCGATCAGGCTGCGGCCGATCCCGGCGGCGAAGGACGTCTCCACGATGCTCCAGCGGGCTGACAGCTCGCCCCGCAGGGTCGGAGCCTGCTCTGACCGGGCGATATCGCTGAGTTCCTTGCTCAGCCGGACGACCTGTTCGTGGGAACGGCCCGTCACCTCGTAGAAGCGGTGCGGCACCTCCGCTCCTTCGCCACGCAGGTTGTGGAACTTCCGCATCACCATCCTGGGCATGGAGTCGACAGCCGCCGCCAGTAGTTCTTCGGTGGGGCTCCCGAGCCTGAGTGACTCCGCGGCCTCTCGCTCGGCCACCGAGAGGAAGTCCTTCTCTCCCCGTTCGCCCTTCTGGGATACCTGTGGCGCCTGGCCGAGATGCCGTACCAGCCCCATCGCGTACGGCGCCGCCAGATCCCGGAGCAGGAGCTCCGACCGGCCTTCGGCTGCGGCGTCCAGGAGGGCGGCACCGAGGGCGAACTTGTAGGTACGGCTGTTCGCCCCTATCAGCACGGCCATGCGCCACGAGGAGCGTGGGCTCCGCTCCCAGTGAGAGAAATCCATCCGCCGCCGCCCTTGGTGTGTATTTGCCGAAATACAGGCTATTTTCACCGCTCGTGTAGGGAAGCGCGCACGGAGGAGGAGGCCGGTAGTCTCTGGGCTTTCCGAAGGAAGCCGTACGTGCGCGAAGGGGCGGTCTGAGGTGGGGAAACTCGTGCGGGACAGGATTCCGGAGATCATTCGTGAGGGTGGCGGGGAACCGGCGGTGACCGTTCTCGGGGACGCCGAGTATCGCGAGGCTCTGCTGGAGAAGCTGTTCGAGGAGGCGGCGGAACTGCGCGAGGCTCCGGCGGCCGGGGTGGCGGAGGAGATCGCCGACGTGCTCGAAGTGCTACGGGCCGTCGCCCATGTCCACGGATACGAGTGGTGGGACATCGAGAAGGTCGCGGAGGTCAAACGCGCCGAGCGGGGTGCGTTCTCCGGGCGGATCCACCTCGGGTGAAGGGTGAGCCGGGGGCGGGAAACGGGGCGCCGGGGCTGGGCTGTCACCTGCCCGGCGGGGTGGTTCGCAACACGTAGTGGGCGTCGGGGAGGTTCTCCTCGTTGTCGCCGCCGTCTCCCAGCGCCACCAGGGCGAAGCCGTGCCGTTCGTAGAAGCGGCGGGCGCCGGTGTTCTGCTGGAACACGTGCAGGTCGAGCGGGCCGGGCCGTACCTTCCTGGTCTGGGCGAGCAGGGCCGAGCCGATGCCGTGGCCCTGGGCCTCCGGCGCGACGTACAGGTGTTCCAGCCACCGGTCGTCCAGTGCGGCGAACCCGGCGACCTGGCCGTGTCGTTCGGCCACCCATGTCTCGTGGTGGGCGACCACGACTCCGGCGATCCAGGCCCTGGTCTCCCTGTCGGTGTGCAGGCGCGGCAGGTAGGTCATCTGACCACGCGCGGCCAGGAAGACGTCCGCGATCCGCTCCACGTCGCCGTGCCATGCCCGGCGTACGAGGGGCAGCGCGTCGTGTGCCATGAGTTCGGCCATCTTGTGCAGCCGAAGGAAACAGGGGAACGCCTCGGAGACGGGCGAACGGTGATCGAACCGTACGGCACGCAGGTCGGCCAGGCAGGACCGCAGGATGTCCCGATGGCCGGGATGCAGGGCTCCGCGCCGGCGCAGGTAGGTCTGTACACAGTCCGCGACGGTCGAGCCCAGCGTGACCAGGGATGGTACCTCCGGAAAGGGCAGCCGCTGGTGCTGGGTCCACAGGGTCTGGACCGTTCGGTGCATGGCCTCGTGTGCGTCAGGGCCCGGCCAGCGCCAGCCGTGCCGGTATCGGTACTCGCCGGCGGACAGTGTGCGGCGATCGCGTTTCTCGCTCGTACGGCGCAGCGCGAACGCCGCCATCTCCGCCAGCCGGGCTTTCCGGCTGGTCTCCAGGATGTCCAGCGCGCGGAGCAGGGCGGTCTCGTCCTTCCGTAACCGTCCGGCGCGGCTGTTGAGGTAGTCCCAGGTCGCGTTGTATCCAACGGGCATGTATCGCTCGACCGCGCATCTGAGGGAGACGTAGCGCAGGCCGTACGGCAGATCCTGGTTCCGGACCTGGCGCGCGTAGGTACCGAAGCTCATGATGCCGCTCGGACGACTTCGCGGGCGTTCACCTTCTCGAACATCGTCATACAGTGACATGTTTGGATATGAACGAACCATCGGATATCGCGGCACCCTTTGATGTCAGCCCAGGCCGAGCGGCTGGCGTGGCCGTAGGGCGCGGGCGCGCAGCGCGGCCTCGTCGGGTGGCCGGTGCGGCAGCGGGAAGGCGCCGAGTACGGGGACGATGGGCTCACGCGGCTGTGCGGCGGTGGCCCGGCATGGTTCGGCTCTGCTGGTCGCGCGGCCGGGTCCGGGTCTCCAGGCGTTGGCCCACGGTCAGCCGGTGGCGATCGCGTCGAAGCGTGACGCGTCGGTGGCGTGTCCCCAGCGGCGGCACTCCCAGGCCAGGCGCCGGGCGCGGAGTCGTAGCGCGATGGGGGCGCGGTCGGCGGAACGTGGGTGGCCTGCCGATCGAACTCCCCTCCCGAGCGGGGCGTCGGCGCGCAGGACCTCCTCGGCGGACGAGGGGTCACCGGTCAACACCCGAAGGAGAGCGCGGCGCACGTAGCCGAAGTCGTCGTCGGGACAGCGCGCGATGTGCTCCTCGGTCGCCGCGCGCGCGTCGTCCAGCCGACCCTGCGTCAGAAGCAACTCGACGCGCAGGGCGGCGGGAGGAGGCCGAGCAACCGCCGGTCAACGCTCCAGCCGGTCTCGTCACGCACGGTGTCCTCGATCCGCTCACCCAGCACCTCGCGCAGCGAAACCTCCAGCCAGTCGTGGTACCACGCGCCGAACGACTCGGCCTGCGGGGCGAGCGCCTCGCCGGCGCATGTCCAGTCGCCCCAAAAATGGGTGGCCGGCGAGAGCGGCGTGCTTCTACGCTCGACAACCATGACCTTCGAGTGGGCTCCGCTGACCAAGGACGACGTCGGGGCGTGGGCGGAGCTGCTGGTGGCGATCGGCGAGGTGGACCAGGTCGGGGGGAGGGAGACCGCGGACGCCCTCGCCGAGGATCTCGCCAACCCGCTGCTCGACCCCGTCGAGGGCACGCTGGGGGCGTGGGAGTCCGGCCGGCTGGTCGCGTACGGGATGACCATGTCCCGGTCCGCGGCCGAGCCGATCCATCAGATGAGCCTGTGGGGTGGGGTGCACCCGGAGTACCGGCGCAGGGGGCTGGGGGGCCGTCTGCTGGAGTGGGCGATCGGCAACACCCCCGTGCTGCACGAGCGCCGCTTTCCCGGGCAGCCGCTCGAACTCCACATCGAGGTGGACAGCCGCAACGAGGGCCTGCGGGCGCTGGTCGCCAGGGCGGGGATGAAGCCGGTCCGGTGGTTCTACGAGATGAACCTCGACCTGGGCGCCGAACTGCCGGAGGTCTCGCCGCCGGAGGGGGTGGAGGTCATCACCTACCGGGACGATCTGGAGGATGCCGCCAGAGAGGTGCGCAACCGCTCGTTCGTCGACCACTGGGGGAGTGTCCAGCACACCCCGGAGTCCTGGCGGAGCACCATCGTCGGGGTGCGGGCGTTCCGGCCGGAGGGGTCCTTCGTCGCGCTGGACGCGTCGGGGGAGTGCGTGGGCATCCTGCTCACCCACTACTTCGAGGCCGACACCGCGGCGACCGGGGTCCGTGAGGCGTGGATCCAGATCATCGGCACCCTGCGCGAGTGGCGGGGGCGCGGGGTGGCGAGCGCGCTGCTCGCGCACGCGCTGGGCGAGTTCCGCGCGCAGGGGTACGACACGGCGGGGCTGGAGGTGGACGCGGACAACCCGACCGGGGCCCTCGGCCTCTACACCCGTGCCGGGTTCGAGATCGCGCGCCGTGCGGCCTACCACGGGCTCCCGCTGGTTCCCTCGACGGCGTGACGACCGCCGTCGAGGAACGTCCGGTGGACCGGTGGCGTCCGGTGGACCGGTGGCCAGGTGGATCGGGGACGCCGGGGGCCGAACGTCCCGGCGGACGGTGGCGCCGGCGAGGCCGCGTCAGTGCCTGCGCTTCCTGCCGCGGCCACTGGGGCGGCCGCGCGAGCCCGGTGCCGGGCCGGGCACGAGGCGGAGCCGGGCGCTCCTGGCAAGCATCGGCTCGTACACCAGCACGCGCAGTTCCTCCAGGGCCGCTCTCGCGGGATGCCCCGAGTCCAGCACCTCCGCGACGAACTCGGACGCGTTCCTGCCCGCCGACTCGCGGAGCTGCTCCACGACGGCCTCGGGACCGCCCAGCTCCAGCAGAATGATCAAACTCTCGGCGAGGAGCAGCGGGTGCTCGTCGGCGGTGAGATCCTCGGGGCTCAGCTCTCCCGCCTCCAGGAGTGCGGTCAGGACGAGGGGTCCCAGCGCCGAGTCGCGCCGGAGCCTCGCCTGCGTCGACCGGCCGTCGGGGAGCGCCTCCACCAGGGTGGAGAGCATGGCGGAGGCGCGGGTACGGAAGGGGCAGGCGCGTACGGCCTCCAGAAGCGGCTCGACGTCACCTCCGTGCGCCGCCAGCCAGCCCTCGAGCTCTGCCGTGGCCGTCTCCCGGGTGTAGTGCTGGGCGAGCACCCCCAGCAGTTCGCCCGGCTCGGCGTCCGCCAGCTCCCCGAGCAGCGGGGCGTCCCGCCCGTCGGCGAGCAGCCGCTCCCGTACGGCTCGGATGCCCAGGGGCGTCAGCCGTACCAGCGGGCCCGGCTCCGCCAGGCGCGACAGGAGCCGGGCGCACGCCTCGGGCGGCAGCGGCAGGTCGTCCTCGGTGAGCTCGCCGATCCCCTCGACGATGCCGGGACGCAGGTCGCTGGAGTACAGCTCGTCGGCCATGCCGTGGCTCGTCTCGACGGCACCGAGGCGGGAGAGGGCGTCGAGCACCGCGAGCAGGTCCTTGTCGACCTGACGGCGCCAGACGTCCTGACGGACACCGTTCTCCTCGGGGTCGAGGAGGAAGTACGCCTGGCAGGCCAGCCATACGGTCTCCTGCAGCCGGGCCACGGGGATCGGGGCCGGCAGGCTGTACATCGTGTTCAGCACGTCGGGCAGCAGCTCGTCGAACGCCGTGACGAACATCGAGGGGCGAGACCACCCGGAGGTGGGCGCGCAGATCGCGGCGCCCAGCTCGAAGGCCGCCTCGAACGCGCGCCCCCACAGCTTCTCGGGGTCGCGCAGGAGCGGGGCGGCCTTGGCCACCGGGACCAGGCGCTCCTTGCGCACCCGCACCAGGCCCGCCTTCTTCGCCCACGCGAGCAGGAGGCTCACCCGGGGCAGCTCGGCGGAGCCGCGCACCCGAAGGTCCCGCTCCCCGGTGCCCAGCAGCTCCGCCAGCTCGCGGGCGTCGGCCGGCCGCAGGTTTCCGGTCTTGGTGAGGGGCCGCCCGTCCGTCCCTACCCAGCCGGGCAGGGCGGCCAGCTGCCGTACGATCTCGCTCCGGGCGGCCTCGGCGGCGAGTTCGGCGGCGGGAGGGAGGGCGACGGGACACTGGGGGAAGGCTCGCTCGTCGTCGGGTCCCTCACCGGCGAACTCGGCCTCGAGAAGCCTGTCGAGCACGTCGGCGTCGAACCGTATCCGGCCCGCGTCGACATCGCGCCGGAATCCGGCCACGGCCCTTTCGTCGTCGAGGACGACGCCGTTGTCGAGGGCGGTCTGCGTCCAGAACTTCCCGACGCCCTGCCGGGCCGGGTCGGCCAGCGCCGCCGGATACTCCGCCGCGGCCTCGGCCACGGCCGCCTCCAGCTCCGCGAGGGAGGCGCCCCGAGGGTCGCGCAGGCCGGACGCGGTGAGGTAGCGCAGGAGCGTCAGCAGGCTTTCCGGCGCGGTGTCGAGGACCTCCCGCTCGGCCACGAGGTGCCGGGGAATCCATTCCAGGAGGAAACGCCGCACCTGTCGCGCGTCCCAGCAGGCCAGCCGCCCGTCACGGCTGTGGTGCCGCGCGTTCAGAGCCGCCGCCAGCATCGCCTCGTCGGCCCGCGTGCCGTGCTCGCCCGCCCAGGCGAGGCAGCGGCGAATCAGCAGGCCCTTCGCCGACTCGAACTTCTCGGTCTCCTCCGGATCGAAAAGCGTTCGCACCGTGAACCCCCACGCTCATATCGCCGGACCAGGTCGAACTGCTCTTTCCCGGCCGCTCTCGCCGTCCGTGTCATGTCCCGGCCGTCCCTTTCCGCAGGGACGGCGTGTGCGGGTCGGCGGCCAGGAGCTCGTTGAGGACGGGCTCCTCCTCGACACGCACGGATCCATCGTGACAGCAGCGCCGTCGGCGCGGGGGCTGACCGAGCCCGTAGGGGCGTCACGAATCCCGTCGCTCGCGCCCTATCTTTCGCACCTTCACCTCTGTGTTCTATAGTTCTTTGGAATATTGGCTCAAAGGGATGGAGCGTGCGATGTCGTACCCGGAGGCGCTTTACCTGGGCGAGGCGGGCGAGAGCAGCGGGAGCTTCCGGCCGGCGAGCGCGGGTCCGGATCTGACGATCGGCGGGACGGCGGTGCACTATCTGGGCACCGGTGCCTCGACGGGCGGGCAGTTCGGCCTGTACCGCTGGGAGATGGGGCCGAAGCCGTCCGGTCCGGCGCCCCATTTCCACCGGACGATCTCCGAGTCCTTCTTCGTCCTGTCCGGGACGGTGCGGCTGTTCGACGGGCGGAGCCAGATCGACGCGACGGAGGGTGACTTCCTGCACGTCCCGGCGGGCGGGGTGCACAGCTTCCGCAACGAGTCAGGCGAGCCGGCCTCGATGCTCCTGCTCTTCGCCCCCGGGGCACCGCGCGAGGCGTACTTCGAGGAACTCGGCGCGATCGTGGCCGAGGGACGTCGGCTCAGCGACGCGGAGTGGACGGATCTCTACCTCCGCCACGACCAGTACATGGTCTGACGTCATGGCGGAGTTTCGCGAGGAACCGATCTACCGGCAGCTGGCGCGGATCGGGAAGACGCTGGCCAGCCCGGTGCGGCTCAGGCTGCTCGACGTGCTCGACCAGCGGGAACGCACCGTCGAGCAGCTGTCCGAGGCGGCCGGCGTCCCGCTGAAGAACACCTCGGCCCAGCTGCAGCAGCTCCGCGCCGCCCACCTGGTGACGAGCCGCAGGGACGGTACGCGGATCTACTACCGGCTGGCCGACGAGCGGGTCTCCCGGTTCCTGGGCGAGCTGCAGGACTTCGCCGGGGAAAGGCTCGCCGACCTGCGGGAGGCGGTGTCCGAACACCTCGGCGACCTCGCGGCGCTGGAGCCGGTGACCGCCGGCGAGCTCGCGGCGCGTGTCGCCGACCCCGGATCCGGCATCGTGATCGTCGACGTCCGTCCCGCGGCCGACCACGCCCGCGGTCATGTGCCGGGGGCGCTGTCGGTGCCCCTGGCCGAGCTGCGCGATCGTCTCGACGAGCTCCCCCGGGACGCCGAGATCGTGGCCTACTGCGGCGGACCCTACTGCGCGGTCTCTCCGGAGGCCGTGCGGCTGCTGCGCGAGCGAGGTTTTCACGCGCGCCCGCTGGACGGCGGGCTCGTTCGCTGGCGGCGTACGGGCAACCGGCTGCAGGCCGGTTCCACCCCCGTGACCCTGTGACGAGTCGGTGGACCTGCGACAAGGCCACGGACTCGTCGCAGGTCCCGGCTCCGTGACGGGTCCGCGGCCGAATTGTCGGAGTGGATCACTACTGTTCGCGGCATGTCCACCCCCCACCCGCACGCTGCCTCGCCGGCCGGGACGAAGGTCCCCGTTCCCGGCGAACTCCCTCCCACCTCCCGCCGCGAAGAGCCCGGCCGCCGCGAAGAGGCCGGCGCATGACCGCCTGGGAGGAGATCCGCGGGCTCATCGACCGCCGGGACGCCGACGCCGTCGCGGCCCGGATCGCCGGGCTGGACGAGGAGGCGCGCAAGGAGGTCGCCGGCCGTCTTCCCGGACACCTGAAGACGCTGCGCGGCCGGCGCGAATCCTGGGAGGGGCTCGACGACCACGCCGAGGCGCTCCGCGCCGCCGGGGCCGGGGTCCTTCCCGGGGCGGCCGCCGTGGCGACCTGGCTGAACCGCCGGGACTTCACCTCCCGCTGGAGCCCGCCGTACGAGGACACCGAGCGGATCATGACGATTCTCGCGGCCCGGCCGGCGGAGTGGCGGGCCGACCTGGCGGGGCGGCTCGTGCTGAGGCTCCGGACATGGGAGGACCGCGGCCTGGAACTGGCGCTCGCCCTGCTCCGCGCGACCGGGACCGAGGTGCCGGACCACGACCCGGTGGTCGCCGGATGGGCGAGCGCGGCCGGCGCCCTGCCCGCTCCGCACGAGGATCCGCTCTTCGACGTCATGCTTCCCCGCCTCTTCGAGGCCCAGGGCGTGGGGCGGGTCCTGCAGTGGGAGAGCGATCCGGCCCGGTCGCTGCTGGGTGCCCTGCGCACCCTGGCCGCCCGGGACGTGACGAGACGGCGGGAGCTGCTCCAGGGATGCGTCAGGCGGTTCCTGCTGGGGGGTTCGGTGACGGAACTGCGGTTCTTCGTCCGCCTGCACGAGGCCCTGGAGCCCGCGCCGCACGAGATCGAGCCGCAGGCCCGTGACTACCTGCGGCTGCTGCCCGCGGCCCCCGGGCCGGTCGCCGAGCTGGCGCTGCGGCACCTGCGCGGGCTCGACGGGCTCGACCCCCTCGACCTGCTGGAGGGCTGGGAGTCGGTGCTCTTCCGGCCCGAGCGCAAGCTCGTCCGCGCCGGGCTCACCTGGCTGGACCAGCGGGTACGGCTCTCGCCCGGCCTCGCGACCTCGATCGCCGGACCGCTGGCGCTCGCGCTCGCCGCAGACTCCGCCGAGCTGCAGGAAAGGGCGCTGACGTTCGCGATCAAGCACGCGGACCTGATGGGCGACGAGGGCCGTGCCGTCATCCGCGGCGCGCTCGGCGCGCTCCCGCCCGACCTCGGACGGCGTGCCTTCGCGGTCTTCGGCGGCGAGGAGCCGGCCGGGACCGGACCGCGGGACGGGTTCGATCCGCCCGCGCTCCCTCGGCCCGACGCCCCGCGGCGGATGCCGGAACCGATCGGTTCCGTGGCCGAGATGGTGCCCCTGCTGGACGACTCCGGCGACTGGCAGGCGTGGGAGCGGCTGCTCGCCGGTTTCGTCATCCTCGTGCATCAGGATCGGGAGGGTACGGCCGCCGCGTTCAAGCCCAGCCTGATCGGAAGGTACGAGTACCTGTAC
Organism: Streptosporangium sp. LJ11; assembly: GCF_051918945.1. Lineage (NCBI taxonomy): Bacteria > Bacillati > Actinomycetota > Actinomycetes > Streptosporangiales > Streptosporangiaceae > Streptosporangium > Streptosporangium sp. LJ11. The sequence goes on from NZ_JBPXMB010000010.1 coordinate 112,717, forward strand.
GGAGAAAACGACTACTGGGACCGGGCCGAGCGCTGGAAGCGGGTCGACCACTGGCTGATCGGCGCCGTGTACTCCCTCATCGGCATCGCGCCGGAGCGGGGCATCTGGAAGACCAGGCTCCCCAGCACCCGGTATCTCTGCCCGCCGCACCTGCTCCTGCTGCACCGGGCCGCCGAGATCCAGAGGGCCGTGGAGGAGGACGTCGTCCCGCCCCTGCTGCTGGCCACCCCCACCCTCACGACCGGGCACGTGGAGGCGGCCGAGCTGGTGACGAGGCTGGAGGTCATCGAGGCCGCCGGGGCGAAGCCGCTCGCCGCGGACCTGCAGCAGGCGCTCCTGCGGCTGCCGAGAGAGCGGGACGGGGAGGCGGCCGAACGCGCCGGCCGGCTCTCCTCGGCGGCCGGTCGCCTGGTCGCCCGATGGCTGTCCGGCGCCCGGCTCGCCGACCCGGTGGTGGAGATGGGCTGGGCCCACTCGGAATACGGGCATGGGGAGGCGAAGCCCGTCCCGTCGCTGCGCGCGCCGGCCACCGGGCTGCCCCTCGTCGACCGGATGTTCGTCGACCCCCCGCGGTATGGCGACAGAGTCCAGCCGAGCTGGTGGCCGTCGATGTTCCCGTCCCACCGCGAGGTGGCCGCCGCCTACCTGTCACATTGGCTCCGGCACGACCAGTGGCACCACATGGCGGTACGACCGGGCCAGCTGCGCGAGCTCGCCCGGCTCGACGGGCCGCCGGGAGCCGCCGTGGCGCTCGTCCTCGCCCGCCTGCTGGGAAACCCGGACACGCCGGAGGCCGTCGACATCCTGCTGACGATGGCGGGTCGCGGTGACCTGCCGGCCGCCGAACTCGGCGGGCAGGCGGCGGCGCTGGTCGGATACGACCAGATCAAGCTCGTCCACCTGACGGCGGCCCTGGAGTCGGCGGCCCGCCAGGGCGCCCACGAGGAGGTGTGGACGGCGGTCGCCGCGGCGTTGCCGTCGCTCCTGCCCCGGGCCGGTGACCGGCCGCGCCACGGGCTGACCGGGTTCGTGGAGCTGGCCGCCACCACGGCGGCGTGGTGTCGCGCCCGCGGGGCGATCCCCGAGATCGAGGCCATGGCGGCGCGCAGGGGATCGAGCGGCCTGCTCCGTGAGGCGCGCCGCCTGCACGGGCTGTTGACGGCGAAGGAAGGCTGACCATGCGCTCGAAGTACGACGAGGAGCGCCGCCTGCGGCTGGCGATCGGCGACCTGGTCCGTGCCGCCGCGCCTCCCGGCTGGAGCGACGCCACGGTCCGTTGCGGCCAGGTCGGGGGATTCACCCGCGTCGTCGTGGACTGCGACGGGGCAGAGGTCGGCGTTCAGGGGCTGGAGGAGCAGGTCCGGCGACTCCGCGAGCTGGCCTATCGCGACGGCGAGGGCACGTGGTTCTCCTGCGAGCTGCGCTTCACGCCGGGGAGCAGGTCGTACCGGGGACACGTGGACGCCGAGGGGTTTCCCTTCCCCGACGGCACGGACATCCCCGACCTCGCGCCGCTGGAGGAACTGGCGGTGTTTCCCCGCGACACCGTTCCCGGCTGGCTGCGGGACGCCCTCCCGACCGAGGTCCCGACGGGGCTCCGCGAGCCCGAGGACTCCTGGCCTCACTTCGGCGATTCAGGCGTGCCACCGGATCCCGAGCCGGTCGTCTCCGGGGAGCCGGCCTACACGCCGATCGAGCACATGGTCGTCCGCGGTTCCGGATTCGGCGAGGAGCGCGAAGGGCCCACCGTCTTCCTGTACGGGGAGACCGGTGGCGGTGGTGACCACCTCCTCTTCCTCGGCGGAAAAGGTGGGGGAGAGCAGCCTTACTGGGTGGCCCGCGAGGGCATGCGGGGCACCGGGGGCGGCATCACCGCCTGCGTGCTCGACGACCGGCGCCTCGTCCTGCACCTCACCCCCAGGGCGGCGGACGACATGGAGACCGAGACCGTCCTCACCGTCGACCTGAACCTGACGCCCGCCGAGACGGAGCGGCTGCGGACCGTTCTCGGCGAGGTGTTCCACGGTGGATCGTCCGCCTGGATGCCCTCGCTCACCGGTTTCTGAGGTACCGGCCGGGCGCCTGTGCGGCGGAGCGGGCGGGGTGCTCCCGAACGTGCCCGTTCCGCCTTACCGGCCGGGTGGGGCGGCCGGTAAGGCGGAACGGGCGGGGTGTCCTCGAACGTGCCCGGCGGGCACCGGTCCTCTACCTCCGGTGCCTGCTCACCATCCCCGCCGCGAGGGGGGCGTTCGCGAAGTCGCCGGCCGCCACGCGGGCCGCGACGGTGCGGCGTACGAGGCGGTCGGCCAGGGAGGGGGCGTGCCTGCCGACCATCATCTCGACGCGCCCCCGGACGGTGGTCGCCACGTCGCGCGGGGCGCGGCGGGCGGTGACGGCGCGGACGATCGCGTCGACCACGCCCTCCACGGGTTCCGGCCTGGACACCGCGTCCAGGGACAGTCCCGCCTGCCGCGTACTGTCGTGGATCGGGCTGCGGACCATGCTCGGGTAGACCGTCGTCACGCCGACGTGCGTGCCGACCTCCAGCCGGAGCGCGTCGGCGTAGGCCGCGAGCGCGCGCTTGGAGACGCCGTACGCCGCCGCCAGCGGCAGTGGCAGGAGTGCCATCCGCGAGGCGATGAAGACCACCCGCCCGCGGGTGCGCACCAGGTGCGGCATGACCGTCGCCGTCACGCGCCAGGCGCCGAGGAGGTTCAGCCGCAGCTGCGCCTCGACCTCCTCGCCGGGAGCGAGCTCGGCCGGGGCGGGTCCGCCGCGCCCCGCGTTGTTGACCAGCAGGTCGATGCCGCCGAGCAGGGCCGCGGCCTCGGCCACCGCGGCGTCGACGGACTCCTGGGAGGTGATGTCGCACGCGATGATCGGGATGCCGGAGTCGTCGGGGCGGGCTGTGTCCACGATGTCCAGGCCGACCACGTGCGCGCCCCGGGCGGTGAACCGCGCGCTCATCGCCCTGCCGAAGGTGCCCGCCGCGCCGGTGACCAGGATCCGGCGCCCGGCCAGCGCGCGGGACGGGGCGGCGCGCAGCTCGCGGTCCATGACGCGGAGGTACTGGTCGACGTCGATCCGCATGTGGGGCCTGCGCCGCCCCCAGCGGCCGCGGGCGGCGTCGAGTTCGGCGAAGGCGATCCGCCGTGCGGTCCCGGGGTCGGGCAGCCGGTGGGTTCCCGCGCGTACGGCGGCCACGAGGCGGCTCTGCGCCTCGACGACGGGCAGCGCCGAGCCGGTCGACTGCATCAGCCCGACGTAGCTGATCGAGTCGTCGCCGATGGGAAAGACGTGGCGGTAGAGCAGCGCGCTCGCCGGGTCGGGCATCGTGGCGGCGTCCAGGAACGGTGTCACGGCCCGGTAGCCGGTGCACCAGACGATGTGGTCGACCTCGTCCACCTGGCCGTCGGCGAAATGGACCCGCGGGCCGTCCAGGCGCGCGACGCCCTGGCGGGCGAGCACCCTTCCCTCCGCGATCAGCCGGGGGACGGAGTCGCTCAGGGTGGGGTGGTCCTGGAGCACGCCCTCGCGGGGAGCGGGCAGGCGCGGCCCGGCGGGTCTCCTGTCGGCGACCCTGAGCACCGCCTGGGAGACCACCTGCCGCACCCGCCAGGGCAGCAGGGCCGCGAGGGCGCCGTTGAGCTGGTCGGAGGGGCGGCCCAGCAGCCGCTTGGGCAGCACCCAGACACCTCGCCTGGCCGACAGCAGCACGGCCGACGCGTGGCCGGCCAGCTCGGCGGCGATGTCCATCGCGGAGTTGCCGGTGCCCACGACGAGCACGCGCCTGCCGGCCAGTTCGGCGGGGGTGACGTAGTCGTGCGCGTGCGACTCGGTGCCGGTGAACGTCCCCGGGTACGGCGGCTCGGGGAGGCGGGGCTCGTGGTTGTGACCGTTGGCCACCACCAGGTGCTCCACCGTCTCGCGGTAGGGCCCCTCGGGGCCGGTCAGCTCCAGCTCCCAGCCGTCCCCGGTGCGCCGGGCCGATTCGAGCGTCGTGCCGAACCGGAAGTGCTCGCCGACCCCGAAGCGGTCGGCGTAGGAGCGCAGGTACTCGAGCATCTGGGCGCGGTCCGGGTAGTCGGGCCACTCGGCGGGCATCGGGAAGTCGGAGAACTCCGTGCGCGGCTTGCTCGTGTTGAGGCGAAGACCCTCGTAGGACGCGGTGTCGGCGTCCAGCCGCCACAGTCCGCCGAGGGAGGCGGCGCGCTCGACGCCGAGGACGGGCAGACCGGCCTCGACGAGGGCCTTGACCGCGGCTATGCCCGCCGCGCCGCCACCGACGACGGCGGTCACGCCACCACGACCCGGCGTTCCGCCGGCCGCTTCCCGGCCCGCTTCGCTTGCGCCCATCCGCTGCCTCCCATATTCCATCGGATGATGGAATTATCGGCCGTCGGAGGCGCCCGCGCCAGGGGCCGCGTGGAGCCGGTCGACGAAGCGGTGGGCGTAGGCGCGGAACTCACGCCTCTCGCGGTCCGCGGCCACCGCGTCGCCGCCGTGGGAGTTCAGGGCGCTCAGCGCGGTCACGTGGCCGTGGGCCGCCCAGACCAGGCTGCGCACGGTGACGTGCGGCGTCGGCTCGACGACGAGGCCGCGGGTGGCCGCCTCCAGCAGGGCGCGCTCGATCTCGCCGTAGATCGGCAGGGAGTACGCCTCGTCCAGGGACAGGTGGAGAGTGGGGTCCAGCCACCGCCGCAGCCACAGGAAGGTGGTCTGGGGATGCTCGTCGAGGAAGTCGACGAACGTGTCCACCAGGGCGTGCATCGCGCCCACGACGTCGCCAGGGGGGTCGGAGCGCACGGCGGCGAGGAAGGCGCGCACCGGCGGCGTGAGCGTCGCCTGCTCCAGCTCGAAGACGCGCGCGAAGCAGGCGTCGTACAGCGACGCCTTCGACGGGAAGTGGTGGTGCACGCTGGAGACGTCGATCCCGACCCGGGCGGCGATGTCGCGCATGGAGACACCGCCGGCCCCGTGCCGGGCGAAGAGGACCGTCGCCTCGGCGAGGATGCGGTCGGGCGTCGACGGCGCGGACGGCGCGGAACGGTCCCTGGGCGGGCGGCCCCTGCGGCGCGCCCGGGGCGCGGAGACGTCTTCCCCGCTCTCCTCGTTCTTCCTCATGCCGGACAGTCTGCCAGGATCGCCAGCCCTGACAATCCATCGGGAAATCGATTTACCTGGGCTGGGCGATCACAGGATCCGGGAGGACAGCGTGCTCCGGGGCGGCCCTCCCGAGTCCGGTGACCGCCGGTCCGGCGCGTCTCCCGCTCCCGGCCCGGTGGGGGCGCGTGTTCAGTCCGGCGCGGACGCGGCGGTGTCCGGTATGACGGCCGTGGACCTGATCTGATCGTGTGTGAGCGCGGTGCCGCTTTCGTGTTCGGCGGCGAAGCGCTCCTCGCCCAGCGCGTCACGGACCCGCGCGGTGATCCGGTCGATGTCGCCGCCCTCCACCCGGGTCAGGGGAACGGAGTTCGACGCGCGGGCCGCGGCGCCCGCGCCCAGGAGCCGGGCGGCGCGGTCGTGGTGTCCGGCGACGGCCAGGGCTCCGGCCAGGCCGTACACGGCGACCGTCATCTCCCGGGTCCCGCCGAGCCTGGCCGAGAGGTCCAGGGCCGAGAGGTGCAGGGTGAGGGCCGTCGCCGCGTCGCCGCGCTGCTCGGCGACGAAGCCGAGCTCGGCCACGATCATCGGCAGGTACGGCGGCGGCTCCTCGGCGCCGGGCGGGGTGCGGTCCAGCACGTCGCGCAGGTGGGTCTCCGCGATGTCGAGGCGGCCGGCCCTGCGCGCGGCGAAGGCCAGTCCCATCCGGGCGAAGACCTGCCCCGCCTGGTGGCCCTGCTCCACGTAGAGCCGCAGCGACCTCTCGCTCGACTCCGCCGCCCGCGCGTAGTCGCCGCGCTGCAGCGTGATCCAGCCCAGCCAGCCCAGCCGCCCGGCGAACTCCGTCCACAGCCCGAGTTCCTCGGCCAGGCGCATGCCGTCGCGCTGCAGCCGTTCGGCCCGGTCGAGGTCACCGGTCATCTCTGCCAGCGCGCCGAGCCAGCCGCCGGCCTCCAGCTGCCCCCAGCGCTCCCCGAGCTCGCCGAAGATCCGCGCGCTGCGCTCGCCGTCGCGCTCGAGCCCCTCCATGTCGCCGCGTACGTGCGCGAGCTTGGCCCGGAGCGCGAGGGCCGCGGCCGTTCCCCACCGGTCGCCGAGCGCCTCGAAGGAGGGGAGCGCCCGGTCCAGCAGGTCCGCGGCGGCGGACAGGTCGCCGAGGTCGAGCCCCGCGTAGGCGAGGATCCACCACGCCCTGGCACGCCCGCCGGGATCGTCCGCGTCCTCGTACGCCTCCAGGGCCGCCCGGCGGAGCTTCTCCCGGTCGGCGACCTCCACCTCACCCTGGAGGAACTCGACCGCGGTCTTCCAGGTGAGGGCCCTGGCCCGGAGCGCGGCGAACGAGCCGCCCCCGGAGCCGCCGGCGGTGTCCGGCTCAGGGTTCCCGGTCGTACCCGGTTCGCGGTCCCGGGGGACGGCGACCGGTGGTTCGCCGGCGACGGCCAGTGCCGCCGCCAGGGATCGGCGGGCCTCGGACAGCCGGCCGCGCAGGAACCAGTACCAGGCCATCGCGCCGGCGAGACGCAGCGCGCCGTCCGCGGCGCCGTTCCTGACGGCCGCGTTCAGCGCGGCGCGGAGGTTGGCGGCGTCGGCGTCGAGAAGCCGCAGCCAGCGCCGCTGGTCCGCCTCGTACAGGCGCGGCGCGGCTCGCTCGGCGAGGCCGGTGTAGTGGCGCAGGTGCCGCAGCCGCACCCGTTCGTACTCACCGGACCGCTGGAGACGCTCGACGCAGTACGCCGCCACCGATTCCAGCAACCGGTATCTCGGCCCGTCGGCACCGTCCACCATGACCACCAGCGACCGGTTCACCAGCCGCGCCACCAGGTCGAGCACGTCCGCGGCCGGAACGTCGTCCTGCGCGCAGACGGCCTCGGCGGCCTCCATGGTGCAGCCGTCGGCGTGCACGGCGAGGCGACGCAGGACGGCGCGCTCGGCGTCGGTCAGCAGATCCCAGCTCCAGTCGATCATCGCCGTCAGGGTCTGCTGGCGCGGCGGGACGCCCCGGTGCCCGGTGGCCAGCAGCCGGAACCGGTCGTCCAGGCGGGCGACGAGACCGTGCACCCCGAGGGCCGGCACCCTCGTCGCGGCCAGCTCCAGCGCCAGCGGGATGCCGTCCAGCCTGCGGCACAACGCCGCGACCGCCGGGGCGGTGTCCGCGTCGAGGGCGAATCCCCGGGCCCCCCGGGCCCCCCGGGTCGCTGCGGACGCGCGTGCCACGAACAGCCGTACGGAACCCGTCCGCTCCAGCGCGGGGATGTCGTCGGCGGTCCGGCCGGGGACCTCCAGTGGCGGGACGCTCCAGACCACCTCACCGGGCAGGGCGAGCGGCTCCTGGCTGGTCGCGAGGATCCGCAGCCCCGGGGCGGCGCGCAGCAGCAGCCCGGCCAGCTCGGCGACCGGCTCGACGACGTGCTCGCAGTTGTCCAGCACCAGCAGCAGCCGCCGGGGGCGCAGCGCCTCGGTGAGCCGGTCGGCGGCGGTCACCGGCCCCGCGGCGCCCGCGGTGTCCTGGACGTCCAGCACCGTCATGATCGTCTCGGCCAGCCGGTGGACCGCGTCCTCGTCGCCGGGGCGGTCGAGCGCGGCCAGCTCGACCAGCCAGACCCCGTCACGCACGCCGCCGGAGGGGACGTTGCCCGAGGAGGCGCCGCCCGAGGGGACACCGTCCGAGGAGGCGCCGGCGGAAGGGCGGGGGGCGGCGCCGGAGGGGGCCGCCTCCGGGCCGGTCAGGTGCCTGGCGACCTCGATCGCCAGGCGGGTCTTGCCCACGCCGCCGGGACCGGTGAGCGTCACCAGCCGCTCTGCCTCCACCAGGGCGCGGATCCCGGTGACGGCCTCCTCCCTGCCGATCAGGCTGGTGAGGGGCGCCGGGAGGTTGCCGCCGGGCCTGCCGGGGAGAACGCCGGGCGCGGCCAGCGCCGGATCCCGGGTGAGGACGGCCCGGTGCAGGGCGACCAGGTCGGTGCCCGGGTCCAGGCCCAGCTCGTCGGCGAGCAGCACGCGCAGTTCCTCGTAGCTGTCCAGCGCCTCGCTCTGCCGCCCGGACCGGTACAGGGCACGCATGTGGGCGGCGCGCAGCCGCTCCCTGAGGGGATGCGCCGCGAGCAGGTCGCCGAGTTCCCCGGCGAGCAGGACATGCTCGCCCAGCTCCAGCCGTACCTCCGCGCGGTCCTCCTGCGCGGTCAGCCGCCGCTCCTCCAGCCGCGCGATCGCGGGGCGCGCGAACGGCTCGTCACCGAAGTCGGCGAACGCGGGACCGCGCCACGACGCCAGCGCGTCGGCCAGCAGCGCGGCCCTGGCCGACGGGTCCCCGGCCAGGGCCGCCTCGTCGAGGAGGCGCAGGAAACCGGCGACGTCGGTGTCGGCCCTCATCACGTAGCCCGCGGGATGGCGGACGACCAGGTCCCGGCAGCCGGGTTCGGCGTCCTCCAGCACCCTGCGCAGCTGCGAGACCTTGGCCGACAGGGCGCCGGCCGGGTTGCCGGGCGGATCGTCGCCCCACAGGTCGTCGATCAGCCGGTCGGCGGGCACCGGACGCCCCTCGTGCACCAGGAGGTCGGCCAGCAGGGTGCGGACCTTCAGCCCGGGGATCGCCACCGGTTCGCCGGAGGTCGTCCACACGGCCAGTGGCCCAAGCACCCCGAAACGCATGAAGGCCACGATAACGTCGTGCGCTCGTCGTCATTACCGCGGATTCTCGCGCTCCCCGGTCCGGCCGTAAAACGACGGGAGCTTTTCCGTAAGAGGGGTGCGGCATCGTGGAACACGTCGAACCGGAGACGGACGCGAGGGAGGTACGGAGATGTCGCAGGACGACCGGCTGCGGCTGGCGGTCATCATCGGGAGCACCCGCGACGGCCGGTTCGGGCCCACCGTGGCGGGCTGGTTCACCGCCCGGGCCCGCAGGCGCGGCGATCTGGACGTCGACCTGATCGACCTGGCCGAGACCGGCCTGCCGCAGACCCTCAACGACCAGGAGGGGCCCGTCCCCGCCGAGGTGGCCGCCCTGGCACCGAGGCTGGCGGCCGCCGACGCCTTCGTCGTGGTCACCCCCGAGTACAACCGGAGCTTCCCGGCTCCGCTGAAGACCGCCATCGACTGGTACTACGAGGAGTGGCAGGCCAAGCCCGTCGCCTTCGTCGCCTACGGCAGGGACTCCGGCGGCCTGCACGCGGTCGACCAGCTCCGCCAGGTCTTCACCGAACTGCACGCCGTGGCCATCCGCGACGCCGTCACCCTTCCCCGCTACTGGGATCTCTTCGCCGCCGACGGCACCTGGCCCAGGGCCGGCGCGGAGTGCAACACCGCGGTGCGGACCACACTCGACCGGCTGACCTGGTGGGCCCGCGCCCTGCGCGACGCCCGGGCCAGGAACCCGTACGTCACCTGAGTCCCTTCCCCGCCCTCATCCGGACCATCCGGCCCCATCAACCCTCGACCACCACGAACGACACGGAGAAAACCATGCGCAAGATCATCGCCATGACCCACACCACGCTCGACGGCTACATCGACAACCCCCACCTGTGGTCCATGCCGTACTCGAACGAGGAGTCGGGAGCGTACGCCATGGACCTCACGCTCGGCTGCGACGCCCTGCTGCTGGGACGGGTCACCTACGTGGGCATGGCCCAGGCGTGGCCCGGCATGAGCAACCCCTACGCCGACCACGTGAACCGCATCGAGAAGTACGTGGTCTCCTCGACCCTGGAGAAGGCCGAGTGGGAGAACTCGACCATCATCCACGGTGACGACCTCGTCACCAAGGTGACCGAACTGAAGGGGCGGCCCGGCGGGAACATCATGATCTGGGGCTGTGGCCGGCTCACCGACGAGCTCATGGAGAACGGCCTGCTCGACGAGTACCGGCTCATGGTCTCCCCGGTCATCCTCGGCGAGGGGCAGCGGCTGTTCCGCGGGGAGAACGTCAAGGCGACCCTGGAGCTCGTGGACAACACGACGTTCGGCACCGGCCTCGTCGCCCTCGCCTACCGCCCGGTGAACGCGGCGGGCGGCCAGGCGAACGACGGCTGAGCGGCACGGCCGGGGTCCCGGGAGCGCGCGCCGCTCCCGGGACCCCGTGTTCCCGGGGTGCCCATCGCCCCACGATCTCGTCGCCTCCGGGGCGGGCGCGGACCGCTGTCGCCGAATGATGAATCGATCAAATGCACGGCCGCAAGAATTCAAGTCAATGCGTCGTCTTCTCCGGGCAATGTGATGCGAGCGTAGAACGGAACCCTGTTGTCTCGATGGAGGTTCCTGTGCTGTGGCGTTGGATGAGACACGCGATCGAGAACGACCCTCGAAAATTGTTCAGCCGACCCCCGGGGCGCGGGCGGTCCGTCCGTTCGCCCACGGCCGCGGTGGCCGTCGTGGCAGGGCTGGCGGTATGGGCGGCCACGGCCGTTCCGGTCGCGGCGACCGCGCAGCTTCAGAGGTTCGTCTATGTGGTCAACACGCAGTCGGACAGCGTGACGGTGATCGACGGCGCGACGAACGAGGTCACCGCCACCATCCCCGTCGGTCGCAATCCTCTCGAGGTGGCGATCTCCCCCAATGGCGCGCGCGCCTATGTGACCAGCCAGGGATCGGACACCGTTTCGGTGATCGACACCGCGACCGACAAAGTCATCGCCACCATCCCCGTCGAGGACCACCCGATGGGGGTCACGGTCTCCCCTCGCGGAACCCGTGTTTATGTGACCAACACGTGGTTGGGCGCCGTGATGGTGATCAACAGCGCGACCAACAAGGTCATCGCCACCGTCCCCGTCGGCCGGAATCCCTTCAGGATCGCGGTTATCCCCGACAGGGCCCGCGCCTATGTGACCAACCAGGGGTCCGGCACCGTGTCGGTGCTCGACACCGTGACCAACAAGGTCACCGCCACCATCCCCGTCGGAGACGGGCCTTTCGGGATGGCGGTCGTCCCCGGCAGGGCCCGCGCCTATGTGACCAACCAGGGGTCCGGCACCGTGTCGGTGCTCGACACCAGGACCGACAAGGTCACCGCCACCATCCCCGTCGGCCGGAATCCCTTCAGGGTCGCGGTCGCCTCCAGCCGCGCCCGTGCCTATGTGACCGATCTGAGTGCGGGCGTCGTGTCGGTGATCGACATCAGGACCGACAAGGTCACCGCCACCATCCCCGTCGGAGAAAGACCTTTCGGGATCGCGACCTCCACCGACGGCGCCCGCGCCTACGTGACCGATCTGAGTACGGGCGTCGTGTCGGTGATCGACACCATGACCGACAAGGTCACCGCCACCATCCCCGTCGGAGACGGGCCTTTCGGGGTCGCGACCGGATTCCGCCGGGTCCCGCGATCCTGATGACGGACGAGGTGAGCCGCCGGGAGCGATGCCGCCGGTCGCCGCACAGCCGATCACCCGTCTCTCGACGATCCGCTTCCCGCGGGCGGAGAGCTGTTTCCCCGGCCACGCTCTGACATGCCGCGCACGGCCGTCGCGGCCGGCACCGGAGGGCACCGGCTCCGGCGGGACGCGAGCCTTCCGGGAGCCGGTCCGGCGGCGAGTGCGACGCGAGCGCCCCCTCCCGCGGCCTCGAAGATCAGGACTGCGGGAGGGAGCGCTCATGGCCTCGAGGATCAGGGCTGTGGACCACGATCGCCTTCACCGGTCCAGTACGTCGGGATGCCACCCTGATCTCAGCTGTTTGACACAGAAAAGCGCTGTTTTTCCATGCGATCCCTGACTTTTCGCGATACGGGTTATCGCACGTTGTATGCCAGCGTATAGAGGCCGGAGCCACCGGAGGCGAACACGCGGTAGCGGTAGAAGCCGGCCGCGCCGGTGTACGTGATCTTCTCGTTGGGGGTCGATCCCTCGGAGGCGGCGACGGTGCCCCAACTCCGGCCGTTCCACTTCTGCAGGTAGAGGTCGAAGTCGGTGGTGTCGTTGGCGTTCAGGCAACCGGAGTGGACGGCGCCGGCGGTCGAGCGGTAGTAACGGCCGTTCGGCTGATAGGCGGACCTGTTCTCGCTCAGCGTGCCTTTGAAGGTGTTCGAGTAGCCGGTACAGATGTTCGCCCCCGCGTTCGGCGGGGCGGGTGAGGTGGGTGGGGTGGGTGAGGTGGGTGGGGTGGGTGAGGTGGGTGGGGTGGACGGGGTGACGGTGGTCAGCAGGGACAGACCGTAGGCGGCGAGGATCTCGCCGATCGGCTGGAAGTAGGTCACGCCACCCGAGGTGCAGTCCCCGGAGCCACCGGAGGTGACCCCCTGAGCCTGGTCGATGGAGATGAACGAGCCGCCGGAGTCGCCGGGCTCGGCACACACATTGGTCCGGGTCACCCCGGAGACGGTTCCCTGGGGGTAGGTGACGCTGGTGTAGAGCTGCTGGATGGTCCCGCAGTGCCAGCCGGTGGTCGAGCCGGACCGGCAGACCGAGGCTCCCTCGATGGCCGCCCTGGAACCGGAGACGCTCACCGTGCTGTTCGAGCCGTTGTCCACCGATGGTTTGAGGGTCCAGTTGTCGTTCACCGCGACCCAGGCGAAGTCCTTGCCCGGGAAGGTCGACCCCTGGAAGACCCCCAGCGGCGCCCGGTTGAAGCCGGTGGTGGCCTGCCCCTGGTTGCCGCAGTGGCCGGCGCTGACGAAGCCCTTCTGGGTCCCCTTGGTCACGGAGAACCCGACCGAGCAGCGGGACCCGACACCGACGTAGTAGGGGCTGCCGCCGAGCACGTCGTCAAGAAGCCGAGGGTTCTCGCCGGAGTGCACCGCCTGCACGACGCTCGTGCTCACACCGCTGGCCGCTATCTCATTCTCGGTGACCAAAGGATCCGAGGTAAGGATGACAATTCTGTTGCTCTTTGTATCGATATAACGCACTTTTTCATCGGCCGTGGACATCGCCGTGTTGGTTTTGTGCAGGGCCGCGTGAAGCTGCGAAAGCGACCGGGTGACCACCTCGCCCTGGGCGCCCTCGGCAATGATCTGAGGAAGATCGGCGGGATCGGTGGTGGCCACGGTAAGGATCTGCGCGTTGGTTCCGGCGAACCAGGAACCGCCGAAACGGTTACCGAGCCTTTTGCGGAGCCGCGCTTCGATCGGTGCCAGACGGGCTTCGTTGATCAGCCGGGCCCGGGCCTGCTCCTTGGTGATATGCAGATCGCGCTGAAGAGCCTCGACCATGCCCGGTGGTGGCAGTACCACGGCTGCGGGGTCTTCCGTCAAGGGCTGGGCGGCACTTGGAACGGCTGTCAGGGGAAGGGCGGTGATCGCCAGGACACATCCCATTATGGCGGTATGTCTGCGGGGCATCGGTCTCTCCTCGACCTCGGTTTCCGATAAGAGGGGGGAGAGTGCCTCGATCATGCGATGTGGGCAACGCCACCTTAATCCAACCGATGCCGGTCAGCGCCGTATAAGCCACAACCACGCGGAAGTGTCTATTTGTGAAGCCGGATTTTTCGGGACAGGCGGCTTATGGGATTAAACAATACGGCGAAATGAGATGAGAAGTGTTCGGTGAGCGTTTCCAAGCGCGGCCGGCGGTCAAGTGCCGAATACGGCCGTTGCCGGAAGTGGTCACGCGTCCCACCCCGGGTCCCGTAGCCGGCCACCGTGATCGGCTGTCACGGCGAGGCCGTGGTCGGTCGGGCGGTGTTCGACCGCCACCGCACCGGCTCGGCCGTCCGGGCGATCCGCGACGCCGCCCGCGCGATCACGATCGAGCCGCCCTGGGAGGCGGAGCGGACACAGGGCACCAGGCCGGGATCAACCACGGCCCAACCAGATCCAGCGGGACAGGGAGCCCCGGTTCGGAAGGGGTTTTTGATGTACATCCATGGGGTGGAGAGTCCCCTCATATAGTTGTGGGCCAATTGTCGGACTAGGAATTAATGGCGGGGATCGTGGGGGTTTGGGAGGGGACGGCGACCGTGCTCGCCGGCCGGTACCGGCTGGACGAGCCGATCGGCCGCGGCGGCACGGGCGAGGTCTGGCGCGGTTACGACCTGCGGCCGGGCTGGGCGGTGGCGGTCAAGATCCTGGCACCGGCGGTGGCCGACGCCGCGACGCGTGAGCGGTTCGCCCGGGAGGCGAGGACCGCCGCGCGCGTCGTCCATCCCAACGTGGTGACGGTGCTCGACACGGGCGAGCACGAGGGCCGCCCGTACCTGGTGATGGAGTTGCTGACCGGCAGGGACCTCGCCGCCGAGCTGGCCGGGCGGGGACCGCTGAGCGTGTCCGAGACGTGCCACCTGGCCGGGCAGGCCGCGCTCGGGCTGGACGCCGCGCACCGGGCCGGGGTCGTGCACCGCGACGTCAAGCCCGCGAACCTGCACCTGGGCGCGGCCGGCGCGCTCAAGGTCGTCGACTTCGGTACCGCCAGGGTCGCGACCGAGGCCGCGATGCGGCTGACCTCGGCGGGAAGCGTCATCGGCACGGCCGCCTACCTGTCTCCCGAGCAGATCCTCGGTGAGCCGGGAAACGCGGCCTCCGACATGTACGCGCTCGGCTGCGTCTGTTACGAGCTGCTGTGCGGGCGGCCCCCGTTCGCCGGCCCGGCCACGGAGGTGATCTCCCAGCACGTCCGCGACCGGCCGGACCCGCTCAGGCGGTACCGGCCCGACGTACCGGCGGAGCTGGAGAGGCTCGTCCTGGCCCTGCTGGAGAAGGATCCCGGCGCGCGGCCGACCGGGGGAGAGGTGGTCCGCCGGCTCGCCGCGACGGCCCGTCACGTGCCGGCCGCCCGCGACATCGCACCGCCGCCGCCGATGCCGACGTCCACGTACGAAACCGTGCCGCCGGCGGCCACGCCGGGACCGGTACCCACGTCGGCGTCCGTGTCCGCGTTTGTGTCCGGCGCCCTCTCCGCGCTCACGCGGGGGCGGTCGCCCGGACGGTCCGTCGCGATCGCGCTGGGCGTGGTGGCCGTGCCGGTGGCGGCGGCTCTCTGGGCACTGGTGCCATCGGACCCGGCGCGGCAGGCCGGCACGGCGGCACCGTCCGCGATCGCCGCGGTGGCGCCGTCCTCGGCACCGCCCGCGTCGCCGCCCCCCACACCGGCCGTCTCGCCGAGCGCGTCCGCGGCGCCGTCCCCGGCACCGGTGCGGCCGGCGGCGCGGGACTGGCAGGAACTCCTGCCGGCCTTCCACCGGGCGGTCACCGACCAGGAACGCGAGGGGAGGATCGACCGCAGGGTGGCCCGCGAGATCCGCGAGAGGATCGTCAAAGTGGCCCGTGCCCTCCAGAAGGGCGAGAACGAGAAGGCGCGTGACGAGCTGCGCAAGCTCGGCCGGGACCTGTCCGAGGCGCGGCGGAGGGGCAGGCTCGCCTCCGACGGGCCGCTCATCACCTTCCTGCGCGACTCCGGCTTCGTCTTCCAGCCGGACGACCGGGATCGCGAACCCCCTCGTCACCACTCCGAGGGAGACGACGAGGAGGACGGTGACGATGACGACTAGCTGGGACGCGGGCCGGTCGCCTCACGGCACGCGGCCACCGCCGGCCGGCGGCTCGCCGGGGGACGGCCGCCGTTCTCGGGGTACGGCTGAGGCATGACCAACGAAGCGAAGGACCCCCTGGTGGGGCTCGACCCGTTCGACCTGTTCGACGCCGAGGCGGAACGTCTCGACCGCTACTTCCCGGGACTCGGCGCGGAGGGCTGGGACCGCCCCTCGCGGGCGGCCGGCTGGTCGGTCCGGGACGTGCTCGGGCACCTGGCGGGAGAGGAGCTGTACAACCACGCCTGCCTGGACGACGACATCGACGGTTTCACCGCGATGCTCCGGCGTGAGGGCGTGGACGGTGGTTTCGACGGTTTCAACGAGTGGTGCGTGCGGAACCGCCGCGGCGTTCCCGTCGAGGAGGTGCTCCAGGAGTGGCGGCGCGAGAACGGGGACACGCGCGAGCGGATGCGCGCGCTCGGCCACGACGCCTCGCTGCGGACCTTCGCCGGGCCGTACCCGGTGGGGCTGCAGGCCTTCCACTACGCCTCCGAGTACGCCACCCACGCCGACGACGTCGGCGCGCCGGTCACGGAGGACGAGGCGGAGGAGCGGGCCTGGTGGCGGGCTCGGGTGGGTGCGTTCGTGCTCGCCGAGCAGGACTCGAAGGCCGAGGTCGAGCTGACCGCCGACGGGGTCTGGGTGCACGCGTACGGGGCGAGCGAGCTGCTGCCGGCCCCGGTGTTCGTGGAGGCGACGGTCGGCCGCCTGCCGGACGGCCATCCCCTCGACCGCAGGCTCAAGGCCGCCCTGCGCTGCCTGGCCTGAGCGGGGCCGCCCGTCCGGGCGGCTCCCCGCCGTGCTCTTGTCCGGGGCGGCTCCCCGCCGCCCTCTCGCTCAGTCGCCGGTGGATCCTCGCCCGCCGGAACGGCCCTCCTGGCCCTGACCCTGGCCCTGGCCCTGGCCGCCGCCCTCGCCCTCGCCCCGGCCCCTCTTCCCGTCCTTGCGGCGCATCCGGTGCAGGGTGCCCGCGTGCGCGCGCTCCTCCGGGTGGCTGCGCACCCTCCGCAGGCTGGTGATGACGGTGACCAGCAGCACCAGGAAGATGACTCCGAGGGAGACCGGGGTCGGGACCTCGGGGAAGGACTTCGAGACGTCCTCGTGCAGGAACGACAGGATGAGCTTGAGGCCGATGAAGCCGAGGATGACCGCCAGGCCGATCGACAGGTAGACCAGGCGTTCCAGCAGGCCCTCGATCAGGAAGTACAGGGCACGCAGCCCCAGCAGCGCGAAGGCGTTGGCGGCGAAGACGATGAGCGGATGCTTGGTGACGCCGAAGACGGCGGGAATGGAGTCGAGGGCGAACAGCAGGTCGGTGCTCCCGATGGCGAGGAAGACCACGAACAGCGGGGTGACCACCCGCCTGCCGTCCTCGTGGGCGACGAGCTTGCCGCCGTGCATGTCGTCGCTGACCGGGAGCACCTTGCCCGCGCGCCGGATCAGCGGGTTGTTCTCGACGTCGGGGTCCTGGTTCCGGTGCCGGATGAGCTGGACCGCCGTCCAGATCAGCAGCAGGCCGAAGATCAGGAACGTGAAGGAGAAGAGGGCGATCGCCGCCGCGCCGACCGCGATGAGGACGGCGCGCAGCACCAGGGCGGTGGCGATGCCGAAGAGCAGCACCTTCTGCTGGTGCTCCTCGGGTACCGAGAACCGCGCCATGATGATGACGAAGACGAAGAGGTTGTCGACGGAGAGGCTCTTCTCCACCATCCATCCGGCGAAGTACTCCGTCGCCAGTCCCGGCCCGGCCAGCCACCACAGGACCAGGCCGAAGGCGATGGCCACGCCGATGTAGAAGACCGTCCAGGCGGTGGCCTCGCGCATGCCCACGGCGTGCGGCCGGCGCGCCGCCACCACGAAGTCGAGGGCGAGCAGCACCACCACCAGCGCGATGACCGCGATCCACATGCCCACCGAGTCGATCGCCATCCGCGTCCTCTCTCACCGCCCGAGATCACTCGCTTTACCCGGGGCGAGGACCTCCACACCCGGTGACCACCGAAGGGATCCACGGCCACCGACGGGTCCGCCCCCTGCCCGCCGGGGTGTCCGGCGGGCAGGGGGCGGAGGGGACGAATCCGGTGGGACGGGTCAGCGGGCCGCGCCCGCGCGGCGCTTGGTCCACACGTCGAGGGCGACGGCGGCGAGCAGGACCAGGCCCTTGAAGAGCAGGACCTGCTCGCTGGGCGCGCCGATCAGGGACATGCCGTTGTTGATCACGGCCATGATGAGACCGCCGGTGAGCGCGCCGACCACCTTGCCGACGCCGCCCTGGACGGCGGCGCCGCCGATGAACGCGGCCGCGATGGCGTCCAGCTCGAAGCTGTTGCCCGCCGTCGGCCCCGCCTGGTTCAGCCGCCCGGCGAAGATGATCCCGGCGACCGCGGAGAGCACGCCCATGTTGACGAAGAGCCAGAACGTGACGGACTTGACCTTGATGCCCGACAGGCTCGCCGCGTGCAGGTTGCCGCCGATGGCGTAGATGTGGCGGCCGAAGACGGCGCGGTTGGTCATGAGCGTGTAGCCCAGGACGAGGATCGCGAGGAGCACCAGCACCCAGGGCAGGTTCTTGAACCTGGCCAGCTGCACGATGATGACCATCACCACCGCGGAGGCGGCAGCGATCTTCAGGAAGAACAGCGGCAGCGCGTCGACCTTCTGCCGGTAGCCCAGCCGCGCCTGGCGGGCCCGCCACTGCGTGCCGGCGATCCCGGCCACCGCGGCCAGGCCGATGAGCAGCGTCAGCACGTCGGCGCCGCCGAGCGGGCCGAGGCCGATGTTGCCGAAGAAGCCGGGCACGAAACCGTTGGCGATGGTCCGCACCTCGTCGGGGAAGGGACCGATGCCCTGGTTGCCGAGCACGGTAAGGGTGAGCGCCCTGAAGATCAGCATTCCGGCCAGGGTCACGATGAACGCCGGGATGCCGAAGTAGGCGATCCAGTAACCCTGCCAGGCCCCGATCAGCGCGCCGACGATCAGCGTGACGAGGAGGGCCAGCGGCCAGGCCACGTCCATGTCGACCATCAGCACGGCCGCTATCGCGCCCGTGACCGCGACCACCGAGCCCACCGACAGGTCGATGTGCCCGGCGATGATGATCAGGATCATGCCGATCGCGAGAATCAGGATGTAGGAGTTCTGCACCATGATGTTCGAGATGTTCTGCGGGCTGAGCAGCCTGCCGTCGGTCAGGACGGAGAACAGCACGATGACCAGTGCGAAGGCGATGTAGATGCCGCTCTGCCGCAGGTTGAAGGAGAAACGGCCCCCCGGCGCCTTCGCGGGCACCGCCAGGAGGTCGCCGCCGCCCGGTGGCGGTGCTCCGGTCTTTCCTGCGGGTTCGGCGACTCCGTGCGCCGGGACCTGGCCGCTGCTCATCGTGCTCCCTACTCCTTTTCCTTGGTCATGAACTGCATGAGCCGCTCCGGGGTGGCCTCCGCCCGGGGGACCTCACCGGTGATGCGACCGGCCGACATGGCGTAGATGCGGTCGCACACGCCGAGCAGCTCGGGAAGCTCCGAGGAGATGACCAAGATGGCCTTGCCCTGGTCGGCGAGCTGGTTGATGATCGAGTAGATCTCGTACTTGGCACCCACGTCGATGCCCCGGGTGGGCTCGTCGAGGATCAGCACGTCCGCGTCGGTGAAGATCCACTTCGACAGCACCACCTTCTGCTGGTTGCCGCCGCTGAGCTTCCCGGTGACCGACAGCACGCTGGGAGCCTTGATGTTCATGCTCTCGCGGAAGCCGTCGGCGACCTGGTACTCCTTGTTGTCGTCGACCCAGCCGCGCTTCGCCAGCTTCCCCAGCGCCGCGGCCGAGACGTTCCGCTTGATGTCCTCGATCAGGTTGAGCCCGTACCGCTTGCGGTCCTCGGTGGCGTACGCGATGCCGTGGTCGATCGCCTCGCCGACCGTGCGGAGCTGGATCTCCCGCCCGTCCTTGTAGACGCGGCCGGAGATGCCGACCCCGTAGCTGCGGCCGAACACGCTCATCGCCAGCTCGGTGCGCCCGGCGCCCATCAGGCCGGCCAGGCCGACGATCTCGCCGCGGCGCAGCGTCAGGTTGGCGCCGGAGACGACGGCGCGGCCGTGCTGGCTCGGGCTGTGCACGGTCCAGTCCTCGATCCGCAGCGCCTCCTCGCCGATCTTCGGCTCGTGCGGCGGGTAGCGGTTCTCGAGGTCGCGGCCGACCATGCCCGAGATGATGCGGTCCTCGGAGACCTGGTCGTTCCTCATGTCCAGGGTCTCGATCGTCCGGCCGTCGCGCAGGATCGTGGTCGAGTCGGCGATGGCCCGGATCTCGTTCAGCTTGTGGGAGATGATCACCGAGGTGATGCCCTCCTCGCGCAGCCCGCGCAGCAGGTCGAGCAGGTGCGCGGAGTCCTCGTCGTTGAGCGACGCGGTCGGCTCGTCGAGGATGAGCAGCCTGACCTTCTTGGAGAGCGCCTTCGCGATCTCCACCAGCTGCTGCTTGCCCACCCCGATGTCCATCGAGGCCGTCACCGGGTTCTCCCGCAGCCCGACCCGCTCCAGCAGCTCGGCGGCCTCGGCGTTCGTCCGGTTCCAGTCGATCAGGCCGCGGCTGGTCCGCTCGTTGCCGAGGAAGATGTTCTCGGCGATCGACAGGTACGGGCTGAGCGCCAGCTCCTGGTGAATGATCACGATGCCGCGCTTCTCGCTGTCCCTGATGTCGGAGAAGCGGCACGGTTCGCCGTCGAAGAGGATCTCGCCGTCGTACGAGCCGTGCGGGTACACGCCGGACAGCACCTTCATCAGCGTCGACTTACCGGCGCCGTTCTCCCCGCAGATCGCGTGTATCTCGCCTCGCCGTACCACCAGGTTGACGTCCTGCAGGGCTTTGACGCCCGGGAACGTCTTGGTGATGCCACGCATCCGAAGTATGTCGTCGGTCATGCCGTCCGCCTCCGCACTGCCTTTCCGCTCCGTGGGCACCGGGCCGGCGGCGGCTGGGACGCCGCCGGCCCGGTGTCATCCGTCATGACACCGACACCGCTACTTGAGCTGGTCCTCGGTGTAGTAGCCGGAGTCGACGAGGACCTTCTTGTAGTTGTCCTTGTACACGATCACGGGGTCGAGCAGGTTCGACGGGACGACCTTCTCGCCGTTGTCGTAGTCCTTGGTGTTGTTCACCTCGGGCTTGCCGCCCTTGAGCACGGCGTCGGCCATCTCGACGGTGACGGCGGCCAGCTCGCGGGTGTCCTTGTAGATCGTCGCGTACTGCTCGCCCGCGATGATCGACTTGACCGAGGCGGCCTCGGCGTCCTGGCCGGTCACGACCGGGTACGGCTGGTCGGCGGTGCCGTAGCCGCTGCTCTTCAGCGCCGACAGGATGCCGATGGACAGGCCGTCGTACGGGGAGAGGACGCCCTGGACCTTGGTGTTGCCGGAGTAGGCCTTGGTGATCAGGTCCTCCATGCGCTTCTGCGCGGTGGCCGGGTCCCAGCGCAGGATCGCGACGGTCTTGAAGTCGGTCTCGCCGCTCTTGACGACGAGGGTCTTCTTGTCGATGTACGGCTTCAGGGTGTCCATCGCGCCGTTGTAGAAGAAGGTGGCGTTGTTGTCGTCCGGGGAGCCGGCGAAGATCTCGATGTTGAACGGGCCCTTGGCGTCGCCCTCGGAGCCGTCCTCCTTCTTCAGCCCCAGGCCGACCAGCAGCGAGGTCGCCTGCTGCACGCCCACCTTGTAGTTGTCGAAGGTGGCGTAGTAGTCGACGTTCGGCGAGTTGCGGATGAGCCGGTCGTAGGCGATGACCGGGATCTTCTTGTCGGCCGCCTCCTGGAGCTGCGTGGTGATGGCGGTGCCGTCGATCGAGGCGATGATCAGCAGCTTGGCGCCACTGGTGATCTGGTTCTCGATCTGGTTGACCTGCGTGGGGATGTCGTTCTCCGCGTACTGCAGGTCGACCTTGTAGCCCAGCTTCTCCAGGGCGCTCTTGACGTTGTTGCCGTCGTGGATCCAGCGCTCGGAGGACTTGGTGGGCATGGTGACGCCGACGAGGGTGTCGGCGGGTGCCGCGGAGGCCGCTCCCGACGCGCCCTGGTCGACGGTCTTGACGCTGGAGCCACAGGCCGTCACTCCCATGGCGAGAGCCAGGCTCACCGCGGCGGTGGCCAGCTTCGCGAACTTCATCGAATACCTCCAGTGTGGGAGCCCGTCCGGGCCCGGGGGCGGGCCGGGAGGGCGGTGGGACGCGGTGCGTCCCGGGAGTAGAGGGTGCCGTGGCGGCGCGTCCCGGCTTCCGGAGTGCCACCACCGGGGCGCGTCCCGTCCGAGCCGCGCTCACGGCGACACCGGAACGGGCCGGGACGCGGCCCGCTCCGGTGTCCGTGAGCGTGTTGGTGAACGTGACCGTGAGCGTCTTCACGGACGTCGTCGTGAGCCTCGCTGCGAGCGCTCACACCAGCGGCGTCAGACCGGGTGGTGGTCCGTCCGGCTGTGTGACGAGCTATCAAATGCCCGAGTCGGCCGACTGTCAACCCCCGGGCAGTCAGGAGTTCTCGCACCATGGAGACCTTCTCGCAGGAGATGTGAACGCTAACAAGAGAGTACGCGCCAGTTAAGGGCGTGATGACGGCAACGTCAAGTGGGCGTTAACGGATGATCTCTGAGTAATAAGAACGTAATCTCGGGGGTGCTTGACGAGAGGCATTGTTAGCGCTCACAGTCTGTCCCAAGCCATCCTGAAGGAGCCGACCCTTGAGCCCGAGTCTCGAACGACGTCCGCCGGTGATGGCGGACGTCGCCACGAGGGCCGGCGTGTCACACCAGACGGTCTCGCGCGTGCTCAACGATCATCCCAATGTCCGCGCCGAGACCCGGGCCCGGGTGCTGGAGGCGATCAACGAGCTCGGCTACCGGCGCAACATGGTCGCCCGCGCCCTGGTCACGAGACACACGCGCACCCTCGGGGTGGTCAGCTTCGACACGACCCTGTACGGGCCCGCGAGCACGGTCTACGGGATCGAGCAGGCGGCCAGGGCGGCAGGATACTTCGTCAGCATGGTCAGCCTCAAGACCATCGACACCGCGGGCGTGCGCGACGCGCTCGGCTACCTGGCCGAGCAGTCCGTCGACGGGATAGTGGTGGTCGCGCCGCAGCGCTCGGCCGCCCCGGCGCTGGCCGACGTGCCCACCGACGTCCCCGTCGTGGCCGTCGAGGGCAGCCACGCGGGTGATGTGTCGGTGGTCAGCGTCGACCAGGTCGAGGGCGCCCGCCTGGCCACCCGGCACCTGCTCGACCTCGGCCACGAGACCGTGTGGCACGTCGCCGGCCCGTCGGACTGGCTGGAGGCCGACGGGCGGATCGAGGGCTGGAGCGAGGTGCTGACCGCCGCGGGCCGTCCGATCCCCGAGCTGCTGTCCGGAGACTGGAGCCCGCGCTCCGGCTACGAGGCCGGGCTGCGCCTGGCGGCGACGCCGGGCGTCACCGCGGTCTTCGTCGCCAACGACCAGATGGCGCTCGGGGCGCTGCGGGCCTTCGCCGAGCTGGGCGTGCGGGTGCCCGAGCAGATCAGCCTCGTGGGGTTCGACGACATCCCCGAGTCCGAGTTCTTCACCCCGCCGCTCACCACGATCAGGCAGGACTTCGGGGCGGTCGGGAAGCACAGCATCGAGGTCCTGCTCAGGCAGATGGAGGCGGGAGCGGAATGGTCCCACGAGCGACACGTCGTCCCGCCGCGGTTCGTGGCCAGGGCCAGCACCGCGCCGTTCCGCCCCTGAGTCCGCGTACCGTGGTGATGCCGTGCCCGAGGTCGCGGCCGGGTTCGGGCGCCTTTCCCGGCTCGGGTCCGTGCCGTCCCGGCGTGCCGCGCCGCGCCTGAACCCCGCGGATCCGGCGCGGTCGTCCGTGCCGGACCCCCCGTACCGAGGTCCCAACGTCCCGATGTCCTGGAGATGATGTGAACGCTAACAACGATCGTTACGTGGTCGGTGTCGACTTCGGTACGCTGTCGGGCCGCGCCGTGGTGGTCCGGGTCGGCGACGGTGCCGAGATGGGCGCCGCCGTGCACGAGTACGCCCACCGGGTGATCGAGGAACGGCTGCCGGGCACCGCCGTGCGCCTGGGCCCCGACTGGGCGCTGCAGTCGCCGGAGGACTGGCGGGAGGTGCTCCGCCAGGCGGTGCCCAAGGCGGTGGCGGCGGCCGGGATCTCCCCGTCGCAGGTCATCGGCCTGGGAACCGACTTCACCGCCTGCACCGTGCTGCCCGCCACCGCCGACGGCACCCCGCTGTGCGAGGTCGACGGGCTCGCCGACCGCCCGCACGCGTGGCCGAAGCTGTGGAAGCACCACGCGGCGCAGCCGCACGCCGACCGGATCAACGCCGTCGCCGCCCGCAGGGGAGAGGCGTGGCTGCCCCGTTACGGCGGGAAGATCTCCTCGGAGTGGGCGTTCGCCAAGGGCCTCCAGGTGCTGGAGGAGGACCCGGAGGTCTACGGCCGCGCGGAACGCTGGATCGAGGCCGCCGACTGGATCGTCTGGCAGCTCACCGGCGTGGAGACGCGCAACGTGTGCACGGCCGGGTACAAGGCCATCCGCCAGGACGGCCGTTACCCCTCCGCGGAGTTCCTCGCCGAGCTCAACCCCGCCTTCACCGGTTTCACCGCCAAGCTCGGCGGGGAGCCGTCCCCCTTGGGCGGCCTCGCCGGACGGCTGGACGCCCGCGCCGCCGCGTGGACGAAGCTGCCCGAGGGCATCGCGATCTCGATCGGCAACGTCGACGCCCACGTCACGGCCGCCGCCGCCGACGCCGTGCGGCCCGGCCAGATGGTCGCCATCATGGGCACCTCCACCTGCCACGTCATGTCCTCCGACGCCCTGGCCGAGGTACCCGGCATGTGCGGCGTGGTGCGTGACGGCATCGTGCCCGGCCTGTGGGGGTACGAGGCGGGCCAGTCGGGTGTCGGCGACATCTTCGGATGGTTCGTCGAGACCTCGGTGCCGGGCTCCTACGAGCGCGAGGCGGAGGAGCGCGGGCTCACGGTGCACGAGCTCCTCACCGAGCGCGCCGCCGCGCAGCGGGTCGGGCAGCACGGCCTGGTGGCGCTCGACTGGCACAACGGCAACCGTTCGGTGCTGGTCGACCACAACCTCTCCGCCGTGGTCGTCGGCCAGACGCTCGCGACGAGGCCCGAGGACACCTACCGGGCGCTGATCGAGGCCACCGCGTTCGGCGCCCGCACGATCGTGGAGACCTTCGAGAGCTCCGGGGTGCCGGTGACCGAGTTCGTCGCCGCGGGGGGCCTGATCAAGAACCACTTCCTGATGCAGGTCTACGCCGACGTACTGCGCCGCCCGATCTCGGTGATCGGCTCCGAGCAGGGGTGTGCCCTGGGGTCGGCCATCCACGCCGCGGTCGCCGCCGGGGCCTATCCCGACATCACCTCGGCCTCGGCCGCGATGGGCGGGCGCGGCGAGGCCGTCTACGTCCCCGACGCCGGGCGCGCGGACACCTATGACCGGCTGTACGCCGAGTACCGCCGCCTGCACGACCACTTCGCCGACGGGGAGATGCTGCACGGCTTGCGGGCCCTGCGCAACCAGGCCGGCGAGAACGAGAAGAACACGTCGACGAACAAGGAGGACGCGTGACCGGGCGCGAGGAACATCTGAACGGGCGGGCGCTGCCCCCGCCCCCGCGCGTGGCCGGGCATCCGGCACCGCGCGTGACCGGGCACCCGGGCTCGCACCGGACGGGGGCGGCCGGATGAGCGCCGTCGTCAGGAAGCTGCGGGAGACGGTGTCCGCGCTCCACCAGGAACTGGTCCGCTACAACCTCGTCGCCTGGACGGCAGGGAACGTCTCCGGCCGGGTCCCCGGCGAGGACCTCTTCGTCATCAAGCCGTCCGGGGTGATGTACGAGAACCTCACCCCGGAGTCGATCGTGGTGTGCGACCTGGACGGCGAGCTGGTCGAGGGCGAGCTGGCGCCGTCCAGCGACACCGCCGCGCACGCGTACGTCTACCGGACGATGCCGCGGGTGGGCGGGGTGGTGCACACCCACTCCACGTACGCCTCCGCCTGGGCGGCGCGGGGCGAGGCCATCCCGTGCGTGCTGACGGCGATGGCCGACGAGTTCGGCGGCGAGATCCCGGTGGGGCCGTTCGCGCTGATCGGCGGGGACGACATCGGCAAGGGAATCGTCGCCACCCTGGAGGGCCACCGCTCCCCGGCGGTCCTGATGCGCAACCACGGCGTCTTCACCATCGGCGCGGACGCCCGCGCCGCCGTCAAGGCGGCGGTGATGTGCGAGGACGTCGCCCGCACCGTGCACGTGGCCCGTCAGCTGGGCGAGCCGCTGTCCATCGCGCAGCCCGACATCGACAGTTTGTACGACCGCTACCAGAACGTCTACGGGCAAAGGAGTCCGCGGTGACCCTCCACGAGCGAGAGATCTGGTTCCTCACCGGAAGCCAGGGCCTGTACGGAGAGGACACGCTGGCCCAGGTGGCGGAGCAGTCCCAGAAAATCGCCGAGCAGCTTGACGAGACGCTGGCGTTCCGGGTGGTGTGGAAGCCCGTGCTCACCGACGCCGCGTCGATCCGCCGGGTCTGCCTGGAGGCCAACGCCTCGGACGCCTGCGTCGGGGTGATCGCCTGGATGCACACCTTCTCCCCGGCCAAGATGTGGATCGCCGGGCTGGACGCGCTGCGCACGCCGCTGCTGCACCTGCACACCCAGGCCAACGTGGCGCTGCCGTGGAGCTCCATCGACATGGACTTCATGAACCTCAACCAGGCCGCGCACGGCGACCGCGAGTTCGGTTACATCCAGTCCCGGCTGGGCGTCGCGCGCAAGACCGTCGCCGGGCACGTGAGCGACCCGGCGGTGGCGGCGCGCATCGGCGCCTGGGCGCGGGCCGCGGCCGGGCGCGCCGAGCTGAGCTCGCTGCGGCTGGCCCGCTTCGGCGACAACATGCGCGACGTGGCGGTCACCGAGGGCGACAAGGTGGAGGCGCAGCTGCGCTTCGGCGTCTCGGTCAACACCTACGGCGTCAACGACCTGGTCGCCGCCGTCGACGCCGCGGCGGACGCCGACGTGGACGTCCTGATCTCCGAGTACGAGGACACCTACAAGGTCGCCCCCGAGCTGCGCGCCGGAGGCGAGCGCCACGACTCGCTGCGCTACGCCGCCCGCATCGAGCTGGGGCTGCGCCACTTCCTCACCGAGGGGGGCTTCGGCGCGTTCACCACCAACTTCGAGGACCTCGGCGGGCTGCGGCAGCTGCCGGGGCTCGCGGTGCAGCGGCTGATGGCCGACGGCTACGGCTTCGGCGGCGAGGGCGACTGGAAGACCTCGGTGATGGTGCGCACCCTGAAGGTGATGTCGGCCGGTCTCTCCGGCGGCACCTCCTTCATGGAGGACTACACCTACCACCTGACCCCCGGCCAGGAGGTCATCCTGGGCGCGCACATGCTGGAGGTCTGCCCGACGATCGCCGCCGGGGTGCCCTCGTGCGAGATCCACCCGCTGAGCATCGGCGGGCGCGAGGATCCCGTCCGGCTGGTCTTCGACGCGGAGCCGGGTCCCGCCGTGGTGATCGGCCTGTCCGACATGGGGGACCGGTTCAGGCTGGTGGCCAACGAGATCGACGTGGTCGCCCCCGCCGAGCCGCTGCCCAGCCTGCCCGTCGCCCGCGCGGTGTGGAGGCCCCGCCCGAACCTGAGCACCTCCGCCGAGGCGTGGCTGACCGCCGGGGGCCCGCACCACACGGTCCTGTCGTCGGCGCTGACCACCGAGGAGCTCACCGACCTCTCCGAGATGCTCGGTGTCGAGCTCCTGGTCATCGACGCGGACACCACCGCCCGCCAGTTCGCCAAGGAGATCCGCTGGAACCAGGCCTACTACCACCTGGCGCGCGGTTTCTGATCCGCCGGACCCCGCCCGTCCACCACCCGTTCCCGCCGGCCTCCGGTGCCCTGCCGCTCGGAGGGCGCCGGAGGACGTGCCGTCGCAGGCGGCCCGCCGTGCGCGGCCTGCCGTACGCGGCTCGTCGTACGTGACGTGCCGTACGTGGCTCGTCGCGGGCGGCGGGAAGGGCGGGGTCCGCGTGCACACCGGAGCACTACGGGCGGATTCGGTGGCCGTCGTCCAGCAGGCGGGAGAGCACGCCGAGGGTGGCCGCGCCCGCCGCGACGCCGCTGAGCAGGGAGAGCGGCCAGGGGGACCCGGCCACCAGGGCGAGCGCGCAGGCCAGCGTCGCGATCACCGCCGTGGCGGCCACGACGAGCAGTACAGGTACGGAGAACATCGGCTCACTCCCGCAGGGGGCGCCGCCGGGGTTCCGGCGGCACTGTGGTCGAGGACCGGCTCCGGTGGAACCCGTACTCGCCCCGATACGTCCTGCCCATCCTGAGCGCGGTAATCACGAACCGGGCAAATCCT
This sequence comes from Streptosporangium sp. LJ11, assembly GCF_051918945.1. Lineage (NCBI taxonomy): Bacteria > Bacillati > Actinomycetota > Actinomycetes > Streptosporangiales > Streptosporangiaceae > Streptosporangium > Streptosporangium sp. LJ11. The sequence goes on from NZ_JBPXMB010000010.1 coordinate 140,690, forward strand.
TACTCGTCCTGATACGTCCCGCGCATCCTGGGCGCGGTGCTCATGAACCGGGCGAACCCGCGCTCGTCCCGACGGCCCCGGCGCGTCCCGCCCGTCCCGGGCGCGGTGATCACGAACCGGACGTGCCGCGACCGGCAGGGCCGGGCGGTGCGGGGCGCGGGTATGCCCGGCCCCGCCGAGAGGGTAGGAAGCGCCGGTCACTTCTGGGCGTCGTCCGTGTGAAATTCAGTGAACACGACCACTCGAGTCGACCTTCCATTCGCCGGTTCACCTGGCTGAACACGAGTTTTTCGTGTGAACAAAAACCGGTCCCTTGTTCACCAAACTCAGGTCTGATAGAACAAACGGCACATGTAGGTCGGGTGGGCCGTCAGTGCCGCGATCCGCCCACCTCGCGGCCTATCCCTCATGGCCCCTGGAGGACTGCGATGCCCGGTTTGCCTCACCCCCACGGTCCGGTGTCCCCCGCGCTGTCCCGTCGCTCGATCCTGCACCTCGGGGGTGGGGTCGCCCTCCTCTTCGCGACCGGGTGCGCCGCGGGTACCAAGGCGGGCGGCTCGGACACCCCGGCGGCGAGCGCGGCCCCCGACGGGAGCGCCGCCCCGGCCGCCTCGGCGCTGCGGATCGCGGTGGGCAGCTACCTGAGCAGCTGGGACCAGGACTTCGTCGGATTCGACCTGACCGCGCTGATGCTCTACAAGAACGTCTTCCCCTACATGGTCGACTACGGGGTCACCTCGGTCGGCGGCGGCCGGATCCTCGACACCGAGGCCGTCGCCCCGGCCTTCGCCGAGTCCTTCGAGCCCGACGCCGGCAACAAGGTCTGGACCCTCAAGCTGCGCAAGGGCGTGAAGTTCGCCAGCGGCAACGAGATGACCGCCAGGGACGTCAAGTGGTCCAAGGACCGCGCCTTCGCCGCGAAGGCCAACGTCGCCGGGATCTACCGGCTGATCGGGCTCACCGAGGCGGACCAGGTCGAGGTGGTCGACGACCACACCGTGACGTTCACCCAGGCGTTCCCCAGCGCCCTCACCCGGCAGATCCAGGCCATCTCGCTGTACGTCTTCGACTCCGAGGAGGCCAGGAAGCACGCCACCGACGACGACCCCTGGGCCAAGGAGTGGTTCGCCAAGAACCCCCCGAGCGGCGGCTACTTCAACGTCGGCAAGGCGGTCCAGGGCCAGGAGATCCTGCTCACCGCCAACACCGGCTATCCCGGCCCCGACGGCGCCAAGAGCCCCGAGATCAGGCTCACCGTGGTGCCCGCCGCCGCCAACCAGCGCCTCCAGCTGCAGAACGGCGACATCGACATCGCCTTCGGGATCGGCCAGCGCGACATCAAGGACCTCAAGACCACCCCGGGCATCAAGGTCATCTCCGCGCCGAGCAACAGCCAGGTCGCCATCCAGATGTCGGTGACCACCGCGCCCTTCGACGACCCCGCGGTCCGCAGGGCGCTCGCCCACGCCGTCCCGTACGAGCAGATCATCGCCAACGTCTACGGCGGCGACGCGCGGCCCGCCAGGAGCGTCGTCCCGCTGGACATGCCCGGCTACTCCGAGACCGGCTACCCCTACACCTACGACGTCGCCAAGGCCAGGGAGACGCTGGCCGGGGCGGGCAGGACCTCGGTCACCTCCGAGCTGGTCTTCCAGACCGACAGCGAGGAGCAGCAGCAGATCGCCGTCCTGGTGCAGAGCGAGGCCGGGAAGGCGGGCATCGAGCTGAAGCTCACCCCGCTCGACCCCGCCACGCTCGCCGAGCGCAGGGAGAGGAAGAACATCCCGCTGCAGATCACCGTGGGCCAGCTCTGGGTCAACGACGTGGAGTACATGCTCGGGACCAGCTTCACCAAGGGCGCCAGCCTCAACTACTCCAACTACGTCAACGACGAGATCGAGAAGATCTTCGAGGACTCCCACACCGTCGTCGACGAGGCGGAGCGCGCCAAGCTCTGGCTGCGCGTGCAGGAGATCCTGGCCGGGGACGTGCCGTGGGTCGTCGTCTGCCAGCCCGACTTCAACCTCCCCGTCAGGGAGTCGGTGGCGGGCTGGGTCCAGCCGATGGACGGTCTGGCCCGGCTGCGCTACCTGAGCGTCGCCGGGTAGTCCGTGCGCATCCTCCGGTTCCTCCTCAGACGGCTGCTCCAGCTCGTCCCGGTGCTCCTCGGGGTGGTCGTCCTGACCTTCCTCCTCGTCAGGGTCCTGCCGGGCGACCCGATCCGCACCATCCTCGGCCCCAACGCCACGGAGGCCGACGCCGCCGCCGCGCGGGCCAGGTTCGGGCTGGACCGGCCGTTGTGGCGGCAGTTCCTCGACTACGCCGGGGGGCTGTTCACCGGTGACTTCGGCACCTCCATCCAGAGCGGCGCCCCGGTGGGCTCGGAGATGGCCGTGCGCGTCGGGCCGACCATGGAACTCGTGGTGATCGCGCTGGCCGTGGCGCTGGTGCTGGCGACGGTGCTCGGCATCTGGTCGGCGCGCAACGCGGGCCGGTTCGGCGACCACACCGTCCGCGTCGCGGCGCTCGTCGGCAACTCGGTGCCGGAGTTCTGGCTCGGCCTGGTGCTGGTCCTCGTCGGCTACAGCGTCCTGGGCTGGTTCCCCGCGCCCAGCGGCCGGGTCGACCCCGGCACCGACCTCAGCCTCATCACCGGCGCCGACCTGCTCGACGCGGCGCTGACGGCCAACGGCCCCGCGTTCGTCTCGGCACTGGAACACCTCGTGCTGCCGGTGACCACGCTGGTGATCGTCATCGTCGCGCCGCTGCTGCGCAGCGTCCGGGCCTCCGCGCTGGAGGTGCTCGCCTCCGAGGCGTACGCGGCCGCCGCCGCGCACGGTCTCGGGGACCGGCTGCTGCTGCGCGGCTACCTGGTGCGGGCCGCGCTGGTGCGCCTCCCCGCGCTGGCGGCCCTGGTGTTCGGCTTCTCCATCGGCTCGACGGTCCTCGTGGAGTACGTCTTCTCCTGGCAGGGCTTCGGGCAGTGGGCGCTGCGCGGCCTGCTCTACCGGGACTACCCGGTGGTGCAGGCGTCGGTGCTCGTGATCGCGCTGTTCTACGTGGTGGTGTTCCTCGTCGCCGACGTCGTCCAGGCGGTCCTCGACCCGAGAGTGAGGATCTGATGCCGGACGCCGAACACGCCCCCGACGCCGGACGCGTACGGAAGCCCGATGACGCGCGTGCCCCGAGGACCGGGCGCGTCCGGGAGGGCGATGGGGACCGGCGCTTCGCGTCGTCCCTGATCACGGCCGGTTCCGCGATCCTGGTCCTGGTCGCCGTGGCGGTCGTGTTCGCGCCGGCGCTGACCGCGTGGGGCCCCGAGGAGATCGACCCCCTCGCCTCCCTCGCCCCGCCGGGCGGCGCCCACCTCCTGGGCACCGACCTCAACGGCATGGACGTGTGGAGCCGGGTCCTGCACGCGGCCAGGCTCGACGTCGGCATCGCGGTCGCCGCGGTCGCCCTGGCCGTGGTCGCGGGCAGTCTCGTCGGCCTGGTCGCCGGATACCGGGGCGGCCGGCCGGACGACGTGCTGATGCGAGTGCTCGACGTCTTCCAGGCGTTCCCCACCTTCATCCTGGCCCTGGCGGTGGCCGCGCTGCTCGGCGGCGGGACCGCCAACCTGGTCGCGGTGATCGCGCTGGTGAACGCGCCCGCGTACGCCCGGCTGGTGCGGGCCGAGGTGCGCTCCGTCAGGGAACTGCCCTTCGTGGAGGCGTCCCGCGCCTCCGGGGCCTCCTTCTGGGGGGTGCTCTGGCGGCACGTACTGCCCAACAGCCTCACGCCGGTGCGCGTCATCGCCCCGCTGAACTGCGGCTGGGCGATGCTCACGCTGGCCGGGCTGTCCTTCCTCGGCCTCGGCGTGCCGGTGCCCACCGCCGAATGGGGAGCCATGATCAGCCTCGGCACCGGGGACGTCGTCGCCGGCCGGTGGTGGACCTCGGTACCTCCCGGCCTCTTCCTGCTGATCTGCGTCCTGGGCTTCAGCCTCCTCGGTGAGGGCCTGCAGGAACGCGCCGACTCCACGAGGAGGTGACGGGCGATGACCCTCCTGTCGATCGAGGACCTCTCCGTCGTGATCCACCGCCCCGGACGCCGGGTCGCCGCGCTGAGCGGGGTGAACCTGAGCGTCGAGCCCGGCGAGGTGGTCGGCCTGGTCGGCGAGAGCGGCGGCGGCAAGAGCATGGTGGCCCGCTCGATCGTGGGCCTGCTGCCCGGCGGCTCCCGTACGGCCGGGCGGGTCCTGTTCGACGGCGCCGACGTGCTGACGATGGGCGCCGCCGAGCTGGAGTCCTTCCGGGGGCACGGCGCCGCGATCTGCTTCCAGAACCCGCGCGGCGCGCTCAGCCCCACCAGGACCGTCGGCCGCCAGCTCGTCGACCGGCTCGTCACCCACCGGGACCTGGCGCCCGCCCCCGCCAGGGAGGTCGCCGCCGAGCTGTTCGAGTCGGTCGGCATCCGCGGCCCGAGACGTCGCCTGGACGCCTACCCGCACGAGCTCTCCGGCGGCATGGCGCAGCGCGTCATGATCTCGCTGGCCACCGGGTGCGCCCCGGGCCTGCTGATCGCCGACGAGCCCACCACCGGGCTGGACGTGACCCTCACCAGGGAGATCCTCAACCGCTTCCGGCTCGCCGCGAACGCCGAGCGGCGCGGCGTCCTGCTGATCTCCCACGACCTCGCCTCCATCGCGGGGGTCTGCGACCGCGTCGTGGTGCTCTACGCCGGGACGGTGGTGGAGACCGGTCCGGGGCCGCAGGTGCTCGACGAGCCCGCCCACCCCTACACGCGGGCGCTGCTGCGCTCGGTGCCCGACATCGACGGGCGCCCGGTGACCGCCACCCCCGGCGCGATGCCGCTGCCGGTGGAGGCGCCGTCCTCCTGCCCGTTCGCGCCGCGCTGCGCGCACGTGACGGAGTTGTGCAGGACGGAGCTCCCGCTCGCCGAGGCACTGGCCTCCGACTGGAGCGCCGCCTGCTTCCACCCCCGCTCCGGGCCCCTCACCGAACCCGACGGCACGCCTCCGCCCGTGGACGCGCCTCCCCGGTCGTCTCTCACGGAGACCGCGCCCGTGGACGCGGAGCCGCCCGGCCGTACGGGGGCACCGCCCGTGCGTACGGTCGTCCCGCCCTGCGCGCGGGTGGGCTCCGGGGCGGGGGCCGCCTCCGCAGGGAGGACGGGAGCGGAGGTGCTGCGCGTCGAGGACGCGCACGTTTTCTACCGTGCCCGCTTCGGCGGCGGGGGCCACCACGCCCTGCGCGGGGTCAGCCTCCACGTCGCCGCGGGCGAGACCCTGGGCATCGTCGGGGAGAGCGGCTGCGGCAAGAGCACGCTGGCCAGGCTGGTGCTCGGGCTGGTGCCGCCCTCCCAGGGGCGGGTCGAGGTCGCCGGGCGGGTGCTGTCGGAGCTGCGCGGCCGGGAGCTGCGCCGCCTGCGCACCCGCGTCCAGCTGGTCTTCCAGGATCCCGTCGAATCGCTCAGCCCCCGGCGGACCGTGGCGGACGCGATCGGTGAGCCGCTGCGCGCCGCCGGGGTGCCCGCCTCCGAGCGGGCGTCACGCGTCGCCCGCGTCCTGGAGCGCATGGAACTGGACCCGTCGATCCTCGGGCGGCGCCCGCACGAGCTGTCCGGCGGGCAGGCGCAGCGCGCCGGCATCGCCCGCGCGCTCGTCGGCGACCCCGACCTGATCGTCTTCGACGAGCCGACCTCGGCGCTCGACGTCACCGTGCAGGCGCAGATCCTGAAGGTGATCGCCGAGGTGAGCGGCGACCGCTCGCGCGGCACGGTCTTCATCTCCCACGACCTGGCCACCGTCCGGGGGTTCTGCGACCGCGTCGCGGTTCTCTACCTGGGGCGGATCGTCGAGGAAGGGCCGGTGGAGGAGGTCTTCGGCAACCCGCTGCACCCCTACACCCGGGCACTGCTGGCCGGCGCCCCCAGCCTCGGCGCCGGGTACGGCGGCCCGCGGGTCGAGCTGACCAGGGACCTGGAGGAGGCGGACGCCGCCGCGGGTTGCGCCCTCGCGCCGCGCTGTCCCTTCGCGACCGGCGAGTGCCGGGAACAGGAGCAGGAACTCCGCCCGTACGACGCGAGCCTGGTCGCCTGCCGGCGCGCCGCCGAGATCCCCGCCCTGATCGAAAGGTGACAACCGCGATGCCCGACCTCAAGCACCTCCGGCTGGCCGTCGACATCGGCGGCACCTTCGTCGACGCGATGGAGCTGGACACGCGCACCCACGAGGTGCGCTTCAGGAAGGCCTCGACCACCCCGGCCCGCCCCTGGGAGGGCGTGCTGGACGCGGTCACCGCGCTCGGCACCGACCTGTCGCGGGTGGAACTGTTCATCCACGGCACCACCCTCGGCCTCAACGCCGTCCTGGAGCGGCGCGGCGAGCCCACCGGGATTCTCACCAACGACGGCTTCCGCGACATCTTCCTGATCGGCAGGGGCAACGTGCCCGCCGACCACATGTACGACTTCCAGTACGAGCGGCCCGAGAGCCTCGTACAGCGCCGCCACACCGCCGGGGTGCGGGGACGCCTCGACCACCGGGGCCGGGTGGTCGAGGAGCTCGACGCCGCCGGGGTGAGGGAGGCCGCACGGGTCCTCGTCGAGGAGCGGGGCGTGGTGTCGATCGCCGTCTGCTTCCTGCACTCCTTCCTCGACCCCTCCCACGAGCGGGAGGCCGCCCGGATCATCCGCGAGGCGTACCCGGACGTGACGGTCTCGGTCTCCACCGACATCGTCAGGGAGTACCGCGAGTACGAGCGGACCAGCACGACCGTCCTCGACGCCTACATCCGGCCGATCTTCGAGAGGTACGTGGACCGGCTGGAGCGCGGGCTGGCCGAGCGCGGGTTCGGCGGGCGATTCCTGATCATGCGGTCCGGCGGCGGTTCCATGACGTCGGCCGTGGCCAAGACCTCCCCGACGCACACCGTGCTGTCGGGCCCGGCGGGCGGCATCGTGGGCGCGGCGCACATCGCCGCCGCCCTCGGTCGCCGGGACCTTCTGACCTTCGACATCGGCGGTACCTCGCTGGACGCGTGCGTGATCGAGCACGGGTCCCCGGTGGCCGCCTACGAGGCGCAGCTGGAGCACTTCCCGCTGCTGATCCCCACCTACGACATCCGCACGATCGGCGCCGGAGGGGGCTCGATCGCGTGGCTGGAGCGGGGATTGCTGAAGGTGGGGCCGCAGAGCGCGGGTGCCGACCCCGGCCCGGTGTGTTACGGCCGGGGCGGCACCCGCCCCACTGTCACGGACGCGGCGGTCGTCCTCGGCTACGTGGACCCGGCCCGCTTCCTGGCCGGGGCGATGGAGCTGCGGGCCGACGCCGCCCGCGCGGCGCTCGACGAGCAGGTGGCCGGGCCGCTCGGGCTCGGCCCGGAGGCCGCGGCGGCGGGCGTCTTCGACGTGCTGCTGGCCAGGACCGTCGGCGCGGTCCGGCAGATCACGGTCGAGCGGGGACACGACCCCCGCGGCTTCTCGCTGCTCGCGTTCGGCGGGGCCGGGCCGCTGCTCGCCCCGCTGCTCGCGGCGGAGATGGGCATCGGCGAGGTCATCGTGCCGTTCGCCCCGTCGGGCTTCTCCGCCTGGGGCATGCTCAGCGCCGACATCGTCGACGACTTCTCCCGTACGGTGGCGGCCACCCTGGACGACGCCGACCTCGACGGGCTGGAGGCGGTGTTCAAGGGCGTCGAGGCCGAGGCGGTCGCCTCCCTGGAGGCGCAGCGGGTCCCGGCCGGGCGCATGGTCCTCGAGCGCCGGTTCGAGCTGCGTTACCTGGGGCAGGAGCACTCGCTCATCGTCACCGCGGGCCGCGACCTCGACCGGGACGCGATCAGGCGGGCGTTCGAGGAGACCCACGCGGCGCGGTACGGGCACGCCATGGACAACCGGGTGCAGATCCTCAACCTGAGGGTGCGCGGCGTCGGCCGTACCGACAGGCCCGAGCTGGTGGTGCGCCCGCCGGGCGACGGCGACGCGAGCCGGGCGCTGCTCGCCCGCAGGGACGCCTACGACTTCGGCACCCGCGCCACGGCCTCGTTCGCCGTCTACGACCGCGCGCTGCTGGAGCCCGGTGACGCGTTCGACGGGCCCGCCCTGGTCGACGAGGGCACCTCGACCACCGTGGTCCCCTCGGGACAGCGGGTCGAGGTCGAGGAGCACGGCTACCTGCTGGTACGGCTTGTGGAGGCGGAGTCATGACGGAGCGGCTGGACGGCGGGCGACAGGACGACGGGCACCCGGACGGCACGCGCACGGACGGCGCCCGGCCGGAAGGCGCCCGGCTGGACGGCGCGACCGCCGAGGTGGTGCGCAGCTACCTGCTCGCGGCGGCGGAGGAGATGCGGGCCACGCTGATCCGCACATCGTTCAACCCGGTCATCTACGAGGTCCACGACTTCGGGATGTCGATGTACGACGCGGACCTGCGGCTGATCGCCGAGGCCACCGGGCTCACCTTCTTCCTCGGCGCCAACGACTTCTCCCTGCGCAAGGGTGTGGAGTATGTGGGGCGGGAGAATCTGTGCCCGGGTGATGTGGTGTTGTTGAACTATCCGTACTGGAACGCGGCGCATTCCTATGACGCGACGTTGTTCTGTCCGGTGTTCGTGGGTGTTGATCTGGTGGGTTTCCTGTGTGTGCGGGCTCATTGGATGGATCTGGGGGCGAAGGATCCGGGGTATGTGCTGGATTCCACGGACATGCATCAGGAGGGGATTATCTTTCCGGGAACGAAGGTGTTCTCGGGGGGTGTGCCGAATCGGGAGATCATCGAGTTGATCCGGTTCAATTCGCGGATGCCGGATCTGGTGATCGGTGATCTGAACGCGCAGGTCGCCGCGCTGCGCACCGGCGAGCGCCGGTTCCTGGAGATCCTGGAGAAGTTCGGCCGTCCGACCGTGGACGCCGCGGTCCGGCGGATGGTCGAGGACGGCGAGGCGCGCACCCGCGCCGCCCTCGCCGAGCTGCCGCAGGGCTCGTGGACGGCGGTCGACTGGCTGGACGACGACGGGATCACCGAGGAACCGGTCCGCATGCAGGTCACCGTCACCATCGCCGACGGCACCTTCACCGTCGACTTCGCCGGTTCCGCGCCCGCCGTGCCCGGTCCCGTCAACATGCCGTTCGGCGCGACCATCGCGATCTGCAAGGTCGTCCTCAAGGCGCTCACCTCGCCCGACGAGCCGTCCAACTTCGGTACGACCGTTCCCCTGGAGGTGCGGGCCGAGCCGGGCACGCTCTTCCACGCCGTCTACCCGCAGCCGACGTTCACCCTCTGGACCGGCATCGTCGCGGTCGAGCTCATCCTGAAGGCGCTGGCGCAGGGGATGCCGGACCGGCTGCCGGCCTCCTCTGGGGGCGACGTGCCGGGGTTCATGATGGTCGGGATCCATCCGGAGACCGGGCAGATGTTCGCGGTCAGCAACAACGACCCGGTCGGCTGGGGTGCCACCCCCTCCCACGACGGCATGAACGCCGCCACCCACGTCTCGGGCAGTACGGGGCGCATCACCCCGATCGAGGTCCTGGAGGCCAGGACGGGGATGTTCTTCGAGCGGGTGGAGCTGCGGGAGGACTCCGGGGGTGCGGGGCGGTTCCGGGGCGGGGTGGGGCTGCGGCGTGACATCCGTTTCGTGGTGCCGGGGGAGTTCCTGTCGGTGATCAAGAAGACGCGGTCGCGGCCGTGGGCGCTGGAGGGCGGGCTGGAGCCCGAGCCCAACCAGGTGGTGGTCTTTCCCGGCACCGAGCGCGAGCAGCGGGTGAGCACGAAGCGGACCCGGGTGGAGGTCGGGGACCGGGTCACGGTGCTGACGGCCGGGGGCGGCGGGCACGGCGATCCGCGCGAGCGCGATCCGGAGCTCGTCCGCCGCGACGTCGCCGAGGGCTACGTCTCACCCGACGCAGCCCGCCGCACCTACGGGATCGACGATGTCTGAGCCCTTCGCCCTCGAAGACGTCGCACCCGTCGCCCCGGACGGGAGAAAGGCCGCCCCCGCCGGTGAGGGGCGCGTCCGGGTGGACGGCGCGAGGGTCGGGGTCGTGCGCAGCCGTCTCACCTCGGCCGCCGAGGAGATGCGGGCCACGCTCGTCCGTACCGCCTTCAACCCGGTCATCTACGAGGTCTTCGACATCGGGAGGGCCCGATGAACGGCGCGGTCAACGACGTGGTCCTCGTCAACTGCACCGTCACCGACGCCCGCGCCCGCGGTGTTCCCGGTGCGGCCCCGGGGAGCCGTACGGCGGCCGGAGCGGCGAGTGACGAGGGGCGGATCGCCGACGCGGCGGTGTGGATCCGGGGCGACCGGATCGCGGCCGTGGGCCCCCGCGAGGAGATCCTGGAGCGGACGGGCGACGCCCACCCGGTCGACCTCGACGGCGCGCACGTCACCCCCGGCCTGGTCAACATGCACACCCACCTGTCCCTGTCGCTCCCCGGCCGGGGAGGCGACAGCGTGAAGAACATGACGGCGCACGAGCTCGCCCTCTACATGGCCGACGGCGCCCGGCGCACCCTGCACTGCGGGGTCACCACGGTGCGGTGCGTGGCCGAGAAGGACCACGCCGACTTCGCGCTGCGCCGGGCGATCGAGTCGGGCCGGGCGATCGGCCCGCGCATCTTCACCGCCGGTCGCGCCCTGGTGTGCACCGGTGGCCACGGGCACGAGGGGAGCGACACCCTGGAGTGCGACGGCGCCGACGGGTTCCGGCGCGGGGTGCGCAGCCAGGTCAAGGCGGGCGCCGACCTCATCAAGATCATGATCTCGGGCGGGATCGCCGGGGAGCACGAGAGGATCGACACCCCGCAGCTGTTCTCCGACGAGCTGGCGGCGGCACTGCAGACCGCGCACGCCTGGGGCCGCAAGGTCACCGCGCACGCGGGCCCGGCGGCGGTGATCGCCGAGGCCGTCGAGCTGGGCCTCGACTGCGTGGAGCACGGCTACCAGCTCACCCCCGAGGTCGCGAAGAGGATGGCCGAACGCGGTACCTCCCTGGTGCCGACACTGCTCGTCACCCGCTGCAAGGAGTTCTTCGACGAGCTCGGGGTGCCGGAGTGGATGCAGTGCCGCTCGCTCGGTGCCGGACCCCGGCACCTGGAGAGCTACGCCATGGCCCTCGACGCGGGGGTGGACGTCCTGCTGGGCAGCGACATGCCGCCGTTCTGGGACTTCGAGGGGACCAACGCCTCGGTACGCGAGCTGGAGTGCATGTCCGAGGGCGGCCTCGGCCCGGCGGCGGCGCTCCACGCCGGCACGCTCGGCCCGGTGCGCTGGCTCGGCGCCGCCGCCGATCTCGGCACCGTCGAGGTCGGCAAGTACGCGGACCTCATCGCGATGGACGCGGACCCGCTCGCGGACACCTCGGCCTTCCGCGGGGTCCGCTGGGTGATGAAGGGCGGCCGGGTCGTCCGCGACGACCGGTCGGGATGGGAGAAACCATGAACACCGCCTCCGGCGCGGACGCCGGCCTGATCGCGGCGGGCATCGACGACATGTACGACGCGTTCCTCGCGGCCGACCGCCGCCGGTTCGACGGGCACCTGCACGACGAGGTGACCACCTGGGAGACGCACCTGCCGGGACCGCTGCGGACCCGGGCGGAACTCGACGCCTACCGCGACGGCCGGGACGGCTCGGGCGCCCGTCCCCGCCTCGACCGGCTGGCGGCCGAGGACAAGCGGATCGACGTGTGGGACGACACCGGCGTCGCCCGCTACGTGCTCGTCGCCGAACCGCCGGGCGGGCCCGCGCGGCGCAGCCGGGTGACCGACGTGCTGCGCCGCGTCGACGGCGACTGGCTCATCGTGCACCACCACTCCGAACTGCTCACATCGTGAACCGGAGGCCGGCCGCCCGCGCGGACGCCGAGCCGGAGGCGGTACCCCCACAGGCCGGGCCGCACGCCGTACGGCAGCGAGGATCACGGCCTGGACGGGCCGGGGGAGGAACCGGCATGGACGACATCGGTGGGAACGGCGACGGCGACGGCGACATGGAGCTGTACGACCTGCGGGTGGTGGTCGACCGCATCGAGGGCAGATCCGTCTGCGGGATGGAGGTGGGTGACTGCTTCACGCTGGAGAACAGCGCCCACCTGCGGCTCCCCGACGGCGAGCACTTCTGCGTCTACGCGCTCGCCTCGGTGCTGCCCTTCCTCGCCGCCAAGCAGCGCGACCTCGCCGAGGGCGACTGGCTGGAGCGGGACACCCTGTTCGCCTGCCCCGATCCCGAGGAGCGGCTGGTGATGCGGGTCGAGCGGGCCCGCCGCCGCCGGATGAACTCCGCCGACCTGACCTGAGGGGGCTCGCGATGACGACCGACCGAGGGGGACCGCGATGACCACCGCCGAGCCGGGGTTCGCGATGACCACCGCTGAGCCGGGGGTTCGCGATGAGCGCCGACCTGAGGGGGGCCGCGCCGGCCGCCGGGCCGGGGGTTCGCGATGACGGCCGCTGAGATCGGTCTCGGCCTGCAGAGCGACAAGCGGGCCGGTGACTACGCGCGGCTCGCGCGCCGCGCCGAGGAGCACGGCTTCGACGTGCTGAGCGTGTTCGGCGACCTGATGTACCAGCCGCCGATCTTCCCCCTGCTGGAGATGGCCGCCGCCACCGAGAGGGTGCGGCTCGGCGCGGCCTGTCTCAACCCGTACTCGACGGCACCGTACGAGATCGCCGGGCAGCTCGCCGCCCTCGACCTGGCCTCGCACGGCCGCGCCTACCTGGGCCTGGCGCGCGGCACCTGGCTCGGCGCGGTGGGCATCGCCCAGCCCAGGCCGCTGACCGCCCTGGCGGAGGCCGCCGAGGTGGTCTACCGGCTGCTGGCCGGTGACACCGGCGGGTACGAGGGGAAGATGTTCCGTCTCGCGCCCGGTACCCGGCCGCGCTACCCCGTGCACCGGGCCCGGCCGCCGTTGCTCCTCGGCGCCTGGGGCCCGCGAGGGGCGGCGCTGGCCGGGCGGGTCGCCGACGAGATCAAGGTGGGCGGCAGCGCGAACCCGGCGATGGTCGGGGTGATCCGCGAGCGGGTCGCGGCCGGGGCGGTGGCGGCCGGGCGCGACCCTCGCGAGATCGGCGTCGTCCTGGGCGCGGTGACCGTCGTGGACGCCGACGGCGCCGCGGCCCGCGCCAGGGCGCGCGCCGAGGTCGCCATGTACCTCGCGGTGGTCGCCGACCTCGATCCGACCGTGGAGATCCCCGCCGACCTGCTCGGCCGGGTCAAGGAGCTGGTCGGCGCGGGGAGGGACGAGGACGCCGGGCGGCTGATCCCCGGCGACCTGCTCGACCTGTTCGCCTTCTCCGGCACCCCGGAGCAGGTGGCCGCACAGGCCCAGGCCCTCCTCGACGCGGGCGCGCACCGGGTGGAGTTCGGTACGCCGCACGGTCTCACCGACGACGGCGGCGTGGAGCTGCTGGGCACCGAGGTGCTGCCGTCGCTGGACCTTTCCCCGAAGAAGGTGGCGACAACGCGTTAACCGAGCGTGAGACGCCGCCCTCCCTGGTGACGCTCCGTCATCTCGAAACCGGATGCCCGGAGAACCTTCCGTCCGCAAAGCGTGCGGCCGGAATCGTCGCGCGCCGCTAATTTCACCTCAGTTCAGTATGGGTGAACATGAGAGGGGAGAAGGAGATGACGTGACGAGTGAGCGCGCCGGAGGCCCGGCGATCGAGGTGTCGGCGTGACGGCCGCGAGGACGGGACGTCCCGGCGACCTCCGTGACCCACGTGGTGACCCGCGTGGCGACCCGGCCGGTGGCCCGCGCCGTGACCTGGGCGGACATGACGGTCCCGGCGGCTCCGGAAGCCCCGGAGGCCTCGGCGAGCGGGAGGCGCTGGCCGCCGACGCCGAGCACGCCGAGCACACCGAGCACGCAGGGGGCGCAGGGGGCGCAGGGAAGCCGGTGTGCCGCCGCGCGGAGTTCCTCGTCCCGCCCGCCCCCGCCGCCTGCCGTTACCCCGAGGTCGCCTACTTCGCGGGCAACTCGCTCGGCCTCCAGCCCCGTGCCGCCCGCGCCGCGATCTCCGCCGAGCTGGACGACTGGGCCCTGCACGCGGTCGAGGGACACCACCGGGCGGCACATCCCTGGCTGCCCTACCACGCCGAGCTGCGCGAGGACGCCGCCGCCCTGGTGGGCGCGTTCCCCGACGAGACCGTGGTGATGAACTCCCTCACCGTCAACCTGCACCTGATGATGGCGACCTTCTACCGTCCGGCGGGCGAGCGCACCCGCATCGTCATCGAGGACCACGCCTTCTCCTCCGACAGCTACGCGGTGCGCAGCCAGGCCGTGCACCACGGCCTCGACCCCGACGAGACGGTGGTCCGCCTGCGCCCCCGCGAGGGTGAGGACTGCCTGCGCACCGAGGACATCACGGATTACCTGGCCCGCGAGGGACACCGGGTGGCGCTCGTGCTCCTCGGCGGGGTCAACTACCTGACCGGCGAGTTCCTCGACATCCCCGCCGTCACCGCCGCCGGGCACGCGGCCGGGTGCCTCGTCGGCTGGGACCTCGCGCACGCCGCGGGGAACGTGCCGCTCGCGCTGCACGACTGGGACGTGGACTTCGCGGCCTGGTGCTCGTACAAGTACCTCAACGCCGGTCCCGGCGCGGTCGCCGGCTGCTTCGTGCACCGGCGCCACGTGACCGACCCGGAACTGCCCCGGCTGGCCGGGTGGTGGAGCACCGAGCAGGCGACCCGCTTCGAGATGCGGCCCGAACTCGTCCCCGTCCCCACCGCCGACGCCTGGCAGATCTCCAACCCGCCGATCCTCGCCATGGCCCCGGTCCGGGTCTCGCTGCGGATGTTCGCCGAGACCGGCATGGCGGCGCTGCGGGAGCGGAGCCTGGCGCTCACCGGCTATCTGGAACGGCTGCTCACCGAGGTGGCCCGCGACCGCCCGCTGGAGATCGTCACGCCCGCCGACCCGGCCAGGCGCGGAGCCCAGCTCTCCCTCCGGGTGACCGGGGGCGGCGCCGGCGCCGTCGGTGTCGCCGACCTGGCCGCCCGGCTGCACGAGGTCCACGGTGTCCTCGCCGACGTGCGGCGCCCGGACGTCATCCGGTTCGCCCCCGTGCCCATGTACTCCACGTTCCACGACTGCTGGCGGGCGGCCGACGCGCTCGCCGGGGAGGTGAGACCGGCATGAGTTCACCCGGCGAGGTCGCCGTGGTCGGCGCCGGGCTGGTCGGCTGCCTGACCGCCTGCTACCTGGCCCGCCGAGGCTACGAGGTCACCCTGTACGAGCGCAGGCCCGACCCGCGCGGGGCCGCCCCCGAGCGCGGGCGCTCGATCAACCTGGCGATCTCCGAGCGGGGGATCGACGCGCTGCGCCGGATCGGGCTGGACGAGACCGTGCTGAAGGCCGCGCTGCCGATGCCCGGCCGGATGACGCACGCCCCCGACGGCACGCTCGCCTTCCAGCCGTACAGCGCCGGAGGACGTCGGGCGATCAACTCCATCAGCCGCTCGGAGCTCAACCGCACCCTGCTGGACGCGGCCCTCGGCATGCCCGGGGTCCGTGCCCTCTTCGAGCACCGGCTGACCGGGCTCGACGTCGACTCGGGCCGGATGGACTTCGACACGCCCGGCGGTCCCGTCACCCGCGCCGCCCCGGTCGTGCTCGCCGCCGACGGCGCCTACAGCGCGGTACGGGGACGGCTGCAGTTCATTCCCGGCTTCGACTTCAGCCAGGAGTACCTCGACTACGGCTACAAGGAGCTGACGATCCCGGCGCGCGACGGCGGGTTCGCCCTCGATCCGGGCGCGCTGCACATCTGGCCGCGCGGCAAGGCCATGATGATCGCCCTGCCCAACCCGGACAGGTCCTTCACCTGCACGCTGTTCTGGCCCAAGTCGGGTCCGGGCAGCTTCGCGGAGCTGGACACCGCGGAGCGGTTCGAGGAGTTCTTCGCCGCCAACTACGCCGACGCCCGCGCCCTCATGCCCGACCTCGCCGGGGACTACGCCCACAACCCGATCGGGCACCTGGTCACCATGCGGGCCCGCCCCTGGCACGTGCGCGGCACCGCCGGAGCGGTGGTCGGCCTGCTCGGCGACGCGGCCCACGCCATCGTCCCCTTCTACGGCCAGGGCGCCAACTGCGGCTTCGAGGACTGCGTGGAGCTCGACCGCTGCCTGGAGGAGACCGGCGACGACTTCCCCCGGGCCCTCGCCATGTACGGGGCCCGCCGCAAGGAGCACACCGACACCATCGCCGAGCTCGCGCTGGAGAACTTCGTCGAGATGCGCGACAAGGTCGCCTCCCGGTCGTTCCTGCTGCGCAAGCGCGTCGAGCACGGACTGGAACGGCTGCTGCCCGGTTTCTACGTCTCTCGCTACGAGCTCGTGTCGTTCAGCACGGTGCCGTACGCCGAGATCCAGCGGCGCGTCTCCCGCCGGCGCGGGGCGGTCGCCGCCGGGGCGCTCGGCGCGCTGGCCGCGGTCGCGCTGGCGGGCCGCGCCCTGCGCCGTCACTGATCGCCCCGCGCCGTCATCGGCCGTTCGGCGCCGTCACCGATTCACCCCGCGCCGCCGCGGGCCGTCTCCGCCGTCCCGGCGGGTGGAGGTCAGAACAGCCGGGGGGTCACCACGGACACGACCGTGGTGACCCGGTCGGTGTCGTTGAACATGCTGTGCGGGACGGTCGACCTCAGGTGGACGCTGTCGCCCGGGTGCAGCCGGTGCTCGACGCCGTCGACCTCGTACAGGAGCTCGCCCTCCAGCACGAAGGCGAACTCCTCCCCGGCGTGACCGTAGGAGTTCTCGCGCTTGCCGCCGGGCGCGATGTGCACCAGCAGCGGTTCGAGCACCAGGTTCGGGCCCCTGGCCGAGAGCATGCGGTAGGTCTGCTGGCCCGAGATGTACTCGGTGGCGGCCGTCGCCGAGCGGGTGAGGGTGAAGTGGCTCGGCAGCTGGGAGGCCGGGGCGCGCTCCTCCTCGGTCTCCTCCTCGGGCGGCGCGTCGTTGAAGAACTCCGCCACGCTGCGGTCGAGCGCGGTGGCCACGCTGTTGAGCGCGGTCAGGCCGATGGAGGAGATACCCCTCTCGACCTGCGAGAGAAACCCGATCGAGAGCCCGGAGTGAGTGGCGAGACCGCGTAGTGTCAGACCGCGCTCCTTGCGGAACTGCCGCATCCGGGCTCCGACGGCGTCGTGGCGGTCCAGCTCCTCACCGCTGCGACGCTCCGATGTGCCCACCTACGGCTCCCTCCGTCAAGCGGCGTGACCGCCTGTTCGCTCTAGCTAAACATATTTCATAACAAGAGTCGTCCTGCGTCAAAAAGGAGTCGGAAATGGCAGACGGTGATGCCCGGCAGCTGTCCGGAGTGCCCTCGGCGCCCTGCGATCCGCCGGAGTTCCTGAGCGATGTCCCCGGTTCCTATCCGTGGCGGGTCCTTCATGAACGGCACCCCGCCCTGATCGAGAAGGTCCGGGCCGCCACGCCGTACGACATCCGGGTGAACCGGGCCCTCGACCTGCTGCTCGAGGAGATCGAGGGGGTCATCGAGCCGCTGGAGGGCTCCGCGCACGACCGCGACCTGTGGGAGAGCTGGGACCGGGGCCACATCGGGCGGCGGTGGGACGACGCGCCGTTCCTGTGGGCGGAGAGCTACTTCTACCGCAAGCTCCTGTCCGCGGTCGGCTACTTCGGCCCCGGCGCGTGGCAGGGCGTCGACCCGTTCGAACCCTTCAAGCAGGCCGAGCTGTTCGGCGAGGCCGTCGACGAGGAGTTGCGCGAGCTCGACGTCCTGGCCGCGCTGCCCCCCGCCGAGCTGGCCGAGACGCTGACCCTGAGGGCGCTGTGGGGGAACCGGGCCGACCTCGTGTTCCGGGTCGCGGCCGGTCCCGAGCTCGCCGGCCGCGAATCCGGGCTGGTGGCCGACGACAGCGCGCTCCTGTGGTCGCTGATCGGCGGCGAGGGGGCCGGCGTTCCCGGTGCCCTCGGTGTCCCCGATGACGAGGCCGGTCGCGCGGCGGCCGGTCACGGGGGTGTCGCGCGGATCTGCCTCGTCGCCGACAACGCCGGGAGCGAGCTGCTGCCCGACCTCGTCCTGATCGACCACCTGCTGCACGCCCGGGGAACGGGCGAGGTCGTCCTGCACGTCAAGCCGCTGCCGTACTACGTGTCCGACGCCACCCCGGCCGACGTCCTGGCCTGCCTGCGGCGCATGTCGGCCGCGGGCGGCGAGGCGGGGGAGGCCGCGGGACGGCTGCGGGCGGCGCTCGGATCGGGACGGCTGCTCGTCAGGGCGCACGCCTTCTCCTGCGCGCCCCTGCCCTACCGCGAGATGCCGGTCGGCATGCGGGAGGACTTCGCGTCCGCGTCACTGACGATCATGAAGGGTGACCTGAACTACCGCCGTCTGGTCGGCGACAGGGCCTGGCCGCACACCACCCCGTTCGCCGAGGCCACCGCGTACTTCCCCGGTCCGGTCGCGGCGCTGCGCACCCTGAAGTCGGAGGTCGCGGTCGGCCTGGACGGCGACGTGGTCAAGGCCCTGGAGGCCACCGGCCGCCCCTGGCTGACCACCGGCGCCCACGGGCTCATCCAGGTCAGGCCGTGACCACCGGGGTCAGCCGCCGGACCGGGGGACGATCGGGCCCTCGCTCGCCTGAACGAGGACGAAGCCCTCTCCCTGGAACGCGAGCTGCAGCGCCTCGCCGCTGCCTCGCCCGATCAGCGCCCCCGCCTTCATCGTGCGGTTGACGCCCACGTGCAACCCCGCGCTCCAGCACACCGCGGACTGGCCGTCGGCGAAGGTCGGCGCCCGGGACGCGTCGAGGAGCACGGGGGCGCCGTGCGCGGTGACCGCCACCCAGCCGGTGCCCCTGAGCGTGGTGTTGAACAGGCCGCCGGCGGCGACGCCCGCGCCCTGGACGCGCTGGATGTCCCAGGTGAGCTGCGGGTCGAAGGCCAGCAGGTTGGTGCCGTTGACGGTGAGCGCCTCGTCCTCCAGGTAGAACAGGTGCACGTCGGTGGCGTTGTCGGCGAAGAAGATCACGCCCTGCCCGCGGACCCGCATCAGCGGCGCGCCCTCCCCGCTGACCATCTTCTTCAGGAAGCGGCCGACGCTCCCCGCACCCTCGTAGTCGAAGTCCATCTGCCCCTGGAAGGCGACCATCGCCCCCTGCCGGGCCAGCACCTCCCCGCCCAGCCGCACCCGCAGCATCTTGGCGTTCTGCAGGGCGAAATGGTCGGGGAGCCGGTCCTGGTCAAGGTTTTCGAAGAACGAGCTACGCACGGGAGATGCCTCTCAGCGTCGGGGCGTCACAGGGTGGACGCCGCATGGTGAACGACGAATCCGGCCGCGAGGGAGTTCCCGGCCCGCCGTTCCCGGGCGCCCTCAGTGGCTTCGCTTGAGCATCGCGTCCGCGAGCGCGTCGGCGGCCTCGCCGAGCCGGCGGCCCACCGCGTCGAGCCGCGACAGCAGCTCGCGCCTGCGCAGGGTGTCCATGTCCAGCGGCCCGGCGAACAGCTCGGCGAGCCGGGCCTGGTAGAGCTGGCGGACGCGGCTGCACGCCTTGCGCGTGGCCAGCACGGCCACGGTGACCGAGGCCGGGGCGTCGATCATCTTCAGCACGGCGCCCTCCAGCTCGTCGAGACCGTCGATCACCGCCTGCAGCGGTTCGGCCGCGAACCGCAGGTCCTCCGGCCCGAACAGGTCGATCTCGCGTACGTGGTCGCGCAGCTGGTCCAGCACGTCGTCGATCGAGCGGGAGAGCCTGAACAGGTCCTCCCTGTCGATCGGGGTCGCCAGCACCCGTCGCAGGAGCCGTACCAGCTCGGCCCTGGCCTCGTCCCCCTCGTGCTCCACGTCGGCCATCCGGGCACGCGCCGCCGACCGCTCGATCTCGCCGGACGCGACCGAGCGGGCCAGCTCGGCCCCCGCCCGCGCGATGGCGACCTGGTCCCGTACCAGCCCGACGATCCGCCGCCCCGACCGGCCGCGCAGGTCGTCCCAGGCGCGCGCGAACCTCCGGGTCCCGCCCTCGGCGCGCTTCATGTCAGTCTCAGCGCGAGACCGCCGAGACAGCCCAGCGCCATCGACGACGGCAGCGTGACCAGCCACGCCGTACCCACGTTCACGACACCCTGCCATCGCACTCTCCTCGCTCCCTCGCTCGTCGCCGCGCCGACCACCCCCGCGGTGATCGACTGGGTCATGCTCACCGGGCTTCCCAGGGCCGAACTGCCGAGGACGGCGCCGGTGGCCGCGGCCTCGGCGGAGACGATGTGCAGCGGGCGGGTGATGACCACCCCGCGGCCCAGCCTGCCTCCGACGCGGACCAGGCTCGTCAGGGCACCGGCGAGGAAGATCGCCACCAGGGCGGCCATCCACACCGGCGGGACCTCGACGGGCCCCACCCCGCCGAGCCCGTCACGGCTCACCCCGATCGCCACGCTCACCACCGCGATCATCTTCTGGCCGTCGTTCACCGCGTACGCCACGCACTGGGCCGAGTAGGCGAGCAGGTGGGTGGTGAACACCAGCCGCGGCATGCGGCGGTGGGACGGCACGCGGTGCGACACGGCCCCCAGCAGGTAGCCCAGGGCCAGCCCGGCCAGGGGCGCGCCGGCCCCGATCGCCAGGACGGTGCCCAGGTCGCGCCACGACACGGGGAGCCCGGCGCCGAGTCCCGCGCCGCTGATGCCGCCGATCACCGCGAGGGTCAGGCTGGTCGGCAGGCCTCTGCCGGTCAGCACCGCGACCACCGCCACCGCGATCACCACTCCCACCAGGAACGCCGCCGCGCCGCCGCTCGTCCCGAGCCCGGCCAGCCGCTCGGTGAACGTGCGCGCGACCGTGACCCCCAGGAGGTACGGGACGGCGAAGAGCACGGACACCAGGAGCACGGCGACCGCCCAGCCGGGGGAGCGGGGGAACCTGAGCCCGAGGCCGATGATGGTGGCGCCGTCGTTGGCCCCGCTGGCCAGCACGAAGAGGATCGCCACGACGGCGAACGCCAGGGTCCATCCCATCAGCGGGGGGACCGCCGGTCGTGCCCCGCGCCCTCGTGGCGCTCGCGCGCCGGGTGGCTCGCCGTCACGCCTCTCCCTCGCCCCGGGCGGCGCGGGCGGTGTGGGCGTACGAGACGTGGGCGGCGCGGGCGCACGAGGCATCGGTGTCGCGGAGGCGACGGCCGGTCGGCCCTCGGTGACGGCGCAGGGGGCCGGGAAAGCGCCGGTGACCACGGCTCGGGGAGCTCACACGCATTTATGACCCTTCATTTGGAAAGCTTCAGTTTTAGGTTAACAGAGGGTAAACAATCGGGGAATTGCCGCTGACGTACGGATGACATCCCGTGTTCGCCGTCGCGTGGCCGATCGGGCGCGCGCCGGGCGGGACGCGCGGGGGCGGGCCTCGCCGCGAGCGGCCGGGAGGGAGGTTGTTACGATCGGCCGGTGCCCGACCGGGGAGGTGGAGGGTGGGCGAGCGCCCGTACGTGCTGCTGAGCTGCGCGATGTCCGTCGACGGATACATCGACGACGGCACGCCGCACCGGCTCCTGCTCTCCAACGACGAGGACTTCGACCGGGTCGACGCGGTCCGCGCCACCTGCGACGCGATCCTGGTCGGGGCGGGCACCGTCCGCCGTGACGACCCCCGGCTTCTGGTCAGGTCGCCGGAGCGCGGGCGGGAGCGGGCCGCGCGCGGCCTGCCGCCCTCTCCGGCGAAGGTGACGCTGACCGCCACCGGGGACCTCGACCCGAACGCCGCCTTCTTCACCGCCGGTGACGCGGAGAAGATCGTGTACGCCGCGCCGGCGGCCGTGGCGAAGCTCGCCGGCCGTCTCGGCGGGGCCGCCGAGGTGGTCGACGCCGGTGCCCCGGATGACGGCGACGGCGGCGGCGGCGACGGCGGCGGCGGCGACGGCGGCGACGGCGGCGACACCGTCGATCTCGGCCGCGTCCTCTCGGACCTGCGCGGGCGGGGAGTGCGCCGCCTGATGGTCGAGGGCGGCACCTCCGTCCACACGCGCTTCCTGCGGGAGGACCTCGTGGACGAGCTCCACCTCGTCGTCGCCCCGTTCTTCGTCGGCGACCCCGCCGCCCCGCGTTTCGTGCTGGGCGGGGACTTCCCCCGCGACCGCCGCCGCAGGATGGACCTGGCGGAGGTCCGCAAGATGGGCGACGTCACCCTCCTGCGCTACCGGCTGGCCTGACATGCCGTCCACGGGGGAGGTCGGGATGGGCGACCACGACTGGCTGGAGCTGGCGTGCGACCTGGCGAGGTCGTGCCCGCCCTCGGAGACGGCCTTCTCGGTCGGTGCCGTGGTCGTCTCCGCCGGCGGAGAGGAGATCTCCCGGGGATACTCGCGGGAGGGCGGCGATCCCCACGTCCACGCGGAGGAGTCGGCGCTCGGCAAGATCTCCCCGGACGACCCCCGGCTGGCCGGTGCCACGGTCTACAGCAGCCTGGAGCCGTGCAGCGCGCGCAGGTCGCGTCCCAGGACCTGCACCCGCCTGATCCTGGACAGCGGCGTCCGGCGCGTGGTGATGGCCTGGCGCGAGCCGCTGGTCTTCGTCGACTGCCACGGGGCCGAGGAACTCGCGGCGGCCGGGGTGACCGTGGTGGAGATTCCCGAGCTGGCGGGCCGTGCCCGCGAGCCCAACGCCCACCTCCTCCCCGGCTGACCGGCTTTCGGGCACCCCGTCCCGTACGGCCCCCTGAACCCCGGCCTCCCGGCCTCCCGGCCATCTCGTCATCGGGTCATCCCGGCCGTCCGGTCGGCAGGGGGGCGTCCGGTCCCGTTCGGGGGCGCTCGATCCCGCGGGGGAGATTCACCGTCGCGGTGAACCGACTCGTTACCCGGCCGGAGAACCAGCTAATCCTAGGAACGATTACTTATAGCGATAAAAGTAATCGCATAATCCTCTCAACTGCGCTTATATGCGATTTTTCGGTTTGTATGGCCGCTCCGCTCGGTAGTCATTAGATATCGAACGAGAGGCCGAGCACCATGAGATTTCTCGGGAAAAACGCGATATTTCATGATCCGTCGGCTGCCCCCGTGGTCCACGGGGAGACCACCGCCGTGGCCCGGCCCGGGGAGCGGTGATGACCGGCACCGTTCTCGTCGCCCGCGTGGACAACGCGGGTGACGTCCTGCTGGCGGGGCCCGCGATCCGCGCGGTGGCCGCGAGCGCGCGGGAGGTCGTGCTGCTGACCGGGCCGTACGGCCGGGCCGCCGCCGAGCTGCTGCCCGGGGTGTCGCGGGTGGTGGAGTGGCGCACGCCGTGGATCGACCCCGCCGCGCCGCCCGTGAACGGCCCGCACGTCCTGAGGCTGCTGCGGATCATCCGGGACGTGGCCCCCGAGCAGGCGCTGATCCTCACCTCGCGCCACCAGTCGCCGCTGCCGATGGCCCTGCTGTTCAGGCTCGCGGGTGCGTTGAGGATCGCCGCGATCTCCGCCGACTACCCCGGCTCGCTGCTCGACGTGCGGCACGTCGTCGACGAGGACGTGGACGTGCCGGAGCCCGAGCGCATGCTCGGGCTCGCCGGTGCGGCGGGATTCGAACTCCCCAAGGGAGATCCGGGCACCCTCGCCGTACGACGCCCGCTGCCCGACGCCGGCCACCTCACCGGGCCGCCCGGCTACGTGGTCCTGCACCCCGGGGTGTCGGCCCCGGCCAGGGCGTGGCCGGAGGAGAGCTGGTCACGCACGGTCCACGACCTGGTCCGCTCGGGCCGCAGGGTCGTCGTGACCGGCGGCCAGGACGAGCGGGCGCTCACCGCGCGGATCGCCTCCGGCGTCGGGCAGCACGGCCTGTCCCCCGGCCCCCTCTTCGCGGGCGGCTGGATGGGCGGTGGTCCCGTCCGCCTGCGCGGCTGGGAGGAGGCCGACGAGCCCGCCTTCACCGAGGGCTGGGTCGACGGGCAGTCCGTCGCGACGGGCGGCCGGGGCCAGGACGACCCCTCGGCCCCGCGCGGCGGGCGGCCGGGCGGGCATCCGGGAAGGTCCGTCGTCGACCTGGGCGGCAGGACGACCTTTCCCGAGCTCGCCGCGGTGCTCGAGGGAGCGTGCGCGGTGGTCGTCGCCGACGCCGGTCCCGCCCACCTCGCGGCCGCGGTCGGCACGCCGGTCGTCAGCCTGTTCGCCCCCGTGGTCCCCGCCGGGCGCTGGGCGCCGTACGGGGTGCCGACCGTGATCCTCGGCGACCGGCGGGCTCCCTGCGAGGGGACCCGGGCCGGCACCTGCCCGGTCCCCGGTCACCCCTGCCTGTCGTCGGTGCCGAGCACGCGGGTCGTCGAGGCGGTCGACCACCTGACGTTCGTGAAAGAGGCCGTGACATGAGGAGCGCCCCGACGTTCGCGAAAGAGGCAGTCACATGAGAGTCCCCCTGGTACCTGAGCACGCGAGCCCTCTCGAGACCGTCGGCGACACCGACACCGACACCGACGCCGGAGGGCGGAGCGTCGATGTCACGGGATCCGCGGAGGACCGGCCGCTCATGGTGGTGCTGCGCGGGCTGGGACTGGGGGACCTGCTCACCGCGGTCCCGGCGCTGCGCGCCCTGCGGCGCTCCCACCCCGGCCACCGGATCGTGCTGGCCGCGCCCTCCGCGCTGGCGCCCCTGGTGCCGCTGATCGGCGGGGTGGACGAGGTGTGCGACGTGTCGGGACCCGGTCACGTACCGCCGCTCGGCTGTCGCGTCGACGTCGCCGTCAACCTGCACGGGGGCGGCCCGCACAGCATCGCCGCGCTCCACCGCACCGGCCCGGCGCGGTTGCTCACCCACACGCACCCGGCCTTCCCCGACGCGTACGGACCGGACTGGCCGGGCGACGTGCACGAGGTGCGGCGCTGGTGCGACCTGCTCGGCTGGTACGGCATCGAGGCCGATCCCGCCGACCTGGAACTGGAGCGCCCCCGGCTCGGTGACGAGGGGCCGCGGCCGGTCGTCGTCCACCCGGGAGCCGCGTACCCGGCCAGGCGCTGGCCGCCGGAGCGGTTCGCGCTCGTGGCCGCGGAACTGCGGGACAACGGGCACGAGATCGTGATCACCGGGAGCGAGAAGGAGCGGGACCTCGCCGAGCGGGTGGCGCTGCTCGCCGGGCTGCCGTCCACGTCCGTGCTCGCCGGGCGCACCGGCCCGCTCGAACTGGCCGGGCTGATGGCGAGGGCCCGGCTGCTGATCTGCGGCGACACCGGGGTGGCCCATCTGGCGGCGGCCTTCGTCACTCCCTCCGTGGTGCTGTTCGGGCCTGTCTCGCCCGCCCGGTGGGGGCCTCCCGAGACGGGGCCGCACACCGTCCTGTGGACCGGGGGTCTCGGCGACCCCTACGGGTACCAGCCCGATCCGGGGTTGCTGGAGATCGGTGTCTGGGATGTCCTGGATGCTGTGGCGCGGTTGACGGAGGTGGGTGTGCGGTGAACGGGCGGCGGGTCGTGGTGACCGGCGGGGCCGGGTTCGTGGGGTCGCATCTGTGTGAGCGCCTGGTGGCCGAAGGGGCGGAGGTGGTCTGCCTGGACAACTTCCTGACCGGTTCGCCGCGTAACGTCGAGCATCTGGTGGGGTTGCCGGCCTTCCGGCTGGTGGAGTGTGACGTGACCGGCTTCGTGCACGTGCCGGGGGAGGTGGACCTGGTGTTGCACCTCGCCTCGGCGGCCTCACCGGTGGACTACCTGCGTCATCCGATCGAGACGTTGAAGGCGGGCAGCCTGGGCACGTTGCACGTTCTGGGGCTGGCCAGGCAGAAGGAGGCCCGGCTGGTGCTGGCCTCCACCAGCGAGGTCTACGGGGATCCGCTGGAGCATCCGCAGCGCGAGAGCTACTGGGGCAACGTCAACCCGGTCGGGCCGCGCAGTGTCTACGACGAGGCCAAGCGGTTCGCCGAGGCCCTGACCACCGCGTACCGCACCTGTCATGGCACCGACACCGCGATCGTGCGGATCTTCAACACCTACGGGCCCAGGATGCGGCCCTACGACGGCCGGGCCATCCCCACCTTCGTGCGTCAGGCGCTGCGCGGTGAGCCGATCACGGTGGCCGGCGACGGCGGGCAGACCAGGTCGGTGTGCTACGTCGACGACACGGTGGAGGGGATCGTGGCCCTGGCCCGCGGCGAGCTCACCGGCCCGGTCAACATCGGCAATCCCACAGAGCTGACCGTGCTGGCCCTGGCCGAGACGGTCCGCCACCTGACCGGCTCGGGATCACCGATCCGTTTCGTCGGCCGCCCCGACGACGACCCCGAGATCCGCCGCCCCGACATCTCCCTGGCCGCCTCCGCGCTGGGCTGGCGACCGAGGATCGACGTCATCGAGGGGTTGCGCCGCACCATCACCTGGTTCACCCGGGAGCTCAGCGGGTCACAGGAGCTGATCCCCCGCTGAGAGTCCCCCTTCCCGCCGTACACGGACCTTCCCGCTTCCGCGGACCTTCACGCCGTACGCGGACCTTCACGCCGTACGCGGAGCGACGGTCAGGCGTGACCGTGATCATGGGCGTCGGCGCGGACGAGGCGCAGGAAGGCCTTGAGGCCGGTGATCACCTCGTGGTTGTCGGTGAGACCGTCCACCGTGTCCTCGAAACGCCGGGCGAGACCGGTGATCCGCCGTTCCAGGGCCTCGTCGCCGTTCCGCAGGTCGGCGCCGAGCGTCTCGGTGACGTCCCGGAGCCGCTCGGCCGCCTTCGTCAGCGCGGTCACCTCGGCGGCCAGGCCGTCCACCCGGGCGACAAGGGAGACGATGTCCTCGCGAGGGTGGCGAGCCTCGCTCATCAGCGTGGTGACCCGCTCGCGAAGGTGGGACAGGTAGGCGCCCGCAGGGCGGAAACCGGTGCTCAGCAGGTAGAACCCGGCGAAGTAGTAGCCCACCGAGGCGCCCGAGAAGTAGGTGATGACCGCCAGGAGCGCCGCCGAGACGACGTGGCCGCCGATGGCGAACCGGCGCATCCGCCGGGCGATCTCCAGGGCCTCGGCCTCGTGCCCCTCGGGCACCTCGATGCCGCGCTCCCTGGACACGTGGATCTCGTGGACCACCTGGCGCGCCCCGAAGTAGAGGTTCCACGGCAGGGTGAGGAGCACGATCAGCCAGATGAGGCTGATCGCGCCGAGCCCGAGCGACAGGAACGTGGAGAGCGGGACGCGGGCGTACACGAGCAGCCACGCCGCGACCACCGTGGCGACGAGCCCGACCAGGAAAATCCACCATTTCATGGGCTGAGCATCTCGGAGGTCAGGGAGTTCGGGGAGGGCGCGCGCACTCAGCCGCCCCTGAGCATTCCTACTCAGACGCGTCCCGGCGACGGCCGGTCCCGGAGCTGGACGGAGCTCCAGACGACCTCGCCGTCCACCCTGCCGCCGGTCGGTGCCAGGCCCGCGCGGCGGGCCACCGCCGAGGAGGCGGAGTGGTCGGGATGGATGGTGGCGACGATGGTGGCCGTGCCGTGGTCCCTGAGCCACGCGACGAGTGCGACCGCCGCCTCCCCGGCGATGCCGCGGCCCTGCCAGGGGGTTCCCACGACCCAGGCCACGGCCGCGCGGTCGCGGGTGACGGTCGCCTGGACGTAGCCGACCAGCCGGTCCGAGTCGCCGTCCGAGCCGTCGACAGGTCGGTTCGAGTCGTTGTCCGAGGAGCCGTGCGAGCCGCCGTCCGGGGCGTCGAGGCGGATCACCCAGTTGAGCCACGACTCCTCCCGGCCCGGTGGCGGGGTGGCGACCAGGCGGGCGTAGCGGTCGCGGAGTTGCCCGGGGGTCTCGGGCGCACCGCCGATGAAGGCGTGCAGGGCCGGATCGCCGAGCACCTCGGCCATCTCGGCCGCGTGGCGCACCGCCAGCGGCTCCAACGTGAGCCTGGCGGTTCTTACGGGTTCGGCGTCCATCGGTCGAACGAGTGTCCCACGAGCGCCGCTCGCCCGCCGTTCGCTCAACGGCACGACCGGCCGGAGGGCGCGAACGGGCACGGCCGGCCGGAGGACGGTCACGGGCACGGACCGGTCAGGCGGTGGGGACAGGCACGTACCGGTCAGACGGCAGGGACAGGCATGGAACAGTCAGACGGAAGGGGCGGGCACGGACCGGTCAGACGGTGGGAACGGACACGGACCGGTCGACGCTGCCGGGGGCGAGCACGTGCTCGATGACCATGACGGCGGCGCCGATCACGCCCGCGCGGTCGCCCAGCTCGCTGGCGGTGATCGTCAGGTGCTGGGTGGCGAGGGGCAGCGACCGGCTGTAGATGACCTCGCGGAGACCGGCGAGCACCTGCTCCCCGGCCTCGGAGATGTCGCCGCCGACGACTATCACCGAGGGGTTGAAGAAGTTGACGATCGAGGCGAGCACGTCGCCGACCTCGCGGCCCGCCTGCCGGATGAGCTGGACGGCGTGGGTGTTGCCGCCGCGTACGAGGCGGACCACGTCGCGGCTGTCCTCGGCCCGCACCCCGTCCGCGGACAGCTTGGCGGCCATGGCGGCGCCGCTGGCGACGGCCTCCAGGCAGCCGACGTTGCCGCAGCGGCAGACGGTGTCCAGGGCCGAGGCCACCCGGATGTGCCCGATGTCGCCGGCCGCGCCCTGCGCGCCCCGGTGCAGGCGGCGGTCGCTGATGATGCCGCAGCCGATGCCGGTGCCGATCTTGACGAAGATGAGGTGGTCGGCCTCGGGGCGGGCTGCCCAGTGCTCGCCCAGCGCCATGATGTTCACGTCGTTGTCGACGAGAACGGGGGCGCCGAGGCGCGAGCCGAGCCACTCCGGGACGGGGAAACCGTCCCAGCCGGGCATTATCGGGGGATTGACCGGTCGTCCCGAGCTGTGCTCGACCGGGCCGGGCAGGCCGACGCCGATGCCGCAGATCTCGTCCGGGCGGTGGCCGGTCTCGGCGAGCATCTCCTCGAAGGTGCGCTGGAGCCAGCCGAGGGTCTCCTCGGGGCCGCGGTCTATCGACACCTCGGCCGCGCGCTCGGCGAGGACCGTGGTGCCGAGGTCGGTGACCGCCACCCGGGCGTGGGTGGCGCCGAGGTCGGCGGAGAGGACGACGCGGGCGGTGCGGTTGAACGTGAAGGCGATGGCCGGGCGGCCCCCCGAGGAGATGGCCTCCTCGGTCGGGATGATCCACTGCTGGCTCAGCAACGCGTCGAGACGCTGGGCCAGGGTGGATCTGGCCAGCCCGGTGAGCTGGACCAACTCGGCCCTCGTTCTGGCCTGACCGTCGCGCAGGATGTTCAGAAGCGCCCCTGCGCCGGCGATCGAACCGTTAGCTTCGCTAAGCATGCGCACAGTCAACACTCCTTGTTTCCGCCGCGTCAAAGCAACTTAGGTCCTCCACCTGTTCCATTATGCCAAATGGTGACGTGCTTTTGCTTGACCGTCGGCATAAGGGCGCTTTAGCATCCGGAATCATGGAGGAAATCGGGCGGTTACCGACGAATCAATTACTATCCGGTGTCGCCGGAACCGACTTTTCGGACATGTTTGCCCTACTTTTGACATCCCTGACGAGATTTACCGCCATCGAGTCTCACGCCGGGGCGGTCACCCCATGATCCTGAGGATGCGTGGCATCGCCAAGAGTTTTCTCGGGGTTCGCGTACTGAGCGGGGTCGACCTGGACGTCGCCGCCGGAGAGGTGCACGCGGTCGTCGGGGAGAACGGCGCCGGCAAGTCCACGCTGATGAAGGTCCTCGCCGGGGTGCACGCACCGGACGAGGGCACTGTCGAGATCGACGGCGCCCAGGTCTCCTTCGCCCACCCGGTCGAGGCCCAGCGCGCCGGGGTCGCGATCATCTACCAGGAGTTCAACCTGCTGCCCGAGCGCAGCGTCGCCGAGAACGTCTTCCTGGGCCGCGAGCCCGTCCGGCGGGGGCTGGTCGACAGGGAGGCGATGGAGAGCGCCACCACCCGGCTGCTCCAGGAACTCGGCGAGACCTCCTTCACCTCCCGTGACCTGGTCCGCCACCTCTCCATCGCCCAGCAACAGGTCGTGGAGATCGTCAAGGCGCTCTCCCAGGACGCCCGGATCATCGTGATGGACGAGCCCACCGCGGCGCTGGCCGAACACGAGGTGGAACTGCTCTACCGGCTGGTGGCCCGCCTGCGGGAGCGGAAGATCGCCGTCCTCTACATCTCCCACCGGCTGAGAGAGGTCTTCGACCTGTCCACCCGGGTGACGGTGCTGAAGGACGGCGCGCTGGTCAGGACCGCCGACACCGCCGGGATGACCTCCGACGAGCTGGTCAGGTTGATGGTCGGCCGCGACCTCGGCACCTACTTCCCCGCCAGGGGCACGGAGCCGGGTGAGGTACGGCTCAGCGTGCGCGGCGGCGGCAACGCCGTGCTCGACGGGATCGACCTCGAACTGCGCGAACGCGAGATCCTCGGGGTGGCCGGCCTGCAGGGGTCGGGGCGCACAGAGCTGGCCAAGGCACTCTTCGGCGCCGAGCCGTTCACGCGCGGGACGATGAGCCCGCTGCGGCCGGTGTCGGTACGGCAGGCCGTGGCCGCCGGGATCGGCCTGGTGAACGAGGACCGCAAGGCCGAGGGGCTCGCGCTGCGCCAGTCCGTACGGGACAACGCCCTGCTGGTCTCCCGCTCGGTGCGCAGGATCGGCGACGGAAGCCGGATCGGCGGGACCGGCGGGACCGGCGTCCTCGAACTCCTGAAGGCGGTACGGCTCCATCCGCCCCGCCCCGACCAGGAGGTCCGCTACCTGTCCGGCGGCAACCAGCAGAAGGTCGTGCTGGCCAAGTGGATGACCGTGGCACCGAGGGTCCTGATCTTCGATGAGCCCACGCGCGGAGTCGACGTAGGAGCCAAGGCCGCCATCCACGACCTGATGCGCGGCCTGGCGGAGGACGGTATGGCGATCATGATGATCTCGTCCGAGCTTCCCGAGCTGATCGGCATGAGCGACCGCGTCATGGTGATGCGCGACGGCCGGGTCGCCGGGGCGCTCCCGGCGGGCTCCTCCGAGGAGGCCGTGATGCGCCTGGCCGCCGGCGAGGTGACGGCATGACCGGCCAGGTCCGGCCCGCGGCGGCGACCGGCACCGCCGGCTCCGCCGCCCCCGCCCCGCCGGAAGGAGGCGGACGGCGCCCCCTGGCGGGCCGCATCGGCTCGACCCAGGTCATCTACCTGGCCCTGGTCGGGGTCATGCTCGTCGGATGGGTGCTGGTGGCCTTCGACGGGGGGAACTTCCTCACGCTGGAGACCGTCGTCGGCATCCAGCAGCGCTCGGCCGCGCTGGGCATCGTCGCGGTGGGGCAGACTCTGGCGATCCTGGTCGGGTCGCTGGACCTGTCGGTCGCGTACCTGATCAGCCTCACCTCGCTCGTCGCGGCCGAGATCATGGCCGGGCAGGACGGCGGGATCGTCCCCGGCGTCGCGGCGGTGCTCGCGGTGAGCGCGCTGATCGGGCTGGTCAACGGCCTGGTCATCACCCGGCTGCACGTCCACGCCTTCATCGCGACCCTCGGCACGGCACTGATCGTCAAGGGGATCGTGGACCACCTCTACGACGGGCCCGCGGGCAGCGTGCCCGAGTCCTTCCAGCGGCTCGGCTACGACAGGATCGGGCCGGTCCCGGTCTCGGCGCTGCTCTGGGCCGCCGTCGCGGTCGCCGTCTGGTTCCTGCTGCGCCGCACGAGGCTCGGGTACCGGATCTACGCGGTCGGCGGGGACGAGGAGGTGGCCCGGCTGTCCGGGGTGCGGACCGGCAGGATCGTCGTCGCCGCGCACGTCCTGTGCTCGGTCTGCGCGGGCGTCGCCGGGCTGCTGCTGGCGAGCAGGCTCGGCGCGGGCGCGCCCACGGTCGGCACCGACGGCGGCTACGACCTGGAGTCGATCGCCGCGGTGGTCCTCGGCGGCACGGCCCTGGCCGGAGGCAGGGGCGGGGTCGTGGGGACGGTCGGCGGGGTGCTGCTGCTCGCCGTGCTCGACAGCGTCTTCAACCAGCTGGAGGTCAACGCGTTCTTCAAGGACGTGGTCCGCGGCGTGGTCATCGTCGCCGCCGTGGCCGTCTACGCCCGCCGTACCACCCGGAGGCGATCCCGATGAGAGCCCTCAGGTCCATGGGGCCGATCCTGGCCGTGCTCGCGGTGCTGCTGGTGCTGATCGCGCTGGTCAACCCGTTCTTCCTGGAGCCCGCAGGGTTCCTCGCCTTCCTCAAAAGGGCCGCGCCGCTGGTCATCCTGGCGGCCGGGCAGTACTTCGTGATCGTCTCCGGGGAGTTCGACCTGTCGGTCGGGTCGCTGGTCACCGTGCAGGTCGTGGTGGCCGCCCGGCTGATCGACGGCCAGGAGCAGGCGACCTGGCCGGTACTGGCCCTGCTGATCGTGATCGGGCTGCTGGTCGGGCTCGCCAACGGGGTCATCACCACCGGGCTGCGGGTGCCGTCGTTCATCACCACGCTCGGCATGATGCTCATCCTGTCCGGCGCGGTGTTCCTGTGGACCGGCGGCGCCCCGCGCGGCGCGCTGTCGGAGACGTTCAGGATGTTCGGCCGCAAGGACCTCGGCCCGGTGCCCTGGTCGGTGCTCATCCTCCTGGCCGCGGGCGCCGCAGCGATCCTCCTCATGCGCTCCGACTTCGGCAAGCGGCTCATCGCCACCGGCGACAACGAGCGCGCGGCCGGACTGTCCGGGGTCCGGGTCAAC
Organism: Streptosporangium sp. LJ11; assembly: GCF_051918945.1. NCBI lineage: Bacteria > Bacillati > Actinomycetota > Actinomycetes > Streptosporangiales > Streptosporangiaceae > Streptosporangium > Streptosporangium sp. LJ11. The sequence continues at coordinate 173,292 of NZ_JBPXMB010000010.1, forward strand.
CGGACCCGGATCGCCGCCTTCGTCCTCTCCGGCCTGGCCGCGGCCGTCGCGGGCATCCTGCTCGGCGGCTTCGCGGGAGTCTCGGCCCAGGTCGGGCAGGGCCTGGAGTTCCAGGCCATCACGGCCGTCGTCCTCGGCGGCGTGGCGCTCGGCGGCGGACGCGGCTCCGTGGTCGCCGCGATGGCCGGCGCCTTCACCCTTGAGGCGCTGTTCACCCTGCTCAACCTGTACGGGATCTCGGGGGCCCTGGAATTCGCCGTCCAGGGCGTGATCATCATCGCCGCGGTCGCGGCGAGCGCCGTACGGCTTCCGTTCAGGCGCGCAGTACGCGTCTGAACGCACCCCAGAGAAAAGAAGGAGACCTTCATTGAACAGGCCTATATCGGTGCTCGTCGCGGGTGTCTCCGCGATGCTGCTCGCCGCGGGATGTGCCAGTGACAAGCCGGTGACTTCCAGTGCCGCCCCCGAGACGTCCGCGGCGGCCTCGTCCGCCGGGACGGCCGCGTCCCCCAACACCGGCGAGCAGTCGAAGTTCTTCGTCCAGGCCGACTACGACGCCCAGCTGGCCATGCGGACCCAGACCGCGGAGGGGCCCGCGGACAAGCCGTGGGAGCAGGCCATCGCCCCGGAGATGGTGGACACGGCCAAGTACAAGAAGGACGGGCCCTACAACCTGTGCTTCTCCAACGCCGCCGTGAACAACCCGTGGCGGCAGGTGGGCTGGAAGACCATGCAGGCCGAGGTGGCGCTGCACAAGGAGATCAAGAAGTTCACCGCCCTCGACGCGGAGGGCAAGGACGACAAGCAGATCTCCGACATCGCCGAGCTGGTCGGCAAGGGCTGTGACGCGCTGATCGTCTCGCCCAACACCACCGCCACCTTGACCCCGGCCGTCGAAGGCGCCTGTCCCAAGGTCCCGGTGATCGTGTTCGACCGCGGCGTGGACACCGACTGCCCGGTGACGTTCATCAACCCCATCGGCGGCTACGCCTTCGGCGCCGACGGCGCCGAGTTCCTGGTGGAGAAGGTGCCCGCCGGGGGCAAGGTCCTCGCGCTGCGGATCCTGCCGGGTGTCGACGTGCTGGAGACCCGCTGGTCGGCGGCGAAGGTCACCTTCGACAAGAGCCAGCTCGACGTGGTCGGGGTGGAGTTCACCGACGGCGACGCCGCCAAGACCAAGAGCATCGTGAGCGACTACATCCAGCGGCACGGCAAGATCGACGGGGTGTGGATGGACGCGGGCGCCACCGCTGTGGCGGCCGTCGAGGCGTTCGAGGACGCCGGGGTCCCGGTGCCGGCGATCGTCGGCGAGGACCAGCAGGACTTCCTGCAGAAGTGGAAGAGCGGCGGCCTCACGGCCATCGCGCCGACCTACCCCACCTACCAGTGGCGCACCCCGATCATCGCCGCACTGAAGATCCTCAAGGGCGAGGAGGTGCCCAAGACCTGGAAGCTGCCCCAGCCCAAGATCACTTCCGAGAACCTGGACAGCTACCTGCAGCCCAACATGCCGCCGCTGCACTACGCGCTCTGCGGCTGCGAGAAGCTGCCCGACTTCCCCGCCAACTGGGGCGGTAAGTAAGACAGATCCACCGGGTTCCGGGCACCACCGGGCGGCGGTGCCCGGAACCCGCCATGTGCGCGGGCTCACGACGAGCCCGCGCCGAACTCAGGGAAGGGGTTGCCGATGTTCCCCATCGGGGTCAACACGTGGGTGTGGGTCTCGCCGCTGACGGACGAGGATCTCGCCCGGCTGGCGCCGAAGGTGTCCGCCTGGGGGTTCGACACGATCGAGCTGCCGGTGGAGCAGGCCGACGACTGGGATCCCGCGCGGGCGGCCGAACTGCTGGGGAACCTCGGGCTGAAGGCCTCGGTGGTCCTCGTCATGCCGCCGGGCAGGGAGCTGGTCGGCACCGACGCGGGAACGGTCGCCGCCACCCAGCACTACCTGCGCGGGTGCGTGGACGCCGCGGTGGCGGTGGGCAGCCCGGTGATCGGGGGACCCGCCTACGCCTCGGTGGGGCGGACCTGGCGGATGTCGGACGAGGAGCGCAAGACCTGCTACGCCGAGCTGCGGGAGAACCTGACCCCGGTCGGCGAGTACGCGGCCGAGCGCGGGGTGACGGTCGCCGTCGAACCGCTCAACCGCTACGAGACCAGTCTGATCAACACCGTCGAGCAGGCCGTCGAGGCGGTCGGCGGGATCCCGGGCGTCGGCCTCGCGCTGGACGTCTACCACATGAACATCGAGGAGCGGGACCCGGCGGCGGCCGTGCGGCGGGCCGGTGACCTGGTCGCGCACGTGCAGGTCTGCGCCAATGACCGGGGCGCGCCCGGCGCCGACCACATGGACTGGCCCGCCCTCGCCGACGCCCTGCGCGCCGTGGACTACCGGGGCCCGCTCTGCATCGAGTCGTTCACCGCGCACAACCGGACGATCGCCACCGCCGCCTCGATCTGGCGTCCCCTCGCCGACACCCAGGACGCGCTCGCCACGGAGGGCCTGGCCTTCCTGCGCACCCTCTGACGGGCTCGGGCCCCGTCGTCGCCGGAGCCGTTCAGCGGCCGGCGTCCCCGCCGGGTGTGCCAGGAGCGCCGGGCACCCGCCGGGGGCGCCTGAAGAAGGCGGCCACCGCGTAGGGGTCGACCGGGTCGGCGAGCAGGGCGAGCATCTCCTCCCCGCGCTCAGGATCGACCTTGAACGGGTGGCCGAACACGTGCGGCCCCGTCCCGTCGCTCAGCACCCTGGTCAGCATCAGGTCCCCGGGCAGCGCCTGCCCGGACAGCAGCTCGTCGGTCAGCGTCACCCGCTCCCCGCCCTCGCCCCCGTCACCGGCGGCGGCCACGGTGATCTCCTCCCCGGACACGCCGAGGACCTCCCACAGCCGCAGCGGCGTCCGCCGCCAGGACTCCAGCAGCTCCACCTCGTCGTCGCGCAGCCACTCGGCCCGCGCGTCCAGGAACTCGCCGACGACGTCGTTCTCGAACAGCGCCAGGTCGGCCAGGGCGGGCTCGGCCACCCGGACGCTCAGCGCGATCAGATCCTCGATCAGCCGGTGACGGGCCGGGCGGTAGGCGTACGCGAGCAGCTGCCGGAACAGGTGCGCGGCCCGTTCGGGCAGCGGAGCGCCGGGGTCGGTGCGGCATGCGGCGTACTCGGCGGCGTCGCGCACGGCCGGTGCCATGCCGGGGGAGAGGGAGAGCACCTCGGAGATCAGCCCCGACGCCTCGAACGAGCGGCCCTCACCCTCGGCCGACCTCGCGATCAGCAGCAGCGCGGCCGGCTCGGTGCGGGGCAGGGCCTCGACCAGCGCCGGGCCGAGCGGCTCGCGTTCCACCTCGTCGGCGATCCTCTCGAGCACCACCTCCGACCGCGACAGGTAGGTGACGGCCTTGGAGAGGTCGGCGCCCTCGCCGTACGTCCGCAGCGCGCTGCGCACCAGGGCCAGCCTGATGATGTCCAGCGGCGCCAGGTCGGCGACCGACGCGGTGTCCCACGGCGCGCCCACGATGCCCACCCGGCCCTCGCGCAGCTCCAGCGAGGCGTTGCGCAGCAGCGGCGACAGCGGGGGCAGCGGATCGGCGAAGGTCTCGGGGGCCTTCATCAGCAGCTCCAGGACCACGACGTCGACCGGCACGCCGGGACTGGGCTCCAGCCCCTCGGCGAAGGCGCGCAGCGCGTCGAGCGCCTGCTCCCCGAACTCCTGGACGACCCGCACCGCCCGCTCGGCGGGGACGTCGTCCAGCTCGGTGACCGACAGCTCCAGGGTGCCGCCGCGCAGGCGCAGCGCGACCACCTGCTCGGGCTCCACCCCGTCGAGCCAGCCGTCGGGTCCGGTCAGGACGGGCTCGCCGGTGTCGAGCGAGGTGCGTATCCGGCCACCGCCCGCCAGCGGCACCCCCTCGCCGTCGGCCAGCCGGGCCCACAGCCGCAGGTCGTCGGAGGCGGGCAGCACCCCGCTCGCCAGCTCGGCCCGGGTGGCGAGATGCGTCAGCACCGCGCCCTCGCTCAGCATCAGAAGGTCGCTCATCGTCCCATTGTTCTCGACGTCCGGGCATGGCGATGCCGCCCTCCCCCACGAGGTCGCACGGGCTCGCGGGGGAGGGCGGCGGGAACGGCCGGTCCGCGGGGGCGGCGGACCGGCCAGGTCTCGGACCGCTCTCCCGGGGCCGCCGGGGACGGGCGGCCGTCCGGGGCTCGCCCTTCCGGCGTGTCCCGGGCCGCACGGAGCGTCCTCGGCCGGACCCGGTCGAGTCCGGCCAAGGAGTCCTGCGGCCTGGTCGGGCCGGGAGGGGAGAACCTTACGGCCTGGTCAGGCCGAGGGTGTAGGAGCCGGAGCCGCTGTAGGCGTGCACCCGTACGCGGTAGGTGCCCGCGGTGCCGCTGTAGGTGAAGGCCTCATCCGGGTTGGGGGTGGTCCCGCTGGCCACGGTCGTCCAGGTGGAGCCGCTCAGCTTCTGCAGGTAGGCGTCGTAGTCGGTGCCGTTGGGGCCGTCCAGGCAGACGCGGTGGACGCCCGCGCCGGCGCTGTAGCCGGAGGTGCCGGGCTGGTAGGCGTTGGCGTTGGACGTCAGCGAGCCGGTGTAGGAGTTCTGGTAGCCGCTGCAGCCGGTGGGCGGCGGGGTCCCGTTGGTCACCAGGGTGAGCCCGTACACCGAGAGGATCTCGTTGATCGGCTGGTGGTAGGTGGTGCCGCCGGAGGTGCAGTTGCCCGAGCCGCCGGAGGTGACGCCCTGGGCCTGGCTGCCGGAGATGTAGGAGCCGCCGGAGTCGCCGGGCTCGGCGCACACGGTGGTGCGGGTCAGGCCGGTGATGGTGCCCTCGGGGTAGGTGACGCTCGTGTTGTGCTGGCTGATGGTGCCGCAGCGGTACTGGGTGGTGGAGCCGGAGCGGCAGATGGAGCTGCCCACGACCTGCTGGGTGGAGCCGGTCACCGGAAGGATGCCCGCGCTGTAGCCGTTCACCACGCCGGTCGGGGTCCAGTTGGTGTTGACCGCGACCCACGCGTAGTCGTTGCCGGGGAAGGACGAGCCCTGGAAGGTGCCCTGGGCGACCCGGTTGTAGCCCTGGGTGGCGGTGCCCGGCGTGCCGCAGTGGCCGGCGGTGGCGAAACCGCCCTGGCTGCCGCGGGTGACCGAGAAGCCGACCGAGCAGCGGCCGCCCATGTAGAAGGCGTCGCCGCCGCGGACGTCGTAGAGGGGCCTGGGCCTCTCCTGCGAGGCCTCGACGCGGACCAGCGCCCTGTCCACGCCGCTGCCGTCCACGAACGCCTGCGCCTCGGCGACGTCACCGGCCAGCACGACGACGCTGTTGCTCGGCAGGTCGACGTACCAGGACGGGATCGACTTCGGCGCGGTGGCCACGAGCTGGTCGAGCCGCTCCTTGGCCGTGTCGAGCGTGGCCAGGGAGTTCTTGACGAGTTTGACCTCCGCGCCCGACTTCGCGAGCGAGGCGACCTTGGTGGAGTCGCTGGTGGCGATCACCAGGTCGGAGGTGGGACCGGTCACCCAGGATCCGGCGAAGGAGGCGCCGAGCCGCCCGCGGAGGGCGGGCTCGATCTTGGCGGCGGCCGCCTCGTTGATCAGCCTGGCCGCGGCCTGCTCGGCGGTGCCTCCGAGGTCGCGCCGGACGGCGTCGACCAGGCCCGGTGACGGCTTGGCGGTGGCCTGCACCAGTGTCCGGGCCTCGGCGAGGGTGTACGGGGCGGCGGGCTCGCCGGGTCCCTGGTGAGTGGCGGTGGCGGGGGTGGCCACCATCGCGACAGCGAGCGCGAAGCCCGCTGTCACGGCACTTCTGCGGAGCATGGGTTCTCTCCTCATGTGGGGGGGTGCCGCCAAAGTAACGGCGTACACATGAGGCGCGCCTCTACCAGATGTCTCCTATCGTCACGTTATGGAGAGGTGCCCAGCCCGGGGTTCCCGGCCAGCCACGCGGCGTATCGTCTGCTCCGCCCGATCGCGTCGGAATGCGCGGCCTTCGCGTGTTCGAGGATGGACGTCGCGATCGCGGCGCTGGACGCCTCCGGGTGCCAGCCGAGCAGCTGCCGCCAGCGCAGCGGAGCTCCCGCGAGCGGTACCAGCTTCAGCCCTTCGGCGGGCTGGAAGGTCGCCTGGCACAGCGCGGCGGCACGGCCGACCTTGGCCAGGTGCATGCAGGTGGCCACGTCGGTCTCGTAGATGGTCTTGGGAGTGAAGCCGGCGCGCGCGCAGGCCGTGGCGAAGCAGTCGCCGAAGCAGCTGTCGCCGGGGGTGACCGTCCACTGCTCGTCGGCCAGCTCCGCGAGCTCCACCTCCTCCCTGTCCACCAGCGGATGGTCCTCGTTGAGCAGTACGAAGACCGGGTCGGTGCCCACGGTCGACCACACCACCGGCCCCTCCACCGGCGGAGGGCTCTCCCCGCAGGCGCCGATGAACGCGAAGTCGATCCGGCCCAGCATCACCATGGCGGTGAGCTCTCTCGCGGACCAGGAGGTGTGGGTGCTCACCGGGGTGGACGGCCAGGCGGTGGCGAGGCGGTCCATCAGACCGCCGAGTATCGGTCCGTGGGTGGCGCCCAGCCGGTAGCTGGGGATGTCGGCGTTCGCGTTGGCGAATCGAAGTGCCTCCTCCTGGAGCTCGCGGGCCGCGGGCAGCAGCACCATCGCGCGTGACAGGACCAGCTGCCCCAGAGGCGTGGGCCTGGCGCCGTTGTGGTCGCGTTCGAAAAGAGCTCCCCCGAGAACCCGCTCTATCCGTTTGAGCTGCGCCGTCAGAGCGGGTTGGGCCAATCCGAGGTGGGTGGCGGCCTTGGTGACGCTACCGGCCTGTGCCACCGCGCGCACGATCTTGAGGTGTCGGAGCTCGAGATCCATACCGGGAACGTAAGGCCGGGACGTTATAGCTGCAATGCAAACATGTCATGAAATGTAACTCAATTTTGTCGAATCGTTCCAAAAGGGATTTTGGCTCTTTGATCGGGATGTTTATGGACATCCTTTAGCGCTTTCCCGGCCGTCTCGTCTAGAGAACTCCCACTGCACCTGGCCTCGGTCTGACGGTGGTGTCCGATATCCGAGATTCCTGGGATTCGGGCTTCGCCGATATTCCGGCCGCCGGAGCCGCCGGAGCCGCCGGAGCCGCCGGAGCCGCCGGAGCCGCCGGAGCCGCCGGTGTCCGGCACCCGTGTTCCCCGTGCGGGCGGGGACGCCGTCGCCTGATCATGTACCGGCGGAGGTCGCTCGCGCACTCCCCGCGCGGGTGAGGGACGCGTCGCCCGGTCGCGTACCGGCGGAGGCCGGTCGCGCGTTTCCCGCGCGGGTGAGGGACTCTGGCCGGGGGGCGGGGCCGAGGCTATGATCCGCTGATGGACGTAGCGGCGCTCACCCCCGCGCAGGCCCGTAAGCACTTCAGGGAGGGGCTGCGGGCACCCACCGCGGGGTGGTGCCGGGGCTGGACCCAGGCCAACCTGCTCGCCGTGCCCCGCGAGCTCGCCTACGACCTGCTCCTGTTCGCCCAGCGCAACCCCGTCGCCTGCCCCGTCCTGGACGTCGGCGACCCCGGCGCGGTGAGCACCGGCCTGTTCGGCGGCGACCTCCGCACCGACCTGCCCGCCTACCGCGTCTACGAGGACGGCAGGGCCGTGGCCGACGTCGACGACGCTCGCGACGTCTGGCGGGACGACCTGGTCGCCTTCCTGCTGGGCTGCAGCTTCACCTTCGAGGACGCCCTGCTGAGGGCCGGGGTGCCGGTGCGGCACATCGAGGCGGGGACGAACGTGCCCATGTACCTCACTTCGATCGCCTGCCGTCCCGCGGGATCGTTGAGCGGCCCGCTGGTCGTCTCGATGCGCCCGGTCCCCGCCTCCCTGGTCTCGGCCGCCGTACGGGTGACCGCGAGGTATCCGGCCGTGCACGGGGCGCCGATCCACGTCGGCGACCCGGGCGAGATCGGGATCGCCGATCTGGGCGTGCCCGACTTCGGCGACCCCGTCGAGGTGCGGGCGGGGGAGACGCCGGTCTTCTGGGCCTGCGGGGTGACGCCGCAGGCGGCCGTCATGGCGAGCGGGGTGTCCTTCGCCATCGGTCACCTGCCCGGCCACATGGCGATCACCGACGCCAGGGACGACCGCTTCCAGGTTCCGTGATCCCGCTCCCCGAAGCCCGTCTCCCGTCGTCGCGCGGCCGTCCGTGACGCCGTGCGCGGAGCCGGACGCCTCGGCTCGGCTCGGCTCGGCTCGGCGGGGCGTACCCGCGCGGCGACCGGCCGTGAGGTCACGCGCGGGAGACGTGCCGGGTCCGGGACGTGAGGTCCGGGGCACGAGGCTAGGGGCGGGCGGTCTCCCAGGAGGTGACGAGCCTGTCCAGCTGTGACGTGAGCGCGGGGGCGCCGGGCCGGTTGTCGATCTCGTCGTGGGGCACGACGGGTGGTTCGTCGACCCTGATGGCCCGCAGGTAGTCCTCGAAGCGGTCGAGCTTGCCCGCGTCCCTGGCGAGACCTCTGGCCTCCAGCCGGGAACGCAGCGTCGGACCGTCCGAGCGGATCCAGAGGAGACGTATGGGCGGCCCGCCCAGCCGTCCGGCCCAGCGTTCCCACGCCGCCGCGTCGTGCACCTGGGTGGTGAAGGGACCTTCCAGCATCACCGGGCAGCCGTGCGAACGGATCTGCCGGGCGACCTCGGTCAGCCCCTCGTACTCGTGACGCTTGACGTGCTCGTCGTACCAGGGGCCCTCGCGTTCCCCGTCGTCGCGGCCGTGGGCGCGAAGGGTGGCGGCGACGAAGCCGCCGTAGACGGTGTCCTTGTCGAGCAGCGCGGGAACCGGGTCGAGCAGCGCCAGCAGCGCCGCCGCGACGGTCGACTTCCCACCTCCCGGCGGCCCGCTCACCACCCACAGTGGTGCCACCCCGCTCACGCCGATCTCAGTCCTTCCAGACCCTGGCCACGCTCTCCTCGACGGCGGGCGCCTGGGCGAGACCGGCCTCGAAGGCGGGGCGCCACAGGCCCGGGTCGAGGACGTTGGCGCCGAACACGGTGACCGACGCCTCGTCGGGGACGACGTGGGCGATCGCGGCGTCACCCAGTTCGGCGAGCTCGGCCTTGAGCCGCGCCCTCGGCGAGGCGTGCGCCAGCGGTTCCAGGAGGACCACGGCGGAACTGCCCGCCGCCAGATCGGCGTTCGTGGCCGAGCGGACCCCGCCGTCCATGTAGCGGCGCCCGCCGATCTCCACCGGCGGGAACACGCACGGGACCGCGCAGCTGGACGCGACCGCCGACACCAGCGGCGCCCCCGAGCCGCGCTCCCAGACCACGAACTCGCCGGTCCCCGCGTCGACGGCGGTGATCAGCAGTCGGCGCTCCGGCCACTCCTTGACGGGCAGCCGGTTACCGATCGTCTCGATCCTGGCGCCGGTGTCCTTCACCGCGAGGGCCATCTCGCCGACCCGGCGCCGGGCCTCCTGGGGGTCCAGGGACGGGTCGTAGAGCAGGCTGAAGGCGGTCATGACCGCCTCCATGTCGACGGCGGAGACGGTCGCGACCTCCGTGTCCGCCTGGACGCCGACCGAGCTCTCCAGGTCGGCCTCGGTGGCGACGAGCGTCCCGACCACCGATCCGGCGGAGGTGCCGACGACCAGGTCCGCCCCTCCCAGCTCTATGCCCGCCCGGCGCAGACCGGTGATGATCCCGGCCTCCCAGGCGATGCCCGCCACGCCTCCGCCACCCAGCACCAGTGCTCTCGTCATGCGCCATTCTTACCTGATTCGCCCGCCCCGCAGGGGAAGCGCCCCCGGGTGCGGGGATTCAGACGTCGCGGCCCTTCATGCCCTCCTGGGCGGGGTCGACGCCCCAGGAGATGATCCGCCTGGGGTGGATGCGGATGATCTCCCGGCTGAAGTACGGGGAGGGCGGATCGTGGTCCTCGACGGCCTCGGCCTCGCCGCGGATCTCCACGCCCCTGACCCGCCAGGGGTCGGTGGAGGCGACGTCGTCCACCACGAAGGCCACCTGCGGGTTCGTCCGGACGTTGTGGAACTTCCTGGTGGTGCCCATCGCGCGGCCGTAGATGTCGACGACGCCGGTCTCGATGTCGACGCGGAACCCGGTCGGGCTGTTCTGCAGGGAGCCGCCGGGGCCCGTCGTGGCCAGGCGGCCCAGGCGCTGCTCCGCGAGATAGGCGAGTTCCGCCTTCGTGAATGTCATGCTCCCCCTCTTTCCGTCTCCGCGAATGTCATGCCCCCACCCTGCAACCTCAATATTGATTGAGGTCAAGTTAGACTGGCGCATGCCCAACAATCCGGAGATGACCGTCGGCCAGCTCTCCTCTCGCAGCGGGGTCGCGGTCTCCGCCCTCCACTTCTACGAGGCCAAGGGCTTGATCCGCAGCCGCCGCACCGCGGGCAACCAGCGTCGTTTCCCTCGCGACACGCTCCGCAGGATCGCCTTCATCAGGGTCTCCCAGCGGGTCGGGATCCCCCTCAAGACGATCCAGGAGGCGCTGTCCGCCCTCCCTGACGAGCGCACCCCCACCAGGGATGACTGGGCGAGACTCTCGACGATGTGGCAGTACGAGCTCGACGACCGCATCAAGCAGCTCGAACGGCTCCGGCACGGCCTGACCGACTGCATCGCCTGCGGCTGCCTCTCGCTGGACCGCTGCGCGCTGGCCAACCCCGGCGACGTGGCCGCCGCGCGGGGGCCCGGCTCGCGGTTGATGCTCCCTCCCCGGGAAGGCGGCGCTTCCTGCGGGGCGCAGTAGGCCGGGCCGCGGGACGCGGGAGGGGCCGGAACTCCGGGCCTTCCGTGCCGGTGGCCGAGGGTTTCACCGTGGCCCGCGACAGGTTTGTTAGTTGTCTGTTCAAACTATTGACGACCCGGGGTCCGGCATGTGAACCTCTGGGCGTTCATGCACGCACATCGTGGGCGGTCGAAGGTCAGGGTCCCGTCACCTGATCGTGCATGGCGGTTTGTCTGTTGCATTGCGAAGGGAAGCCGTACATGCGAAGAAGGCTGTTCAGCATGCTCGCCGCCGTGGCGGTGGCGTGCGCGTCGGTCGGCGCGGCCGTCGGGGGCGGGAGCGCCCAGGCGTCCGCGTCCGGTGCCGCGTCCGGTGCCGTGACCGGGACGGGAACCGTGGTGACCGGGGCCGGTTCGGCGGCCGCCGCCGAACCGTACGAGTGGAAGAACGTCAGGATCGACGGCGGCGGGTTCGTGCCGGGGATCATCTTCAACCAGAAGGAGAAGGACCTGATCTACGCCCGCACCGACATCGGCGGCGCGTATCGATGGGAGCAGTCGAGCAAGAGCTGGACCCCGCTGCTCGACTGGGTGGGCTGGGACAAGTGGGGATACAACGGCGTGGTCAGCCTGGCCACCGACCCGGTGGAGACCAACCGGGTCTACGTCGCCGCCGGGATGTACACCAACAGCTGGGACCCCAACAACGGGGCCATCCTGCGCTCCGCGGACAGGGGCGCGACCTGGCAGGCCACGCCGCTGCCGTTCAAGCTCGGCGGCAACATGCCCGGCCGGGGGATGGGCGAGCGGCTGGCCGTCGACCCCAACAGGAACAGCGTCGTCTACCTCGGCGCGCCCGAGGGCAACGGCCTGTGGCGCAGCACCGACAAGGGCGTGACCTGGGCCAAGGTCGCGAGCTTCCCCAACCCGGGGAACTACGCCGACAACCCCTCCGACCCCAACGGCTATACCAGCCACCGTCCGGGCGTGGTCTGGGTGACCTTCGACCCCAGCTCGGCAACCGCCGGCAACACCACGCAGAAGATCTACGTCGGCGTCGCCGACAAGCAGAACACCGTCTACAGCTCCTCCGACGGCGGGACCACCTGGAGCAGGGTGGCCGGGCAGCCCACCGGCTACATCGCGCACAAAGGCGTGCTCGACCACGTCAACCACACCCTCTACATCGCGACCAGCGACACCGCGGGCCCCTATGACGGCGCCAAGGGCGACGTGTGGAAGCTCGACACCGTCACCGGGGCCTGGACCCGGATCAGCCCGGTCCCGTCCAGTTCGGCCGACGACTACTTCGGCTACAGCGGCCTCACGATCGACCGGCAGAACCCCGGCACGATCATGGTCGCCACCCAGATCTCCTGGTGGCCGGACGTGATCTTCTTCAGGTCCACCGACTCCGGCGTGACCTGGACCCGCATCTGGGACTTCACCTCCTACCCGGAACGCAGTTTCCGCTACACGATGGACATCTCCTCCTCGCCGTGGCTGACCTTCGGGACCAACCCGCAGCCACCGGAGACGACGCCCAAGCTCGGCTGGATGACGGAGTCGCTGGAGATCGACCCGTTCGACGGCAACCGGATGATGTACGGCACCGGCGCCACCATCTACGGGACCGAGGATCTCAAGAAGTGGGACACCGGTGGCAAGCTCACCATCAAGCCCATGGTCAAGGGGCTCGAGGAGACCGCCGTCCTCGACCTGATCAGCCCGCCGTCCGGCGCGCCGCTGGTCAGCGCCCTGGGCGACCTCGGCGGCTTCCGGCACACCGACCTCGACGCCGTGCCGCCCATGCTGTTCACCTCGCCGGTCTTCACCTCGACGACCAGCCTCGACTACGCCGAGACCAACCCGGCCGTCATGGTCAGGGCGGGCAACTTCACCGACGCCGACCGGCCGAACGACAGCCACGCCGCGTTCTCCACCGACGGCGGCGCCACCTGGTTCCAGGGCACGGAACCCGGCGGGATCAACGAGGGCGGCACGATCGCCGCGGCGGCCGACGGCTCCCGGTTCGTCTGGGCGCCCAAGGGCGTGGGCGTGCACCACTCGGTCGGCTTCGGCAACACCTGGACCGCCTCCACCGGACTGCCGACGGGAGCCGTCGTCGAGTCCGACCGGGTGAACTCCAGTAAGTTCTACGGTTTCAGCGGCGGAAGGTTCTACGCCAGCACCAACGGCGGCGCCTCCTTCACGGCCACCGCCGCCACCGGGCTGCCCGCCGAGGGCAACGTCAAGTTCAAGGCCGTACCCGGCCGCGAGGGTGACATCTGGCTGGCCGGCCCCCCCAGTGAGACCGGCGCCGCCTCGGGCCTGTGGCACTCCACCAACGGCGGCGCGTCGTTCACCAAGCTGTCCGGCGTCACGAGCGCCGTCAACATCGGCTTCGGCAAGTCCGCCTCCGCCGGGGGCTACCAGGCGCTGTACGCCGTCGCCACGATCGGCGGCGTGACCGGCGTCTTCCGCTCCGACGACACCGGCGCGAGCTGGGTGAGGATCAACGACGACGAGCACCAGTACGGCAACGCGGGGGAGGCTCTCACCGGCGACCCGCGCGTCTACGGCCGCGTCTACCTCGGCACCAACGGCCGCGGCATCGTGTACGCCGACACCGGCGGGACCGTCCCGCCCGTCGACACCGTTCCGCCGACCAGGCCCGGCACTCCGGTGGCCTCGGCGATCACCTCGTCGGGGGCGACGCTGACCTGGACGGCTTCGACGGACGTCGTCGGGGTGAGCGGCTACGACGTCTACCGTGAGGCGGGGGCGACGGATGTGAAGGTCGGTTCGCCGACCTCGGCGTCGTTCGCGCTGACCGGGCTGGCCGCCGACACCTCGTACACCTTCTATGTGATCGCCCGCGACGCGGCGGGCAACAGCTCCACCGCCTCGGTCCCGGTGACCTTCAAGACCCTCACCGGACCCGTCACCGGCGGTTGCACCGCGACCTATCGGGTGGCCAACTCCTGGCCGACCGGCTTCCAGGGTGAGGTGACGGTGCGGAACACCGGAACCTCGGCGATCACCGGCTGGACGGTCAGGTGGTCGTTCCCGAACGGCCAGACGATCAGCCAGCTCTGGAGCGGCGTCCACACCCAGACCGGTGCCGACGTCACCGTGCGGAACGTGAACTGGAACGGCAACCTGGCCGCCAGTGCCTCCACGGTGTTCGGCTTCAACGCCTCCTGGACCGGCACCAACGGCGTTCCGTCCACCGTCACCTGCACCGCTACCTGAACAGTGGCCTGACAGCGGCCGGGTACCCCGGCCTCGACGGCCCGCACGGCCCCGCCGCGCCCCGAACGGGCGTGGCGGGGCCGTCGCGATGATCTCGTGGTTTCTCCGCCCGGAGGACCCCCTGCCCTCCCCCTTGAGGATGATCTGAGTACGTCAGCGGGTCCGGTCCGCCCAGCAGAGCCTATTGTGGAAGAAACGACTGTCCTGGGGAGAACATGACGATCTCAGATGGGGTGCGCGAGCCTCACGGCTCAGCCGGGCGGCTGTCTGAGACCGGCACCACCGGCGTGCGGGGCGAGGACGGCACCGCCGGCGTGCGGGGCGAGGACGGCACCGCCGGCGTGCGGGGCGAGACGGGCGGCCGAGGTGACGGCGGGATCGAGACGGGCGACGCCGACGCGCTGAAAGACGTCGCGGCCGAGCGGTCCGGCATCCACGGCCGGCTCGACGGGATCAGGTCCACCCGCGCGGGCCGCCTCACCCTGAAGATCGTCATCGGTGCCATCGGCGCCGTGCTGGTCATCGGCGGTCTGATCATGGTGCCCTTCCCCGGTCCCGGCTGGCTCGTCGTCTTCGCGGGACTGGCGGTGCTGGCCACCGAGTTCCACTGGGCCCACCGGCTGCTGGAGTTCGGCAAGCGGACCCTGTCGGCCTGGACGGCCTGGCTGGGCCGCCGGGGCTGGACGGTCAAGATCCTGGTCGTCCTCGCCGCCGCGGCGACCGCCACCGCCATCGTCTACTACGGCCTCAAACTCAGCTTCGACCTCGACCTGGTCGTCGAGGCCCAGAAGCTCCTCACCCGGTAGGCCGGTTCCGGTCCCGGCGGCTTCGCCTCGTACCTGATTCAGGGTGATTGCCCATCGGCGATGGCGATGGCGATACTTCGGCCGCCGATGTCGCCGTGTGTCCGGGAGGGAAACCGGCGCTCCCCGGAGTTTTACCCAGGTCCGCCCACCTCGTTATCTTTCCCGGATGTGACTCTCCGTAGTGTCTCCACGTCCGATCCGCAGGGACGGATCGGCAGAGACGAATAAGGAGAGTGACGTTCTATGCGCGCCCTGTCCTCGATGTTGGTCCTGGCGGCCGCCGGAGCCGTCGCACTGACCGGCACCCCCGCCCACGCCGACGACGTCAACCTGGCCGCGAGGGTCCAGCCCGGCGAGGAGGTGTTCCTCACGCCCGAGCTCGTTCCCGCGGCCCAGTACAACGGAAACGTGCTGGTCAAGCTCGACACCAACAGCGTGCCCGTCAAGGTCAAGATCGCTAACTGCCGTGGCAGGTACATCGGGACGGTGCCGATCGCCGCAAACGACCACGCCGCGTACGTCGCCGCCAGCACCTCCCCGCCCGCCCCGTGCATCCGTTACCGGGTGAAGAACATGGGCAACCAGACCGCCGCCATCACGGGCACCGGTTACTACTAGACCGGCCCGCCGGGGTGTGCGGGACGGGAACGGCTACCGAGGGCGTTCCCGTCCCGCGCACCCCGGTTTTTCTGTTTCCGGCCACTTGTCTCCGATGACCGCGTCTCCGGCCGGAGACCCTTCGGTGTCACGGGCGATCCCGGCCCGCGATCAGACCGGCGATTCCGTCCAGGATGCGTTCCAGGCCGAAGGTGAGGGCGTGGACGGGGTCGGCGACGGACTGGTAGGCCTCTCCGGCCGCCCGGCCCACGCGGGAGGCGAGGGGGAACCGGGCGGTGTCCATGATCTTGTCGAGGATCGGGGCGTTGGACAGCCACCACTCGACGTCGGTGATCCCGCTCTCCTCCTGGATGCGGGCCTGGTTGGCCTTGGCCCTGGCGGTGCTCTCCACGTGGCTGAGCACCAGGGCCAGGACGGAGTCCATCTCGACGTCCGACAGGCCGGTGCCCTCCAGCGGGCGCAGCTCGGCCTCGTACTTGAGTGACGCGTTCGGCCCCAGGGTGGAGCGGACGTCGATGATCTGCAGCAACCACGGGTTGCGCCGGTAGAGGTCCCAGTTGCGGGCCGCGATGAACTCCAGCCCGCCCCGCCACCCGCCGGGCTGCCGGGACGGGGCGTCCACGTCGTCGTAGAGCTCCCCGTACGCGGTGTCGATCATGAGGTCCACCAGCTCCCCCTTGCCGGGGACGTGGGTGTAGAGGGACATGGTCCCGACCTCCAGCCGCTCGGCGACGTGCCGCATGGAGACCGCGTCGAGCCCTTCGTCGTTGGCCAGTTCGATGGCCGCCAGGACGATCGAGCGCACCGTCAGCCCGGAACGCCCCGGCTTGCTGTGTGATCCCCACAGGAGCGCCAGGCTGCGTGCCGGGTCGGCGTCGGAAGCTTTCTTCGCACTCACAGGAACGGTCTCCAGATTTTCGTCGTTGGGACCACCGTAACTGAGCCGTACGATGTACGGTACGCTATACGCGATGGAGGCGCGACGGCGCCGGGCGGGAAGACAGGCGAAAGCAGGGGTGAAACGGGTGGCTGTGAGAGCGACGGAGTTCGCGATCGCCGCGCACGAGGTGCGCAAGAACTACGCCGGTGCCGTCGAGGGGACGGGTCTCAACGGGTTCGACCTGCGGGTGGCGGCCGGAACGGTCTGCGGCCTGCTCGGGCCCAACGGCGCGGGCAAGACGACGGCGATCCGGATCCTGTCCACGCTCCTGCGCCCCGACTCGGGCCGGGCGAGTGTCGCGGGGTTCGACGTCCGGACGCAGGCGCGGCAGGTACGCGAGCGGATCGGGCTGGTCGGCCAGTACGCCGCGGTCGACGAGGTCCTCAGCGGGCGGCAGAACCTGGTGATGTTCGGCAGGCTGAACCACTTCTCCGCCGCCAGGGCGCGCAGGCGGGCCGACGAGCTGCTGGAGCGCTTCTCGCTGGCCGGCACCGGGGGCAGGCCGGTCGGCAAGTACTCCGGCGGCATGCGCAGGCGGCTCGACCTGGCGGCGAGCCTCATCGTGGCGCCCCCGGTGCTCTTCGTGGACGAGCCCACGACCGGCCTCGACCCGGCCGCCCGCCAGGAGGTGTGGGCGGCCGTCCGCGACCTGGTCGGCTCCGGCACGACCGTGCTGCTCACCACCCAGTACCTGGAGGAGGCGGATCGGCTGGCCGACCGGATCACCATGCTGGGGGCGGGCCGGGTCGTCACCGAGGGCACCCCCGAGGAGCTGAAGGCCGCCATCGGCGGCGACTGGCTCGACCTCGTCCTCGCCGACCAGGCGGACGTGGCCGCGACGGAGGCGCTCGCGGCACGGGTCGCGTCCGGCGAGGTCCACGTGGACGCCGAGGCGCGCCGGGTCAGCGTCCCGGTCGCCGAGCGCACCCGGGCCCTCGTCACGATGGCCACCGCGCTCGGTGACGCCGGGATCGAACCGCTCGACGTCACGCTGCGCCGCCCCACGCTCGACGAGGTGTTCCTCCACCTGACGGGCGGCGGAGAAGGGGCCCGGCGGCTCCCGGCCACCCGTACGGAGGCGTCCGCTTGAGCGCCGCCCTCTTCCGCGCGGGCGCCCGCGCGGGCACGACGACCCCGATCCCCGGTACGGGAGGCATTCCCGTGAGCGCGACGACCCCGATCCCCGGTACGGAGGCATCCCCGTGAGCACGACGACCTCGACCCTGCCCGCCGGATCCCCGATGTCCCGGTTCGGCTGGGCGCTGGCCGACTCCTGGACCATCACCCTGCGCGACCTGAACCACTGGGTCCGCCGGCCGGGACCGGTCATCCTCGGATGGTTCTTCCCGATCATGATGGTGCTGATGTTCGGGGGGCTGTTCGGCGGCGCCATCGGCGTCCCCGGCGGAGACTACTTCGACTTCCTGATCCCCGGCATGTTCGCCATGACGATGCTCTTCGGCCTGGAGAGCACGATGATGGCGGTCACCACCGACGCGGCCAAGGGGGTGACCGACCGGTTCCGGTCGATGCCGATGAGCGCCTCCGCGGTCGTCATGGGCCGGGGGATCGCCGACATGCTCAACTCGGCCGTCGGGCTGACCGTGATGATCGTGACCGGGCTGCTGCTCGGGTGGCGCGCCGGAGGAGGACCGTCCGCGGCGCTGACCGCCGTGGGCCTGCTCCTGCTGTTGCGCTTCGCCCTGATCTGGGTGGGCATCTTCATCGGCCTCGTCGCGGGAGGGCCGGAGGTGGTGACGTCCGTGCAGATCCTGGTCTGGCCCGTCGGCTTCCTGTCCAGCGTGTTCGTCGACCCCAGCACCATGCCCGGCTGGCTCGGCGCGATCGCGGAGTGGAACCCGCTCTCGGCCACCGCCACGGCCGCCAGGCAGCTCTTCGACAACCCCGGCTGGGGCGGTGGGTCCTGGGTCACGCAGAACGCCACGCTCATGGCCGTGGTCTGGCCGCTGCTGCTGATCGCCGTCTTCCTGCCCCTGTCGACGCGTACGTTCCGCAGGCTCGGTGGCTGACGGGCGCCCTCGCCGGTCGCCTGTCCCGGCTGGAGCGTGTTTCCCGCTGGATCACAGGGTTCACACGTTCGCCGGCGCGGGAGGACGCCCGGTGTTTTACATCGTGGTGACGGGATCCGAGGCGGACCGTAACCGACGGTGGTGAGCCTGGACGCATGAGTGAGACGGAACGGGAACGATCCGCCTCGGGGTGGACGCTCAACAGGGAATTGCTCAACGTCGGCGCGATCATCGTCGCCGCCGGTATAGCCCATCTGGTCATGGGCCTGATAGGACACGAGAAGTACGGGCCGTTCATGCTTCTGCTGCTCGGCGGGGTGCTCGTCGTGACGGCGCTCGGTCACCGGTTCTACGAGCACCGGCGGCACCGCGTCACCATGATCATGGAATGCGTGAGGTGCGGAAGCATGCCGGGAGGAGGCTCCTGACGCGGCGCGAGACGGTCGCGGGAAGGCGGAGGGAGATGAAGGCCTCCGCCTGGAGTGCCGACATGCCGATTCGCGGAAGGTCCCGCGCCGCGGGATAGACCAGGAAGCGGGGCTTCCACAGCGGCTGGAACTTCGCGTTGAACCGGTACAGCGACTCGATCTGGAACCACCTGGACAGGAAGACCAGGACGCCGTACCAGAGGCGGAGGATCGGGCCGGCGCCCAGCCGCTCGCCCCTGGCGAGCGCGGCGCGGAACAAGGCGAAATTGAGCGAGACCGTGCTCACACCGAGGGCCGGGGCCGCCTGCAGGGCCTTGACGATCAGCAGGTCGTTGAGGCCCGGGTCGGCCGCGTGGTCGCGACGCATCAGGTCGAGGGACATGCCGTCCGTTCCCCAGGGGACGAAGTGCAGGATGGCGCGGATGTCCCCGCCCGGCCCGGTCCCGCCGTCCTCGCCACCCACCGCGCCCTCGGATGTCTCGGCCTCCGAGGTGCTCCCGGCGGGACCGTGCGCCGTGACGGCGACGCATCCGGCGTCGGCGGGGTCGCCGAAACGGCCGAGCGCCATGGAGAAGCCCCGCTCGGTGTCCGTGCCGCGCCAGGAGTCGGCGGCGTGCCGGATCCGGTCCTTCTCCGCCTCGGTGAGGTCCCCGACCCGCCGTACGAGACAGGTGTAGCCCGCGCGATCCACCCGGTTCACCATCTGCCGGACGTTGCGCATGCTTCTTCCCTCGAGGGTGAAGGCGGCGACGTCGATGACGGCCTCGTCGCCGATCTCCAGGGCGGACAGGCGGCCCTCCCTGGTCCACACCTCGCCGCCCGTCTCGCTGCAGCCGATCACGGCGGGCACCCAGGCGTGCCGCCCCGCCTCCTCCATGAACCGCCTGATCGCGCCCGGCCACGCCTCGACGTCCCCTATGGGGTCGCCGCTGGCGAGCATGACCCCCGAGACCACGCGGTAGGCGATCACCGCCTTGCCCGTCGGGGAGAACACCACGCTCTTGTCGCGGCGCAGCGCGAAGTAGCCGAGCGAGTCACGGGCGCCGTGCCGGGCGAGCAGCTCGCGGACCGCCTCCTCCTGCTCGGGGTCCAGTTCGGCGACGGGCCGCTCCGGACGCAGGACGAGGTAGAGGGTCGTCACCGCGGTGAGCGCGCCGAGACCGAGGAGGGAGTAGTAGACCAGGTCGGCGGTTCGCTCCAAGGAGTAGCTGACCGGGCCCTCCATCCCGACGAGGCCGAGCAGCACGTGCTGGAGCCGTTCTCCGGCACCGGGGTCGCCGACGATCATCAGGGGGTGGGCGTTGACCACGGCCCAGCCGATGACGACGTCCAGGACGCCCAGGACGAGGAGGTTCCACAGCGCCCGCCAGCGGGTCCGGGGATCGGAGAGGGCGTCGAACTCGTGCCGGTTGATCACAAGCAGGACGAAGACCAGCGTGCTGAGGATGGCGGTGAAGGGGCGGTGCGCGTGCAGGAGCTCCACCAGGACGCTCAGCGGCAGGAGCACCACCACCGCCCGCCAGGCCCGTTTCTTCCTGCGCCGCAGGCCGTGGGCGAGCATGACGGTCAGGACGCCCAGGACGAGCGAGACCGCCTGGGCGAGCGAGGTGAACGTCCCGGGCAGGAACCCGGCGATCTCGCCGACCCGGCTCCTCCTGAACGCGGGCAGCACGGCCCTGACGATGTCCAGGATGCCGATCGTCATCGCCGCGTAACCGGCCGCGGTGGACACCCGGGAACGGGGTGCCCCTGACCGATCCCTCATGGGAGGACATTAATCGGTGATAGGGGCCGTAACGTGACCACACGGCTCACCGAGGCTCAATCCACCCCGCCCGGTGCCGGTGACTTTGCCTTGCGCGCCGCGGACCCTCCGCGAAAACGGCGGGGGACGGGCTGGAGCCCGACGCCGTAAAATCGCCGTTCGTTTTCGGTCTGCCCGCCGCGTCGGCCCCGGCTCGAAGGGAACTCCGGGTTCCGCGTCCCGGTGTCGCCGTTCTCCCGTAACGCTCGTCTTCCGGTGTCCCCTCACCCCGGCCGGTCTCTCTCACACCTGTTCTAACCGATTCGTTCTAGATCAAGATCTTGAGGGCTTTCCGGCTTAGGATTCCGCCGTGCCTGTGACTCCTGGGATCTACCGGCTGTTCGGTTGCCTCGCCGTCCTGGCCTCGGTGATCGTGCCGGTTCCGGCCGCCGCGCACGCCGCCGAGCCGGCAGCCGTCGCGTTCGCCGCCGCGCCCGTCGACATCGTGCTGCCCGGCACCCGGGTCACCGTCCGGGAGGATTCCAAGGACGCGCTCAGGGTGACCTCTTACTCCTTCGGCAAGATGACCTACCTGCGCAGGGGGGCCGGGTTCACCCGGCAGACCGCCTACCAGGAGATCACGGTCGCGCCGAAGGGGAAGAAGGCCCTCGCGGTGCCCACCTCCTACCAGAGCGGCTACGACTCGGTCGTCCTGCTCGACCTGGCGACCTCCAAGGGCACCAGGATCCGTACGGTGAGGAAGCCGCTCGTCGCGCACTACGCTCACTGGAACCGCAACGGCGGCAAGGCGGTGCTGACCGTCGAGAGGAAGAGCGGATCCGCGTGGGTGACCTCCGGGTTCGTGATCGTCGACGCGGTCGCGAAGACCGCCAGGACGGTGACCGTGGCCGATGTCGACAAGGCCGCGAGGTTCCGGTGGAGCTCCGACGGCGTCGACGTCGTGGCCGAACACTCGGGTGGCACCCGCTTCTACGGGCAGGACGGCGCGATCCGCCGCACCCTGGCCAAGACCGGCAGGCCCGCCGGCGGGGAGGACGCCTTCACCCCCTCGGGGCGGGGCCTGATGACCTGGTGCCCGTCCAGCCACACCGAGCACGTCTGCGTCTGGGACCGCACCTCGGGCAAGCTCGCGGCCAAGGTGCCCGGCATCAAGCCGAAGGCCCTGTGGGGCTGGTGGGACGAGAAGCACTTCATCGCCGTCATCCCGGCCTCCGGCCACTACCAGGTGGTCCTGTCCACCCTCAAGGGCAAGACCACCCGGGTCCTGGCCGCCTTCTCCGCCGCCGACTGGTCCAACAAGCTCTATCTCGGCTACACCCGGAAATGACCCGCGCGGCCCACGGATCTCACCGGCCTCACAGATACAGGCCGGTGCCGTTGTCGGTCTGCGGGGTGGCGATGGCGTGCAGGTCACGCTCGCGCATGACCAGGTAGAGCTGGCCGTGGACCTCGACCTCGTACTGCTCCTCGGGGTTGAACAGGACCTTGTCGCCGACCTTGACCGCGCGGGCGTTCTGGCCCGCGCCGCAGACCTCACCCCAGACGAGGCGGTTGGCCATCTTCACCGTCGCCGGGATGACGATGCCCGCCGTGCTGCGCCGTTCCTCGGACTCCTGCTCGATCTTGACCATGACACGGTCGTGGAGCATCTGGATCTCGAACTTCGGGTCACCCACAGCATGAAGTTTATGGGAACCGCGGAGCCGAGCCCGCTCGTCCGCGGACTCGGATATGTCCGGGGGTACCGAGCGGGTCCGCGCGGGGGTCTTCGGCGGGACTCCAGGGGGGGTCCGGGCGGACCCGGGGACCGGGAGATCGGCGGGCGACAACACCGGTGATGGGGATTCGCCCGCCGAGTAGGATCCGGCGTTATGACGTCTCCCGAGCTCGTAAGCGGATTCCTCGACTGGTATCTGGCGGCGAATCCCGCCTACGCCAACCTCGCGGGCGCACAGGGGTACGACAGGACTCTCGGCGACTTCACCGAGTCCGGCATCCTCGCCAGGGAGCGGGAGGCGCGCCGCTGGCTGGAGCGGCTCCAGGAGGTTCGGGCGCCCGGGAGACCCGGGGGCACCGAGAGTCCCGAGAGTCCCGAGAGCGCCGGGGCCCCCGGAGGTTCCGAGGAGTCCGAGAGCTTCGAGGACGAGATCGACCGGGAGCTGGTCATCTCCACGCTGCGCGGCGGGCTCGCGTACGAGGCGTGGCCCGTCTGGCGGCGTGACCCGGCCGCCTACGTGGGGCCGATCTTCTCCTCGATGTTCGGGCCGTTCCTGCAGCGGCTGTCCACCGAGGTCGAGCTGGTGGACGCGGCCGTCGCGCGGCTGGCCGAGGTACCGGACGTCATCGCCGCCTGCCGGGCCAACCTCGATCCCGCCCTGGCGGCCCCGCTCCTGGTCGCGCGAGGGCTGGGCCAGTCGCGGACCGCCCGGCGCTTCCTCACCGAGACGGTCCCCGGCCAGGTCGCCGACGAGGCCCTGCGCGCCCGGCTGGCCGCAGCGGCCGAGCCCGCGGCGGCGGCCTTCGACGAGCTGGTGGGATTCCTCGAGGGGTTCCGGGCGACCGGCACCTGGCGGATGGGGGAGGAGCTCTACTCCACCCTGCTGCGCGAGAGGGAGATGCTCGGCTACGGTGCCGACGAGCTGCTCAAGCGGGGGCAGGCCGCCTACGACGAGCTGGACGCGCGGATGCGCGAGGTCGCCGCCAGGCTGGACGGCGGCTCCGGCGACTGGCACGCGGCCGTCACCGAGCTCCAGGACGACCACGCGCCGACGCTGGAGGACATGCGGGCCGAGTACGAGGCCGAGACGGAGCGGGCCAGGAGGTTCGTCCGCGAGCGCGACCTGGTGACCTTCGCGCGGGGAGAGGAGTGCCGGGTCGTCCCGTCGCCGGAGTTCCAGCGGCCCATCGTCGCCGTCGCCTCCTACATGTCGCCCCCGCCCCTGTCGACCTCCAGGATCGGGCACTTCTTCGTCCCGTTCACCCCGTCCTCGTTCACCGGGGAGCAGGTCCGCCAGCGGCTGCGTACCAACGCCAGGGCGCAGATGCCCTCCATCGCCGTCCACGAGGCCTACCCCGGCCACCACTGGCACCTGTCGTGGATGGCGGACAACCCCCGGCCCGCCCGCAAGCTGTTCCGCACCCCGTACCTCACCGAGGGCTGGGGCCTGTACGTCGAGAAGCTCATGCACGAGCAGGGCTACTTCACCACCCCGGCCCAGGAGCTCGCCCACCTCGACTTCCGGCTCTTCCGGGCGGCCCGCATCGTCGTCGACACCTCGCTGCACTGCGGCGACATGACGATCGAGCAGGCCGAGGAGTACATGACCACGAAATCGTCGCTCACCCCCGGCACGGCCAGGGGCGAGGTCGACCGCTACTGCGCGTGGCCCACCCAGGCGCCCTCCTACCTGACCGGGGCTCTGGAGATCGACCGCATCCGCGACGACTACCTGGCCGCGGGCCGCGGCGACCTGCGGGCCTTCCACGACACGCTGGCCGGCTCCGGCGGGCTCCCCCTGGGACTGGCCCGCCGGGTCGCGCTGGAGGGCTGACCCGCGGTCGCGCCTACGTATGGACGGGGGTGCGGCGGCGGGTCTCGGGGACGATCAGCGGGGTGCCGCTCTGCGGGTCATCGATGATCTCGCAGCGCAGCTCGAAGACCTCCTCCACCAGCGCGGCCGTGATGATCGAGGCGGGATCGCCCTCGGCGACGATCCGGCCGTCGCGCATCACGATCAGGTGGGTGGCGTAGCGGCAGGCCTGGTTCAGGTCGTGCAGCACGGCGACCAGGGTCCTGCCCCGCTCGTGCAGGTCGGCGCAGAGGTCGAGCACCTCGATCTGGTGGGCGATGTCCAGGAAGGTCGTCGGCTCGTCGAGCAGCAGGATCGGGGTCTCCTGGGCCAGCGCCATGGCCAGCCAGACACGCTGGCGCTGGCCGCCGGAGAGCTCGTCCACGCAGCGGTCCGCCAGATCGGTCACGTCGGTCGACCTCATGGCCGCCGCCACCGCGACCTCGTCCTCGCGGGACCACTGCCGCATCAGCCGCTGGTGCGGGTAGCGGCCCCGGCCCACCAGGTCGGCGACCGTGATGCCGTCGGGCACGATCGAGCTCTGCGGCAGCAGGCCCAGCCTGCGCGCCACCTCCTTGGACGGCAGTGAGGTGATCACGGCGTCGTCCAGGTGGACGGCCCCCGTGCGGGGTTTGAGCATGCGGGCCAGGGCGCGCAGCATGGTGGACTTGCCGCAGGCGTTGGGGCCGATGATCACGGTGAACGATCCGTCGGGGATCGTGACGTTCAGGTCGCTCGCCACCACGCGCTTGTCGTAGGAGAGCGTCAGTCCGGTGCCGTAGAGTCTCAACGTCGTTCCCTTCGCAGTAGAAACACCAGGTATATGCCGCCGATCGCGGCGGTCATGATTCCCACCGGCAGTTGCACCGGCGCGAAGACACGCTGGGCGGCCAGGTCGGCGCCCACCAGTAATGTGGCGCCCGTCAGCGCCGAGGTGACCAGGGTGACGCCGGGGGAGCGGGCGATCCGGCGGGCCAGCTGGGGCGCGGCCATCGCCACGAAGATCACGGGTCCGGCGGCGGCGGTGGCGACTCCGCACAGCAGCACGCCGACGACGATGGCCATCGCGCGCACCGGTTCGACGCGGATGCCCGCGGCCTTGGCCGCGTCGTCGCCCATCTCCATCATCCGCAGCGGGCGCGACAGCCAGGCGCAGACGGGCAGGAGCAGGACCAGCGCGTACGCGACCGGGATCGCGTGCTCCCAGCCGCGCCCGCTGAGGCTGCCGGTGATCCACGCCCCGGCGGTGGCGGCGTCGTTGATGTTGGCGCGGGTCAGCATGTACCAGTCGGCGGAGACCAGCAGCGCGCTGATCCCGATGCCGACCAGGATCAGCCGGTAGCCCTGCACCCCGCGCCGGAAGGCCAGGGCGTACACCACCAGCGCGGAGGCGACGCACCCGGCGAGCGAGGCTCCGGCGATCTGCCAGGCGGTGCCGCCCAGCACGACGGCGGCGATGCCCCCGGTGGAGGCCCCGGCGGTGAAGCCGATGAAGTCGGGGCTGCCGAGCGGGTTGCGGGTCAGGCTCTGGAAGATGGCCCCGCTCAGCCCGAACGCGGCGCCGACCAGCAGTCCGGTCACGACACGCGGCGCTCGCAGGCGGCCCACGATGAGCTCGGCGGCCGGAGGCCCCTGGCCGAACAGCGCGGCCACGATGTCGGGGATGGGAACGGTGAACTCGCCGACGGACAGCGCGACCAGGCTGACGAGCACTCCCAGGGCGGTGACGGCGGTCCCGGCGGCGAGGCCGCGCGGCGAGAGCCGCAGCGACCAGGAACCCAGGCGCAGCGCGGTGGGAAGGGCCTTGGGAGCGGCCTTCGGGGCGGTCGCCGGTGACGGGATGGTTCTCATAGGGCGGCGAGCCTCCGGCGGCGGGCGAGCAGGATGAACACCGGGGCGCCGACGACGGCGCACATGATGCCCACCTGCACCTCGGCGGGGGCGGCGATCACCCGGCCGAGGATGTCCGAGCCGAGCAGCACCACGGGGGCGAGCACGACGGTGTAGGGCAGGACCCAGCGCTGGTCGGGCCCCGTGAAGGCACGAACCGCGTGCGGCACGGCCAGCCCCATGAACCACAGGGGCCCGGCGGCGGCGGTGGCGGCCCCGCACAGCAGGGTGACGGCGATCGCGGTCAGCCCGCGCGTGCGGGCCACGCTCACGCCGAGCGCGCGCCCCGCCTCGTCGCCGAGCGCGAGGGCGTTGAGCGGCTTGGCGAGCAGCAGCCCGAGCACCAGCCCAGCCGCGAGGAACGGGGCGAGCCGTACCGCGACGTCGGCGCCGATCCCGGCGAGCGAGCCGGTGAGCCAGAACCGCATCCGGTCGAAGGTCGCGTTGTCGGTCCGCAGGATCGCCGAGGCCGCGGCGTTGAAGACCATGCCCAGCGCGACGCCGGCGAGCGTGAGCCGCACCGGCCCGCCGCCCGACCGCCCGGCGGAGCCGAGCGCGTAGGCCAGCGCGGCGGCGGCGGCCGCACCGGCGAACGCGAACCAGACGTAGAGGGAGGGGTCACCCACCCCGAGCAGCCCGATCGCGACCGTCACGCCGAACATGGCGCCCTGGTTGACGCCCAGCAGCCCGGGGTCGGCGAGCGGGTTGCGGGTGAGGCTCTGCATCAGCGCGCCGGCCAGTCCGAGCGCCGCGCCCACGCCGATGCCGATCAGGGTCCGCGGTACGCGCAGGTCCCTGATGACCGTGTGGTCCGCGGACCCGTCGGGCGCGAGCAGCGCGTCCAGCACCGTGGACAGCGGGACCGAGCGGGAGCCCACCGCGACGCTGACCATCGCCAGCAGCACCAGCGCGGCCAGCCCGGCCGCCAGCCCGGCCGCCAGCGCCACCGAGCGGCGTCTCGTCCCTCCCGCTCGCTCCGGACGCGTCACGTCCGGTTTCGCGACCGTGTCGGACGCGGCCGTGGCCACAGCGGCCCTGCTCACCGGGTACCCCTCTTCGTCGGTAATGATTAGGCAAGGCTAATCTAACGCATGAGTCATTTAGGTAAGCCTATCCTTTGGAGTCGGAAATGTCCCTACCTGTCCTGCCGCGGCGGGGATTCATGGCCGCGGGCCTCGGCCTCGTGTTCGTCCTGGCCGCGTGCGGCAGCGGTGCGGAGACGGCCGCGGCGCCGGGCGGCTCCCCGGCCGCCGCCTCCCCCGCGGCGGGCCCGTGGACTTTCACCGACGACCGTGGAAAGAAGATCGACACGCCCAGGCGCCCGGCCCGGGTCGTCGCCCAGGTCGGCGCCGCCGCGGCCCTCTGGGACTTCGGGATCCGCCCCGTCGCCGTCTTCGGGCCGCACAAGCTCAAGGACGGCACGAAGGACCCCCAGGTCGGCGACGTCGACATCACCAAGGTCGAGTCCATCGGCAACGCGTGGGACGAGTTCAACGTCGAGAAGTACATCTCGCTCCAGCCGGACCTGCTGGTCAGCGGCATGTACACCAAGGACGTCCTCTGGTACGTGCCGCAGAAGTCCACCTCCACCATCGAGCAGGTCGCGCCCACCCTCGGCGTCAGCCTGATCGGGGTGTCGGTGCCCAAGCTCATCGAGAGGTACGGGCAGGTCGCGGCCGCTCTCGGCGCCGACCTCGACGCCCCCGAGGTGACCGCGGCCAAGGCCAGGTTCGACGCCGCCTCCGCCGCGCTCGCCACCCCCGAGGCCAAGGGCCTGAAGATCCTGGTCATGGCGGGCGGGCCGGAGGCGATGTGGGTGGCCAACCCCGACGACCACGCGGACGTGCGCTACTTCAAGGAACTCGGCCTGGACCCGGTGGTGCCGGAGAAGGTCGACGACGGTGGCTTCTGGCAGACCCTGAGCTGGGAGAACGCGGACACCTACGACGCGGACGTGATCCTGGTGGACGCCCGCACCCAGTCGATGCGGCCCGAGGAGATGAAGAAGAAGCCGACCTTCGCCGCGCTGCCCGCGGTCAAGGCGGGGCAGGTCTACCAGTGGCACGCCGAGGAGCGCTACAGCTACCAGGGCTACGCCGACGTGCTGGAGCAGCTCCACGCCGACCTCGCCAAGGCCAAGAAGCTCTAGCCGGATCAGGCGTAGGTGCCGCGGACCTCGACGATGTCGGCCAGCGGGAACTCCAGGTAGTCGCCCGCCTCCTCGCACCACGCGTCGAGCACGCCGCTGCGCAGCTCGCCGTGGCTGATGGTGGCGGTCAGACCGTCGGTCAGCGTGATCGCCGCCCGTACGCCGCGGTCGACGACGAAGCCGAGCAGCGACTGCTGGGCGGTCGGCAGTCGGGAGGCCATCCGGCCGATGACCGCCCACGTCCTGCCGGCGGACTGGGAGGCCTCGCCCTCGGCGACGAGCAGGCGCTGGGCGTGCTCGTGCGGGTCGGGAGGTGGTTCCACCAGCGGGTACGAAGGCTGCTCGAACTCGGCCACCCGGCCCCCGGGAAGCAGGATCAGCCGCCCGTTCTGCGGTTCCTCGACGCGGGCCCTGCGGATGGTGATCTCACCGGTGTCCTCGATCGGCACCGGCGCGTAGCCGTTCTCCCGCAGCGCCGCCAGGGTCTTGTCGGCGGGCACCGAGCTGGCCAGCACGGTCGGGGCGAGCAGCCGCAGGCCCAGCCTGCCCAGCCGCCGGTGCCCGGCGATCTCGGCGAGCAGTGCCGGGTCGGAGGCCTGCACGATGCAGGCGACCGTGGTCACCGTGACCTCGCCGTGCCGCCTGGCCACGTCGTGTATCAGGTAGTCGAGGGGCTGCGGCACCGTGCCCACCTCCGCGAGGTCGGCCAGCAGGCCCTCGGCGGTGTAGCCGGAGTCCATGGCCCGGCGCACGCTGGCCGGGGTGAACCGCCACACCGAGGCCGCGCCCCGTGACTCGCGTTCCGCGGCCCGGTCGAGCAGCTCGGCGAGCTCCCCGGCGGGCGGGCCGGTCACCACGGCGGTGAGGTCGGCACCGAAGAGCGCGCTCCGCCGCACGCTGGCCAGCGCCCTGGTGGAGCACTCGACCAGCACGGGGTCGTTCTCCACGATGGGCGACGAGTCGTCGATCTC
Source organism: Streptosporangium sp. LJ11 (assembly GCF_051918945.1). NCBI lineage: Bacteria > Bacillati > Actinomycetota > Actinomycetes > Streptosporangiales > Streptosporangiaceae > Streptosporangium > Streptosporangium sp. LJ11. The sequence continues at coordinate 202,421 of NZ_JBPXMB010000010.1, forward strand.
GTCGCCCGGGAAGGCGTCCAGTCCGGCCATCGCCCGGCCGAGGTCGGTGATCGTGTCGAGGGCGACCAGCCCGAGCATGCGGGCCTCCTCCAGTACCGCGGGGGCGCACTCGGCCAGCAGCGACTGGTCCAGCAGCGGGGCGTGCCAGTGCGCGGACCTGACCAGCCCCGCCCGGTCGGTGCACGCCGTGCTGGCGGGCAGCCGGGCCAGCACGCCGAGCAGCGCCCGCCGGGCGCGGGCGACCATGGCTCCGGCCGGATCGTCGCCGAGCACCGTGCCGTACTTGCCGTCGACCTTCCGCAGCGACGAGCGCTCCATCCGCCACCACGCCGACAGCAGCACCCTGAGCCTGGCGGCGGCGTCGTCCAGCCGCCAGCGGTCGAACTTCTCGGTGGGCACCAGCCCGCCGGCGGACTCGTCCCAGGCCAGCAGCCGGGCCACCGCGCAGACCTCGAGCAGCAGCCGGGTCTCGTCCTCGTCGCAGCCGGTGTCCTTGGCCACCCGCCGGACCTCGCGCACCCCGACCCCGCCCGCCTTGAGCAGCGGCAGCGGGAACTTCGCGGTGTTCTCCAGCATGGCGGCGCAGCGCTCCACCACGTGCGGGGCGGCCAGCGTCATCAGGTGGTCGACGGCCTCGGGGTCGACGGGCATGGTGGCGAGGTCGGGCGGGACGGGGGTGAAGGACGGGTGGTAGTCGGGGCCGCGCAGCGCGAGCGCCACCTCGCGGGGCATCTCGGCCACGTTCCAGCTGGGACGGAAGAGCAGCCCGTGGTCGGCCGCCCACTTCTCGGGGGCGCCGGGCACCACGAACCTGCCGCCGTCGACGTCGCGGACCGGGCCGTCCCAGGCGAACTCGTCCAGCAGCCGCCGCGCGCCCTCCGGGGCCCTCTCCAGCAGCGCGGTCACCCGCGCCGGGTCGGAGAGGATCTCGGTGACCCTGGTGACCGTGCGCCGCTTGGGGCCGTGCGGAAGGCCGAGTGTCCTGGCCAGCCCGCGCAGCGCGTCGGCGCTGACCGTCCAGGAGTTCAGATAGTGGGGGAGCGGCTCACCGAGCCCGCAGGGCGCCGCCCACCACCGGGCGACCCCCTCCGCCACCCGGATGCGGCCCTCGCCGTCCGGCCACGCCAGCGCGTGGTCGAACAGCAGGTCGAGCCAGGGCGACACCTCGGCCTCGGGCACGCCCATGAACCGGGCGACCGTCTCCGGCCCGGCCTGCTCGCCGAGGGCGAGTGACGCCTGCGCCACCTCCAGCGAGGGCAGCGGCAACCCGCGCATGACCTCCATCACCGCGAACCCGTTGCCCAGCCGCTGCGCCAGGGTGTCCAGGCGGCGCGGCCACGGTGGGGCGATGGCGTCCAGCCGGTTGGCCAGAACTCGGGCGAGCCGTTCTTCGTCGAGGGTTTTCAACCAGCCGAGCAGGTGATCGTCCATCTCGCAGCTCTCTCAGGAATCTCGCGCGGGGACTCTCCGTGAGCCATAAACATCCACGGTAATGCAGAGGGCATCTCTGACGGCATCTACCGCGCAGAATGCGATGCGTTATAGAGCTCTACGTCCGGTTCTGATCGGTCCCGGGGCCGCGAGGCGGGAGGGATGGCGGCCCCGGGACCGATCGGCGCCTCTGAAGGGGAAGGGGCGGCGCCGTCCGGAAGGGGTTCGGTGGAGGTCCTGGAAAAGCGGGAGAGGTCGCCGGGCCCTGGGAAGACCCGGGGACCCGGGGGTACGGGCGGGCCGGAGGGCGTTCCGCGGGCCGGCCGGGGGAAGGGGGCCGGTTCGGCGGATCGCCCGGGGAGGGGACCGCGGGCGGTGAGGGAACTACGGACGGGGACTACGGGCGGTCGAGGGGGCCGGGCTCCTCGGGAAGGCCCGTTCTGAGGACGGCCCACACGATCTTGCCGTACGGGGCCAGCGGTGCCCAGCCCCAGCGGAGGCTCAGCGACTCGACGATGTGCAGCCCGAGACCGCCGATGTCGAGGGGGGAGGGGTCGCGGAGCGCGGGGAAGCCGGCTCCCGGGTCGTTGAGCGTGCAGGCGACCAGCCCGCCGCGCCGGAGCAGGGAGAGTCGGATCGGCTCCCTGGCGCGTGACTCGGCCAGTCTCAGGCCGTGTCTGAAGGCGTTGGTGGCGAGCTCCGAGACCACCAGCTCCATGTTCTCGCTCAGCTCACCGAGGCTCCATCCGGTGAGGGTGCCCGTCGCGAAGCTGCGGGCGGAGTGGACGGACTCGGCGTGGGGCGGGAGCACGAAGGTGGCGCTGGCCATGGCTGCCGGGGATCCGGAGAGGAGATCGCGCGCGGAATCGGGCCACCAGCCGGCGGGGGGCCACCAGTCGAGCGCCGTCCATGACGTTGACGCTCGGGGGGGCGCGGTTTGGGCGGACTGCACAGCCGTCATCATGCTGCAAACTCCCGTGCAGGTGCAAGAGCGAATGCACGTGCATAAGGTCTGTGCAACCGCTACCGTTACCCATGATTAGGTGATTACGGACGAAAGGGGATCTTGGTCGTGGCCGAGGATTCTTAGGTCACGAAGTGACAGACTGTCGATCAGGAAAGCGAGCGAGGAGCACTACGTGTCCATGGATCCGCCCGGTACCGGTTCCACTGTCCGGCGCATCATGCTCGGAGCGAGCCTGCGCCGGCTGCGTGAGGAGAAGGGACTCTCCCGTGAGGCCGCGGGATTTCACATCCGCGCCTCCGAGTCCAAGATCAGCCGCATGGAACTCGGCCGCGTCGGTTTCAAGACACGTGACGTGGAAGACCTGCTCACCCTGTACGGCGTGCTCGACGACGCAGAACGGCGCGGCCTGCTGGAGATGGTCCGCGAGGCGAACACCCCGGGCTGGTGGCACAAGTACGGCGACCTGTTGCCGCACTGGTTCACCACCTACGTGGGGCTGGAGGAGGCGACGAACATGATCCGCACCTACGAGGTGCAGTTCATTCCCGGCCTGCTGCAGACGTCCGCCTACGCGCACACCGTGATCCGGCTGGGCTACCCGGACGTGCCGGAGGCGGAGATCGAGCGTCGTGTGCATATGCGCATGCAGCGGCAGGATCGCCTGACGAAGAAAGACGGCCCCCGGTTGTGGGCGGTTATCGACGAGGCGGCCCTGAGGCGTCCCATCGGAGGCAAGGAGATCATGCGTGAACAACTCCAGCACCTGCTGGAAGTGTCCTCGCTCCCCAACATCACCCTTCAGGTGATGCCCTTCCGATTCGGCATGCACGCGGCCGAGGGTGGTGCGTTCAGCATCTTGCGGTTTCCCGAGTCCGACCTGTCGGACGTCGTCTATGTCGAGCAGCTCTGGGGTGCCCTCTACCTGGATAAACGTGAGGATATCGATCCATATCTCACGGCCATGGAGCAGTTGTGCGTGGAAAGCACCACGCCCGGGGGCACCGCCGAGATCCTCGGCGACCTTCTCAGAGAGATGTAAATGAAGCAGACCTACAACGGCATGCCCGCCACTGACCTTGCCGGGGCCAGCTGGCGCAAGAGCCGCTACAGCAACTCGACGGGTAACTGCGTCGAACTGGCCGAACTGTCGGATGGCAGCATCGCGGTCCGTAATTCGCGTTTCCCCGAGGGGCCTGCCCTGATCTACACGCGAGATGAGATTCGCGCCCTGGTGCTCGGGGTGAAGGATGGGGAGTTCGACGGTTTAACGGTGTAACACCGTTTTTACATCAGGGCCGCCAGGTTAACCGTGGCGCGCCTGTGACGTAACCGGGGGAGTGGATCGGCACGGAAGAGTTTGAGATCACAGTGATTGGGGGCTCAAACCGTGCTCGACCAGATGACCTTGTATCCGGTTGCCGACGACGTGTTGTTCGCACCAGGCGGGCGCGTCGTGATCCGCACTTACGGCGTCGCCTCGGCGGCGACCGGGGAGGGTACGCCCACTCCGGTGTCCTACCGCACATGGGTCACCGGAGTGCGCGACCAGCCGCGTTACTGGCGTTGGGGTCACTTCGAGGACGCCTGCCACGGGCATCGCAAGGTCCTCGAATGGCTGACCGGCCGGGGCCCCCAGCCCGTCGAGCTCGCCGCCTGAACGAGATCTTCCCTCCGTACGGCGTGATCGCGCCCGGCCGGGACGCGAGGGCCGGGAGGCTTCCCACGGGCCCGGGGCGCGGGGCTCTCCTCTCGGCGCCCTGCCCGGCTCCGGTCGTTCCCCGGCCCCTCCTGGGTCAGACGGGGGCGTTCCAGGCGAGGACCACCGGCTCGCCGTGCTCGAAGCCGAGCCGGGAGTAGGTCCCCGTGTCCAGACGGAAGAGACGCCCGTCCCGCGGGGGCAGTCCGAGCCAGCGGGCGCACAGCACCCGCAGGTAGTGCCCGTGGGCGACCACGACCACGTCCCCCTCCACCGCCCTGGCGCGGGCGATCACCCGGTCGGCGCGGGCGCCGACCTGCTCCGCGCTCTCGCCGGGATGGCCGGAGTCGCCGGGGACGACACCGTCGCGCCACAGGTACCAGCCGGGACGGCTCTCGCGGATCGTGGCGGTGGTGACGCCCTCGTAGCCGCCGTAGTCCCATTCCCACAGGTCGGGCTCGGTCTCGGGGTTGCCGATCCCGGCCAGTTCGGCGGTGTCCCTCGCGCGCCTGGCCGGGCTCACCAGGGCCAGGTCGAACGTCCGGCCCGCGATCAGCGGGGCCAGCGCCCGCGCCTGGTCCTCGCCCTTGGCGGTCAGCGGCAGGTCGGTGAGCCCGGTGTGCCGGCCGTCCCGGCTCCACTCGGTCTCGCCGTGCCGCAACAGAGTCATCTGGTTCATCGTGGTTCCCATCATGCCGGTACGAATGGCTCGCCGGTGACCCGCCGGTGGCATATCGGTGGCCTGGCGGTGGCGTGTCGGTGGCGCGCCGGCGGCTGGGTGCGGAACACCCTCCGGGGCACACGATCACGGTGGGAGAGCGTGCGAAACTGGATCGGTGACGTTATCTGTGGGTCTGGTAGGCGCCGGACCGTGGGCCGAGATGGTGCACGCGCCGATGCTGGCGGCTGGTCCGAACACGCGTCTGGCGGGCGTGTGGGCCCGTCGTCCCGAGGCCGCGGCCAGGTTCGGCGCCCCGGTCTTCGAGCGGATCGAGGAACTCTTCGACAACTGCGAGGCGGTCGCGTTCTCGGTGCCGCCCGCGGTCCAGGCCGAGCTGGGGGTGCGTGCCGCCAAGGCGGGCAAGGCGCTGCTGCTGGAGAAGCCGCTCGCCGCCGACCTGGACGGAGCCCGGCGGCTGGCCGAGGCGGTCGCCGAGGCGGGCGTGGCCTCGCAGATGGTCCTCACCTGGCGTTACTCGCCCGCCACCCGTGCCTTCCTGGCCAGGGTCTCGGCCATCGAGCCGTTCGGCGGGAGGGCGGCCAACATCTCAGGGGCGATGCTCGGCGGAGCCTTCGCCACCTCCTGGCGGCTGGAGCGCGGCGCGATCCTCGACGTCGGCCCGCACATGATCGACATGCTGGACGTGGCGCTCGGCAGGGTCGTCGGGGTCCGGGCGCACGGCAACCCGCTGGGCTGGGTCGGCCTGCTGCTGGAGCACGAGACCGGCGCGGTCAGCGAGGCGTCGCTGTGCATGAGCGTGCCGGGGGAGAACCCGCCCTCCGACGTCGAGATCTACGGGCGTCTCGGCAGGGAGTCCCTGGACGGCACCCGGCTGGGCTCCGACGTCTTCTCCCTCATGCTCGCCGAGTTCGCGCTGACCGTACGGCGCGGTGGCGGCCATCCGCTGGACGCCGCGCACGGCCTGCGCCTGCAGGAGATCATCGCCGCCGCCGAGGAACAGCTCGGCTGAGGAGCGGCTCGGTTGAGGAGCGGCTCGGGCCGAGGACGGTTCGCCGCAGGACCCGGGCCGAGAACCCCCTGACCCCGGGGACCCTGGGGGGACCTCCGAGGGGATTGATACCGTTCGTCTGACGCGCAGCGTGAGCGAAGTCCGGTGTGAGCCCGGCGCTGTCCCGCAACTGTCATGGCCCCTCGGGGGTCGAGCCAGGTCGCCTCCGCCGCGTCGACGACGACCCTCGTGGAAAAGGGTGACCCGTCTCCTTTGGGTCCCTCGGTTCCGGCAACTGAAAGGACCTCGTGTGAGGCCCGTACGCAGCGCCCTCGCTGCCCTTACTGCCCCCGCTGCCCCCGCCGCCCTCGCCGGTGCCCTGCTCGCCGCGCTGACCCTCGCCGGATGCGGCCAGAGCACCTCCGCCTCGCCCCCCGCCACCTCCGCGAGCGCGGCGGCCACCCCCTCGGCGGCGGGATTCCCCGTCACCGTCGAGGCGGGTAACGGCCCCGTCGCCGTCGCCAGGAGGCCGGAGCGGATCGTCTCGCTCTCGCCCACCGCCACCGAGAGCCTGTTCGCGATCGGCGCCGGACCGCAGGTCGTGGCGGTGGACGACCAGTCCAACCATCCCGCGGAGGCGCCGAAGAGCGACCTGTCCGGTTTCAAGCCGAACGTGGAGGCGATCATCGCCAGGAAGCCCGACCTGGTCGTGGTCGCCAACGACGCCGACAGCGTCGTGGCCGCGCTGGGCAAGGTCGGCGTCCCCGTGCTGCTGGAGCCCACCGCCACCAAGCTCGACGAGGCCTACGACCAGATCACCGACCTCGGCGCCGCCACCGGCAACGGCGACAGGGCCGCGGAGCTCGTCGCCGGGATGAGGAAACAGCTCGACGAGATCACCGCCGCCGCGCCGAAGGACGCGAAGCTCACCTACTATCACGAGCTGGACACCACTCCCTATTCGGCCACCTCCACCACCTTCATCGGACAGATCTACGGGCTGTTCGGCATGACCAACATCGCCGACGAGGCTCCCGACGCGGCCGGCGGCTACCCCAAGCTCTCCGCCGAGTTCGTCGCCAAGGCCGACCCCGACCTCGTCTTCCTGGCCGACACCAAGTGCTGCGGCCAGTCCAGGGACACCCTCGCCAAGCGTCCCGGCTGGTCCAAGCTCTCCGCCGTCAAGAACGACCGGGTCGTCCTCCTCGACGACGACGTCGCCTCCCGCTGGGGGCCGCGCGTCATCGACCTCGCCAGGCAGATCGGCGACTCCGTCCAGAAGGTGGCGGCAGGCTGACCGGCGTCAAGAAGACAAGAAGAAACGAGAAATGCTCTCTCCCCGCCCCGAAGGACGAGACATCCGTCCCGGGCACCCGGTGGGTCCCGGCGACGCGGCCTCCGGGTCGTCGTCCCCCGGCACGGACACCGGCACCGGCACGGACACCGGCACCGGCACCGGCACGGACACCGGTACCGGTGCGGTCTGGGAGGCCGGTGGCCAGGGCAGGCAGGCGGCACGGCTGAGCCCGCTGGTGACGCTCTCGGCCGTGGTCGTGCTCCTGGCGAGCATGTTCGCCGGGCTGCTGGTCGGCGCGGCGGGCATCGCGCCGCGCGGCGTGGCGCTCCAGTTGCTCGACTGGCTGCCGTTCGTCTCGGTGGACTCGGGGCTGGCCCCGGTCGAGCTGGGCCTGCTGACCGAGCTGCGGCTGCCCCGGGTCCTGCTCGCCGCGATCGTCGGCGGTCTGCTGGCCGTCGCCGGAGCCGGTTACCAGGGCGTCTTCCGCAACCCGCTCGCGGATCCCTACCTCCTGGGAGCCGCCGCGGGCGCGGGTCTGACGACCACGGCGGCGATCGTCTTCACCGGCGGCGACATCGAGGCGATCGGCATTCCCGCCGCGGCCTTCGCCGGGGCCGTCGGCGGCGTGCTGCTCGCCTACGCGCTGGGCAGCGCGGCGGGCCGGGGCGGCGGCACCGCCACGCTGGTCCTCGCGGGCGTCGCGGTCACGTCCTTCCTCACCGCGATCCAGACGTTCCTGCAGCAGCTCAGGGTGGAGGAACTCCAGCGCATCTACGCCTGGATCCTCGGCGACGTCGGCGGAGGCTGGGCCCAGGTCACGCTCGTCGCCCCGTACGCCGCCGTCTCGGTGGTGGTCATGCTGCTGCACGGCAGGCTCCTCGACGTGCTCTCGGTCGGCGACGACGAGGCGGTCACCCTCGGCCTGAACGCCGCCCGCGTCCGCCTCGTCGTCCTGCTCGCCGCCTCGCTGGCCACCGCGGCGGCCGTCGCGGTCAGCGGGCTGATCGGCTTCGTCGGCCTCGTCGTGCCGCACGTGGTCCGCCGCCTGGCCGGGGCGTCGTACCGGATCGTGCTGCCGATCTCGCTGATCGGCGGGGCCGCCTTCCTGATCCTCGCCGACCTGGTCGCCAGGACCGTGCTCGCCCCCGCCGAGCTGCCCATCGGGGTGGTGACCGCCTTCGTCGGCGCGCCGTTCTTCGTGGCCGTGCTGCGGGTGACCCGCCGGGTGGAGACGTGACGCCGCGCGCGAGCGGCGCGGGGAGGGCGCCGGCCCGCCCGTACGGTGCGCGCGCCACCGGGACCCGCGCGCCGCGCGAGGAGAAGCCGCGTGAAGTGGAGAAGGGGAGGGGAGACCGGTGAGCCACCTCGTGGTGAGGGACCTGTCGGTCGTGCTGGACCGGCGCGCGGTGCTGTCCGGCGTCGGCCTCGACGTACGGGACGGCGACTGGCTCGCCGTCATCGGCGCCAACGGCGCGGGCAAGTCCACGCTGCTGCGCGCCCTGGCGGGAGTGCTGCCCTTCGAGGGCGAGGTGCTCGTCGACGACGTGCCGCTCAGGAGTCTCAAGCCCAGGGAGCGAGCCAGGCTGCTGGCCTGCGCCCCGCAGTCCCCGGCGCTGCCGGCCGACATGACCGTGTTCGACTACGCCCTGCTCGGCCGCACCCCGTACATCCCCTATCTGGGCCGCGAGAGCCGCCACGACCGCGAGGTGACCGGGTCGGTGCTGGAGCGGCTGGACCTGTCCTCCCTCGCCGCGCGGCCGCTCGCCCACCTGTCCGGCGGCGAGCGCCAGCGCGTCGTGCTCGCCAGGGCGCTGGCCCAGCAGGCCCCGGTGCTCCTGCTCGACGAGCCCACCACGGCCCTCGACCTCGGCCACCAGCAGCAGGTGCTGGAACTCGTGGACCGGCTCCGGCTGGCCGACGGGCTGACCGTCGTCACGACCCTGCACGACCTGAGCCTCGCGGGTCAGTACGCCGACTCGATGATGCTGCTCTCGGGCGGCCGGGTGGCCGCCTCCGGCACCCCGGCCGAGGTGCTCACCGGGGAGCTGATCGGTGAGCACTTCGACGCCCGCGTCCGCGTCGCGGCCGGTCCCGGCGGCAGGCCCGAGGTCCACCTGGAGCGCCCTTGAGCGGGACCGTGACGCGCCGGAGGCGTTCGTGAGCGGGTTCGAGGTCCGCCCGGACGTCGACGAGCGGAGCCGGCCACACCGGGGGCCACACGGAGCGTCCCTGAGGCTGAGCCACCGCGACGAGGACGGCGCCCGGCTGGCCGCGCTGCTGTGGGAGTTCGGCCCCGGCTGGCGGGCGATCTCCTCGGCCATGGTCGGCGGCGGCATCGGCCCGGCCGCCTGGATGCTCAACGCGCAGGTGGTCGCCGGATACTCACGGATGGACCCGGTGGACCACCTGCTGGAGCTGGCCCCGCAGGGTCCGGGGGTCGGCATGCTCACCGCGGCGTCGGTCGACCACTTCACCCGGGCCCGCGACGGGGGAGCGGAGGCCGTGGCGACCGTCGGCCTGCGCGTCCCCACCTGGGCCGCCGCCCCGGAAGGCGCCGCCGACCCCGAGCTGGCCCCCATGTTCCTGCCGGGAACGGTCAACATCGCGGTCGCCGTACCGGTCGCCATGAGCGACGCCGCCCTGGTCAACGCGGTCATGACGGTGACCGAGGCCAAGACCCAGGCACTGCTGGAGGCCGGTTTCCCCTGCACCGGCACCGCCTCCGACGCCGTCTGCGTGGCCGCCCCCGAGCGTGTTCCCGGAGGCCCCGAGGAACTCTTCGGCGGCCCCCGCTCCACCTGGGGCGCCCGCATCGCCCGCGCCGTGCACACCGCCGTCCTCCAGGGCGCCCACCGATGGGCGAACCGTGATGTGCCGACCGCCTGACCTCTCAGCCGAGGGGACGGGTTTTTCCAGCGGACCGATCTTCGTACGGTATACGTTGTCGCGCCGGGGGTCCGCTCAGGATTAGACTTTGCGTAACTGTCCGCGACGGGGCGTGGGCGTGACGATAGGCGTAAAACGGGATGGTCAAGACGGGGTGGCGATGCCCTGCTCATGGCCTTTCACTGGTGATGGCGGAAAAGAAAGTCAAGCCCTCGGGGCTGGACGGTTCACTTATTCACCCTCGTTTGCGACCCTGGTCCTATCCCCTGTAGGGAGTGGCGATGCGGCGGTTCGGTTCGGCGCTGGTGGTGTTCGGAGGGCTCTCCTTGGCGATCGCCGGGGTGACTCCCGCCCTGGCTCACGAGCACCCCAGTGGAATCACCGACCTGGTGACCCCCGCGGTGGTCAGGATCGAGGCGACGGCGAAGGTCGACATCACGTTGCTCGACCACATCGGCGAGCTGGTTCACGTGGAGCGTTCCTACGAGGTGCCGATCGGCAGCGGCACCGGCACCGTGATCAACCCCGACGGTGGCATGGTCACCCTCACCCGGGTGGTCAAGAGCGACCGCGACGTCCGGGTCTACGCCGCCAACAAGATCTTCGCCGCGCACCACAAGGTCAAGATCCCCGAGGACTTCGAGCGGCACAAGCTCAAGGACGACCGGCTCAACCACCACCTGCAGGAGTGTTACCCGCCCAAGCAGCCCACCGCCACCTGCATCATCGACGTCACCACCGAGATCACGGTCTTCCCCAACATCTCCTCCGCCGACAAGGAGGGGTTCAAGGCCGAGATCGTCCGTACCGGCGACAGGCCCGACAGCCCCGCGGTGCTGAGGCCCGTCGGCCGCGCCGACGGGAGCGCGGGCCTGCCCACCGCCCCGCTCGCCGGCGCGGTGCCCGCCAAGGAGGGGTCGCCGGTGGCGGTCGCGGGATTCACCGGGCGGCCCGCCGCGAACCTGCCGGAGACCGTCGACATCGCCCACCTGCGGGCGGGCGGCGCCGGAGAGGGCGGCCGGGAGTTCAAGGACCCGGAGAACAAGGTCAACGAGCCGGAGAAGCTGGGCGCCCTGGTCGACAAGGGCCTGCTCGGCGGCCCGGTGATCGAGGACAAGAAGGGTGAGGTCGTCGGCCTGCTGCTCGGCGGCGGCAAGGACGCCCGGATGATCGGCGTCCGCGAGGTCACCAAGGCCCTGGCCGAGGCGGACGTCGCGCCCGCCAGAGGTCCGATCGACGCCGCCTTCGAGCAGGCGCTGACCCGCTTCCACACCCACTACTACGGCGACGCCGTCCCCGCCTTCCAGCGCGTGCTCGAGCTCTACCCGGGCCACACCGTGGCGGCCGCGCACCTGAAGACGTCGCAGGCCAAGCGCGGCACCGCCGAGGACGAGGGCACCAAGAGGGCGGCCGCCTCCACCGACCTGCCCCGGGGGGGCCCGCCCCTGTGGCCGTTCCTCGTCGGCGGCGGCCTGCTGGTGCTGGCCGTGCTGACCACCGCGATCCTGCTCTGGCGTCGCGGGTCGCAGGACCCCGACCCCGAGCCCGAGCCGGGTCCGACCGCGGAGACCCGGCCCCCGGTCCCGACCTCGCCACCGATACCGATACCGACACCGCCGCGACCGGCCTTCGACGAGCAGGCCGACTCCACGGTCGTCGTCGGCCGCTCCTTCCCGGCGCTGCCCAAGATCTCCTCCACGCCCGGCCAGCCGGTGCTGGTGGCACGCGATCCGGGCCACAACACGGCTCCCGGCCACAACACGGGGCCGGGTGCCGCCACGGGGCCGGGAACGAAACCCGGCGACACGGTGGTGCAGAGATACTGCACGGGCTGCGGGATGCGGCTGGGCCCCGCCCACAGCTTCTGCGCCTACTGCGGCCAGCCGACCAAGACGTGATGTCCGTGAACGACAGGGCGCTGATCGGCCGGGAAGTGGCCGGCTACCAGATCGAGGACATCATCGGCAAGGGCGGCATGGCCGTCGTCTATCTCGCGATCGACCCCAGGCTCAACCGCCGGGTGGCACTGAAGATCCTCAATCCGCTTCTCGGCGAGGACGACCGGTTCCGCCAGCGCTTCGTGCTGGAGTCGCGCACGGTCGCGAGCATCGACCACCCCAACATCATCCCCATCTACGAGGCCGACAGCGCCGACGACGGCACCCTCTACATCGCGATGCGTTACGTCGACGGCCCCGACCTGCGCAAACTCTTCTACGACCGGGGGCCGATGCCGGTCAGCCAGGTCAGCCGGATCTTCGCCCAGGTGGCCGCCGCGCTCGACACCGCGCACGCCCACGACCTGGTCCACCGCGACGTCAAGCCCGCCAACATCCTGATCGCCGCCCACACCGAGGGCGACCACGCCTATCTCACCGACTTCGGCATCACCAAGCACCGCACCTCGATCTCCGGGCTGACCCAGACCAACCAGTTCATCGGCACCCCCCGATACATGTCGCCCGAGCAGATCAACAAGGAGCACATCGACGGCCGCTGCGACCAGTACGGCCTGGCCTGCGTGGTCTACGAGGCGCTGTCCGGGCGGCTGCCCTTCCAGCGTGACAACGAGATCGCCCTGCTCTGGGCGCATCTCGCCGAGACCCCCACGCCGCTCACCACGCTCCGTCCCGAGCTGCCGCTCGAGGTCGACGGCGTCATGATGCGGGCCCTGGCCAAGTCGCCCGAGCAGCGCTACGACACCTGCGGCCAGTTCATCGCCGACCTGCGCGACGCGATCAGCGGCGGCGGCCAGCCGTACCAGCTCGTGCAGGCTCCCTACGCCCCGACGGCACCGGCGGCGTCCAGGACGTCCGAGACGACCGAGGCGTCCGGCACGCGGAAGGCGCCGAAGAAGAAGTCCGCGGCCGGGGGGAAGGGCATCCTCATCGGCGCGGCCGTGGCGATCACGGCGATCGTCGCGCTGGTGGCGGTGCTCGCGACGTTCCTGCGCGGCGACGACACCTGGGTGGCGTACGAGGGCTCGTCCGCGGTGCCGGTCGCCTTCCAGTACCCCGGGACCTGGACCCTCGAGCCGCACGCCGACGTGTTCGTGGCGGTCTCGCCGAAGGTGGAGCAGTTCCGCGCGCTGTTCGCCACGCCCGTCACCGCCGACTGGGCCGCGGCGAACGAGATCATCAAGGACGCCCCCCAGGACGCCACCGGCTTCTACGCGCAGACGCTCGACACCCTCGACCCGCTCAGCGGCGCCAAGCAGCTGCAGGAGACGCTGCAGTCCTCGCTTCCCGGGACGGTCAGCGTCTTCTCCCAGGTCGTCCAGGTGAGCGTGGGCGGGCGAAACGCCTCGCGCCTGCAGGGGACGATCGCCGACCCGCAGCGCGGCGGCCAGCTCGAGTTCACCGGCTGGGTCGTCGAACGGCAGGACGAGCCCGCTCTCCTGATCTACTTCTGCTCCTCCGGCAGGTGTGACAACGCGGTCGCCAACCGGTTCGTGCGGAGTGTCTCGTTCCCGGCGTCCTGACCCGCTGACTTGTGTCCCACTTGTGAGCGGCTTGTCCGGGCGTTTTGTCCTATGGGCAAGACGGTCACCGGGCTTTAGTCTCCCCGCATGGCGGTTCTCCTTCCCCCTTCCCCGGCCCCCGCGGGTGCCGGTCGCCGGTCGCCCGACCCCGGAACGAGGTGTCCAGCCGCCTGACAAGGAGGAGCAGTGAACATCCGCGTCGTGATCGCCGACGACCAGGCGATGGTCCGCGCCGGGCTGAAACTCGTCGTGGAGAGCGAGCCAGGGCTGGAGGTGGTCGGTGAGGCCCCCGACGGGGTCGAGGCCCTCGCCGTGGTCCGCCGCACCAGGCCCGACGTCGTGCTGATGGACATCTCGATGCCGCGGATGGACGGCCTCACCGCCGCCAGGCAGCTGCTGGGCCGGCCCGACCCGCCGAAGGTCGTGATGCTGACGACCTTCGACACCGACGAGAACCTCTACGCCGCGCTCCGCGCCGGGACCAGCGGGTTCCTGCTCAAGGTCTCGCCGCCCGAGCAGCTCGTGGAGGCCATCCGGGTCGTCGTGGCCGGGGACGCCCTGCTCGACCCGGCCGTCACCACCCGCGTCATCGCCTCCTTCGCCGGACGCCACGACCCCGCGCCCCCGCCGCAGCTGGCCGACCTCACCCCGCGCGAGCTGGAGGTGCTGCGCTCCCTGGCGCGCGGCCTGACCAACGCCGAGATCGCCGGAAAGCTCTTCGTCGGTGAGGCCACGGTCAAGACCCACGTGGCGCGGGTGCTGATGAAGCTCCACCTGCGCGACCGGGCTCAGGCGGTGGTGTTCGCGTACGAGTCGGGTGTGGTCCGGCCGGGAGCGGCCGTCGGGTAGTACGAGATCCACTCCTCGCGGCTCATCCGGAGCATCCTCACCCCGACCCAGCCGACCGCGCCCGCCGTCGCGGCCCAGAACGGCACCGTCACGGGCCCGTACTCGGTCACCATCGAGCCTGCGGAGGACAGTACGGCGACGAGCGGCACCGCCCAGTGCGCGAACCCGGCCCGCCAGACCCCGATCAGCAGGACCGGCAGGCCGAAGATCGCGAAGAACAGCCACGGCATCTGGAAGCCGAAGACGACGCCGGGCAGGTCCAGCATCTCGCCGAGGATCCTCTGGCTCTCCGCGGGGGTGTGGTGCCGCCCGAGCCACCACTCCACCGGGTCGGTCATCAGCAGGGCCGACCCGTTGACGTAGCCGAGGATGGTCAGGGTGCCCGCGAGGTGCCCGAAGACCACGGCGCGGCGGCGCATCACGTGCAGCAGGCCGAAGACCGACAGGCCCGCCAGCAGGTAGGACCAGTGGTAGAGCACCGACTGCACCTGGGACAGCACGGGGTCGGCGCCGTAGCTGACCGCCTCGCGCTCGTCGCCCCAGGTTCCGGGGTCGACGAGGAGGGCGACGAGCTGGAGCAGCGGGGCGGCGATCAGCAACACGCCGGAGGCGACGCGCCGGAAGTCGGCTGAGTCCTTGAACATGGTTCTCCCTGCCTGTGCGGGACTGTGACGGCCTGTCAGCCAGGAAGGTAGGGGTGGGGCACCCGCGGCGTCGTCAACCGCGGGGTTGATCTGGGATCCCCCTGCTGGGGTAAGAAGGTCTCATCATGGGTCGATCAAGGATGTGAGTTGCGCGCCTCGAAGGCCCGGATCGCAGTTCGTGAACCCACGACCGGAAAGACGCGTGATGTTGCACGAGAAACTGAATTCGATCTACGACAGCGTCCTGCGCCGCAACCCGGGGGAGGCCGAGTTCCACCAGGCCGTCCGCGAGGTTCTGGAGAGCATCGGGCCGGTCCTCGGCAAGCACCCCGAGTACGCCGAATCCAAGATCATCGAGCGAATCTGCGAGCCGGAGCGGCAGATCATCTTCCGGGTGCCGTGGGAGGACGACCAGGGCGAGGTGCACATCAACCGCGGCTTCCGGGTCGAGTTCAACAGCGCCCTCGGGCCCTACAAGGGCGGACTGCGTTTCCATCCCTCGGTCTACCTGGGCATCGTCAAGTTCCTCGGCTTCGAGCAGATCTTCAAGAACGGACTGACCGGCCTGCCGATCGGCGGGGGCAAGGGCGGCTCGGACTTCGACCCCAAGGGCCGCTCCCAGCGCGAGATCATGCGCTTCTGCCAGAGCTTCATGACCGAGCTCTACCGGCACATCGGCGAGTACACCGACGTCCCCGCCGGGGACATCGGCGTCGGCCAGCGCGAGATCGGCTACCTGTTCGGCCAGTACAAGCGCATCACCAACCGGTACGAGTCCGCGGTGATCACCGGCAAGGGGATCGGCTACGGCGGCGCCCAGGTCCGCACCGAGGCGACCGGGTACGGCTGCGCGTTCTTCGTCGACGAGATGCTGAAGGCGCGCGGCACCTCCTTCGAGGGCAAGCGCGTCGTCGTCTCCGGCTCGGGCAACGTCGCCGTCTACGCGATCGAGAAGATGCAGCAGCTCGGTGGCACCGTGGTCGCCTGTTCCGACTCCTCGGGGTACGTCGTCGACGAGAAGGGCATCGACCTCGACCTGCTCAAGCAGGTCAAGCAGGTCGAGCGCCTGCGGATGGACGTCTACGCCGAGCGCCGCGGCGGCGTCGTGTCCTTCGTGCCGGGGCGGAGCATCTGGGAGGTGCCGTGCGAGGTGGCGATGCCGTCGGCCACCCAGAACGAGATCACCGGCAGGGACGCCGAATCCCTGGTGCGCGGCGGGTGTGTCGCGGTCGGCGAGGGCGCCAACATGCCCACCACGCCGGAGGGCATCCGGATCTTCCAGGAGGCGGGTGTCGCCTTCGGCCCGGGCAAGGCCGCCAACGCGGGCGGCGTGGCCACCAGCGCGCTGGAGATGCAGCAGAACGCCAGCCGCGACTCCTGGACCTTCGAGTTCTCCGAGCACCGCCTTCAGGAGATCATGAAGGACATCCACGGCCGCTGCCTGCAGAGCGCCGCCGAGTACGGCATGCCGGGCAACTACGTGGCCGGTGCCAACATCGACGGCTTCAAGCGCGTCGCCGACGCGATGCTCGCCCTCGGCCTGATCTGAGGCTGAGGCGCCCGTACCCGGTCACCGTCGAGCCGGCGGAGGAGAGGACGGCGACGAGCGGTGCCGCCCGGAGCGCGAACCCGGCCCGCCGGACCCGATCAGCGGGACCGGCGGGCCGGAGATCGCGCAGAACAGCCACGGCGCCGGGAGAGCGAATCAACGCCGTGGCCCTTGTCAGGGGGTGGGCAGGCCGCTGTCCAGCCGGCATCCGTCGGTGGTCCGCGTGTTGTCACAACGGTTGAGCTGGAGACTGTCCGCCACGTAGACGAAGGACTGGCCGTTCGGGCTCACCACCGACAGCTGCACGGTGGCCGCGCCGGCCGGTGCGATCGCCGAGACGTCGTGCTCCGCCCAATCAGAGGTCAGGGCGTGGAGCGAGCCGTCACTGTTCGAGATCAGCGCGTTCGACGCGTTGTACCAGGAGAGCCGCAGCTTGACGTCGCCGAAGGTGGCGGTCGTCAGCCGGACGAAGAACTTGTACCGTTGCCCCGGCGTCACCTGGGGCCTGCGAGTGACCGACAGGATCCCCTCGGCCCACGGCTGGACGTTCACGGTCAGGGACCGCCGGCCGTCGTAGTAGCGGGCCGACACCTGGTTGTCCGTTCCAGGCGGGGTGACCTGCAGCCATCCGCCGCCGGAGACGGTGAAGCCCGTGGGGTACCCGTAGGGCGCGTCCGCCTCGATCGTGCGTTCCTGCGCGGTCAGCAGGTCGTTGCTGTACCCCACGTCGCAGCAGACCGGCGGGGTGAGCATCGACCAGGTGGCGAGGTTGGCCTTGCGAGGGTGCGGATAGGCGCTCGTGTAGAACGTGGCCGTGGTCTCGCTAGGGTCGTAGTAGTTGTTGAACTCCTGGTCCACCTGCCAGGTGTGCCACTGGGTGGACATGACGTCGGCGTCCTCATGGAGGACCGTCTCGGTGACCTTGGCGTGGTCGACGTCGAACAGGTGGATGAACTCGTGCAGCATGGTCGCGCTGTCCCACTCGTCGGTCGCCGCGACGCAGAGGATTTCGCAGAAGGCCTGCGCCGTCCCGTCGAAGTCCTCGAACACCATGTAGGTACGGTTGGTGTGGTCGTAACCCGCCGCCTCCAGATCGTCCTCGACGACGTCCGCGGCGGTCTCGCCGCCGATCACCCCGTTCTCGATCTTCTCCGGTACCACGAGGGCGCGTGCGTAGCCCGCGTAGCCGCCGGTGTCGTAGCCGGTCCGGCAGCTCAGGTTGACATGCTGGTCGTAGTTCGTGGACATGTCCAGCGACCAGTCCACCCGGTCGACGATCTTGGCGATCTTCTCGACGAAGTCGTCGTAGCGGTTCCCGGACTCCTCGTGCCAGGCATAGATCACCTGGACCGCCGGGACACTTCCCGCGGCGTTCTTGGGGTCGGACAGTGTGGTGGCGCAGCCTCGCTTGGGAATGCCCGCGTCCGCCGGTTGCACGTAGGGGACATCGGGTTCGGTGCCGATGGGATTGAAGTCGGCGTGTGCCGTATCTGTCATCAGGAGGACAAACAGCACCGCGACCAGCACGGACGTCAATTTCTTGAGACATGCTAACAAAGGATTTTCCTCCAGTACTTTACCGTGCCGTGAGCCCGTGGATTCCCATGACAGGTTTCCTGGAATTCCGGGCACCACTTCAGGAGTGATCTTCGGCGGTATGCCGGTGAGCATGATTTGACTGGCCGCACCGGTTCTGAATGTGATCCTTGTCACTGAGCCGTGAAACTCGGCCAGGAATGGAGTTCGTATGAGTTCGGGTCCCGTCCCGTGTTCGACCGGCTCTGTGGGCGGCGGTGACGACAGGGTGAGCGAGGCCGGTAACCGCTGGTCCGACTGCCGAACCCCGGCCCAGGTCAACGGGGTTCGGGTGGGTCGGGCCGGAAACCGGTGGCTGGGTGCCGCCGGCTTTTACGAGCCTCGAATCTCATCCGAAGAGATGTGTCCTGAATGTATTCGGGCGAT
Source organism: Streptosporangium sp. LJ11 (assembly GCF_051918945.1). Classification (NCBI taxonomy): domain Bacteria; kingdom Bacillati; phylum Actinomycetota; class Actinomycetes; order Streptosporangiales; family Streptosporangiaceae; genus Streptosporangium; species Streptosporangium sp. LJ11. The sequence goes on from NZ_JBPXMB010000010.1 coordinate 220,853, forward strand.
GACCGCCTCACGTCTTTGCCTAGGAATCATCGGTCTAGGCGAAGATAAACAACATCTGTTTCGGTCCGGTGTCGCAACGAGTCCCTCTTCTGTTACTGATCACCGGCAAAGTTTAGGCATCCGAAGTTGAAGGGCGGATGTCACGAAGGGATACGACTGCCGACGGCTGAGTGCCGTTCTCCAGGCCGGAGGTATGAAATATCCGGAAGATGACGATTTGATACGGCGGCTGTAGGTCAGGATTTCCGAGGGGCATGACCCGCGAGGCCCTCGTGGGCACGGGAACGGCCACCGGGATCATGATCGTTTGTAGCGACGAACGTGGAAACGGCGACCGTGGAGGCCACGGCGGCAACATCCGGCTCATCTCCGCACCGGGCGGTCCTGCTCGCCGGCTGTCGCGAGAGAGACCTCCCTCAGCACTCGCCCATCGCGGCACGCGTCTGCGACGGTGACATGGGCGGGACGGGCAGGGGATGGGCCGCGCCGGCGCGCAGGCCGTCGAGGGTGAGGGCCAGGTGCCGCCGCCAGACACCGGGAGCGACGCGGAACGTCGCGCGCACGGTCGCCGCGACCCCCCAGATCACGAACGCCATGTCGTCGAGCGCGACGTCGTCTCGCAGGTCGCCGGACTCCTGGGCGCGCTCGATGATCCGCCGCATCAGCGCGTACCCCGTGCCGGTGTCGGCCGTGGCGCCGCGTACGGCGAGATCGTTGTAGCCGAGGTCGGCGGCCTGCAGCTCGCACACGCCGGTGATGAACGCGACGAACCCCTCCCACGCGTCGTCCGTCGCGAGCGAGCGCGTGGCCAGGTCGGCGACCGTCGCCACCCGGTCCTCGAACACCGCCGCCACCAGCTCGGCACGCGTGGGGAAGCGGTTGTACAGCGTCCCGATGCTCACCCCCGCCGCACGCGCGATCTCCTCGAGCGGCACGTCGAGCCCCCGGTCGGCGAAGAGCCGCCTGGCCGCCAGGAGGAGGCGCTCGCGGTTGTGGAGGGCGTCCTTGCGCATACCGGGAATCCTGGCTTAAGTTGAGGTCAATCTCAACTTGAGGAAGGTCTCAACTTATGCGACGGACCATCGTGATCACCGGCGGCACGAGCGGCATCGGCAAGGCCCTCGCCCGGCACCACGCCGAACGGGGCGACCTGGTCGTCGCCGTGGGCAGCGGCGAGGCGGGCGGCCGGCGCCTGCTCGAGGACGTGCCCGCGGCGCGCTTCGTCCGGGCCGACCTCAGCTCCCTCCGGCAGACCCGCGACCTGATCGAGCGACTCCGCGACGAGCACCCGGTGATCGACGCGCTGGTGCTCGGCGCCTTCAGGTACAACCTGGCGAGGGTCGAGACCGAGGAGGGGTTCGAGCACACCTTCGCCCTGTCCGTGATCAGCCGCTGGATGATGGCCGAGGGCCTGCGCGAACCCCTGGAGGGGGCACCGGCACCCGTGATCGTCAACCTGTGCGGCGTCGGGGGCATCCGCGCGGGACGGATCCACTGGGACGACCTGCAGTTCACCAGGGACTACCGGCCCTTCACCGCGACGATGCAGGGCGCCAGGGCCGGAGAGCTGCTGGCCTCGACCTACGACGGCGAGCGGACGAGCTACGTGCTCTACAACCCGCTGTTCGTGGCGACCGGGCTGTTCGAACCCTTCCGCCAGCCGGTACGCGGTCTCGTGCGGGTGATGTCGGCGTTGTTCGCCCAGCCGGTGGCCAGGGCCGTGCCGCCGATCGCCGCGCTCGTCGACCGGCCCCCGGCCGGGCCGCTCGCCGCCTACCGCAGGGGTAGGCCCATCGCGTTCACCGTCGACCGCGACCAGGCGCTGAGGTTCGAGAAGGCCGTACGCGCGATGGTGGCGCCGTTCTCCGGATGATCGTCTCCGGACGCTCGGCGCCGTGCCGGGCGGTCGGGCCGCTGGGCGGCCGGGCGGGCGATCTCGGCAGGGCTTTCGATCGGCGGTGTGCCGGGCTGCCGGTCGGTCGCGGCAGGCCCCGCGCTCCGGGACCTGCCGGTCGGACGTGCGCTCAGCCCGCGCCGGGGACGACGGCGGTCTTCTCCTTGAAGTCGTAGCCGTTCTTCGCGGCGTTCTGCCGCAGGCTGTCGAAGGATTTCCTGCCGGCCTCGAGGTCGGCCTCGGTGGCGGTGCCGTTCTTCAACTTGTCGGTCAGGTTGCTGAAGCTGTCGGTGACCGCTTTGACGCCCTTGCACATTGTCGGGTTGGCCAGGGCGAAGCGCCTGGCGACCTTCAGTTCGTGAACGGTGAAGAGCCCGGCCAGGGCGGCCTTCGCGAAGGTCCGCTTCCGCTTCTCCGCTCCGGCCTTGAACCCACCGCTCCGCAACGGTTTGTAGATGTAGCGATAGAAGGCCCCCAGTGCGAGACCCGCGTGCAGCGCGAAGCGGGTCTTGGCGAACCTCTTGGTGTTGGCGCCGACCGGGCACTCGTCCTCGGTGTACTCCTGGGCGGTATCCGTCGCGGGGAGGTCGGCGGCGGGCGGAACGGCTACGGGCGGCGATGTCGCGACCACGACGGCCTCGGGTCTCACCGCGGCCGGCCTGTCGCCACCGCAGCCGCCGATCAGTGTCACGGCCAGTAGTGCCGCTGCCGGGACGACAACGGATCGGGCACTCCGTACAGGCATCTTCCCCCCTGGATGACGGTTACGGCGTCACCTTTCGCTCTCCTTGTACCCTTTGTGGTTGTCTCGACACGCTCTGTGAGACAGATGGCTCCCGTGGCAGGTCCACGACTCGTCCCGGGGGCGGGTCCCCGGATGTTCGTCCGATGGGCGTGGTCACCCCGGCGACGCCGGGCCGATCCGGCCGCCGCATCGTGTCCTCGTGGGGCGCGGTGTCTCGATGGCAAGTAATCGCTTGTTTACTTATGGTCGTTTTGGACGCGAAAAAACAGGGTGCAGATTCACTTTCTTCGACTAGCCTCACCAATGCCCTTATGTCGCCTTTAATGCGGACATCGCCCTATTTGGCACTTCGTAGGCGGCGTATCTGGCATCCCCTCGTACGAAAGGCGACTGGTGCGGTACCGTCTTGCCCCCATTGCGGTGGCCACTGTTTTTTCCCTCCCGTTCATTTCCCTTTCCACTCCCGTACAGGCTCAGGTCAAGCCGTGCCACGGTCACGGCACGGACGGCGCGGTCCAGAGTCCTGTCGAGATCGACCGTTCGACGGCGTGCCCGGGCACCCGGCCCGCGCTCGCCGTCCATTACCCGCACAGCGTCGACGGGACGCTCCTGTTCCAGGACAAGCCCCCGCTGGAGGAGGCGAGCGAGCACGACGACGTCAGGTTCGTCGTCGGCGCCGGAGGTTCCCGGCCGTACATCACCTACGGCGGCCAGCGCTACAACCTGAACAACGTGCACTTCCACGGCCACGCCGAGCACAAGTTCGCCGGCCAGCCCTTCGCCCCCCTCGAGGCCCACTTCGTCCACGAGCGGGCGACCGGTCCGAAGGGCTACGTGGTCTTCTCGGTCCTCGTCGACGCCAAGTCCTTCCAGGGCCTGTCCCAGCACGACCGCCTGATCGCGTCGCCCCCCGCCATCGGCGAGTCCAGGAGCGTCCACGGCGTCGACCTCAGGGCCATGCTGCCCGAGAGGCACGCCACCTACCGCTACACCGGCTCCCTCACCACGCCGGACGAGACCGGCTCCTACTTCCAGCCGGTCAACTGGGTCGTCTTCGACCAGCACGCGAAGGCGCACCAGGACAACATCCAGTCCTACAGGTCACTGTGGGGCCCGGAGGGCAACCACCGGGAACTCCAGGAGAACAGCCCAGAGCCCAACATCTACTCGTACCACTGACGGCGCGCCGATCCGCGTCCCCGGTTCCGCGACCGTGATGAGCACGCCGATCGAGGTACGCCTCGGTCGGCGTGGTCGTTTGAGGGGGAAGAGGTCGCGTCCGCGAGGGCCCCGGTTCGCGTGCCGCCCGGTGGGGGATCACTCGTCGGACCGGCCGGACCAGCCGACGACGATGTTCTGGCCGAGCCAGCCGGTGACGGTGTCGACGTCCTCGGCGCTCAGGTGTTCGGCGAGGAGGCGCCGGAACTCGATCTCGCCGAGGGCCTCGCGCTGCTGTCTGAGCCAGAGCAGGCTGATGTTGATTCCGGGTATCTGAAGTTCGGCACGGATGAGCAGGCTATGCACAGTGAGGGCCACTGCCTCGGAGGCTCTGCCCGTTTCGGTGTACAGCGCACCGATCTGGCTGTAGTTGCCGGCCATGCCTGCCCGGTTGCCGAGCTCCTCGTGGATGGTGAGGGAGCGGCGGTAGTACTCCAGTGCCCGCTCATGCTCTCCTCGCTCCTGGGCGATGATGCCGAGGTGGTGGTAGCCGCCCGCCATGCCTGCCCGGTTGCCGAGTTTCTCGTGGATGGTGAGGGAGCGGCGGTAGTGCTCCAGTGCCCGCTCGCGATCTCCTCGCTCCTGAGCGATCATCCCGAGGTGGTGGTAGCCGTTGGCCATGCCTGCCTCGTCGCCGAGTTCCTCTTTGATGGTGAGGGAGCGATGGTAGTGCTCCAGTGCCCGCTCGTACTCCCTCCGCTCCTGGGCGATCATGCCAAGCTGGTGGTAGCCGCTCGCCATGCCCGCGCGGTCGCCGAGCTCTTCGTCGATGGACAGGGAGCGGCGGTAGTGCTCCAGTGCCCGCTCATGCTCTCCTCGCTCCTGGGCGACGATGCCGAGCTGGTGATAGCCACGGGCCATGCCCGCGCGGTCGCCGAGTTTCTCGTTGAGGGTCAGGGAGCGGCGGTAGTGCCGCAACGCCCGCTCATAGTCTCCTCGCCTGTGGGCGATGATGCCGAGCTGGTGCAAGCCGACGGCCTGCTGCCGGCTCTCGGCCGCGAACCACGACAGGGTCTCGTGATGGAGCTGCTCCTCCCAGCTCCACGCTCCCAAGGTATGCAACCGCTTACACACCCAATCCGTCACCACCGCGGCACTGTTCAGATCACCCGCGGCATACCAATGGAAGCGCGCCTCCAGCATGTCCGTCAGGTCCTGCTGCGGGCTCTGCGGCCGGGTCCGGGTTCGCCAGTGCCAGAACCGGGCCGCTGCCTCGTGCGCCTGCCCTACCTCGGCCACCAACCCGGCCAGCGTGGTCGCCGTCCACCGGTGCACCACGAACGACCGCTCCCCGTCGGAGTCACCGGACCCCGCACCCGGCGCCAGCAACCCCAACCCCGCCAACACCTCCAACGCCTCCTCCACCCCCTCGGGCTCGATCACCGGTGGAACCCGGGAGTGCGCCACGTCCTGCCGCGCCTCCTCCTCCGCCGACCCCGGATCCTCCAACCCCGCCCGCGGATTCCTCTCCCGTGCCCGCCGCACCAGCTCATCCGGTCGATCCGGCTGCTCCGGGTCCCCCGCAACCGGGGTCGAGACCGGCCAGGCCACCCCCACCCGATCCACCGCCACCCGGAACACCGACGCCCCCACCAGGACCTCGCGCGAGAAATCGTCCAGCAGCCCCACCAGCTCACCCAGCAACGTGTCATCCACCGCCAGCGTCACCGCCTCCGCCAACGCCGCATCCAAGTCGCCTGACCCGGCGGCACGCAACCACACCCCAGGATGGGAGATGCCGCGCCGGTCGAGGAGGTCCTCCAGGCGTTCGCGGACGTCGTCGAAGCGGGCTTCCCCGCCTCGGAGCAGAGCGTCCAGATATTCCAGTGTCCGAGGGTGACCGCCCACGCTGGCCCAGGCCCGTTGCCGGTCGGCGACCGGCAGCGCGTCCAGTCCTGGTAGGCGCCACATCAGCTTGCGGGCCTCGGCCCAGGACAGCGGGCCGAGATGGTGGGTGTGCAGACGGCGTTCGGCGCGTTTGGGGAGGGGGAAGGGGTAGCGGCTGGTGATCAGCAGCTTGTGCCTGCCACGCAGACGGATCCAGGCGGCCAGGAATCCGGCCAGCTCCTCGTTGACGACCTTCCACCCGGTGCCGTCGTGTGCCAGGTTGTCCTCGAAGTTGTCCAGCAACAGGGTCATCGGCACCTGGACGAGGAGCTGCCCGAGTGCCTGGAGCCGGTCGCTCCATTCGTGCTGCGGCTGCCGTACCAGGCCCGCGAGGTGACGGGTCCGCTCGTCGGTGAAGGCTGCCGGCAGGGTGCTGCCGATCTCCTCAAGGAGCTGGTCGGGACCGGTCTGGCCGACCGCCGAGACCACCGGGCCCGCGTCTGGCCCCAGGTCGCGCAGCAGCTCGGCGGCCAGGCTGCTCTTGCCGACCCCGCCGATGCCGTGCAGCAGTACGCCGGGACCGTCGCCGCGCAGGGCGTCCAGGGCCGTGCGGATCTCCGAGCGGCGGCCGACGAACTCGCCGACCTTGCGCAATGGCACCCCGTCGGCGAATCGAGGCTCGGCCGGGGTGGGGATCTCCTCGAACCCTCCGGCTGCGTCGTACAGCGACATCGAGGGGCCGCGCAGGAACAGTGCCGGGGTGGCCCACTCCACGAGTGACGCGCCCAGGCTGCCCGGAGGCAGCCGCCGGCGTTCCTCCTCCAGCCGCCGCCGCGCGTCACAGAACGCGGGCAGCACCTCGGGGACGTCCCGGACCGCCAGCTCGTAGTAGAGCTGCCCGGCCAGGGCCGTGGCGTACGGGTCGGTGACCGAGGCGGTCATCGCCAGCACGCTGGGCACCCCTGCCGCCGTCAGCCCGCGCGCCAGCCCGCCCAGCGCGGTCTTCTCCGGCGTCTCGGTGGTCGTGACCGTGGGCGTACGGCCCTCCGGAGAATCCAGGGCGGTGGAGCAGCCGGACAGCACCAGCAGCGGCACCCCGCGATCCGCAGGCAGCCCGTCCCGGACGAAGCGGTTCGTGGACACCCGGTCGGCGCGTCCGGCCGTGTCCTCCAGCAGCAGCACCCCGGGTTCGGCGTGGCAGGAGATGTGCAGCACGTGGAAGCGCTCCTGGAGCAGCGCCTCCCTGATGCCCGCGAGCGTTCCCCGGTTGAGGATGCGCACGTACGCCCCGGGACGGTCCCGGCCACCCCTGCGGGCACGTTCCACCGAGTCGAGGATCTTGGCGAGCTCCGCCTCCAGGTCCAGCACCGCCCCGCCGCCGGGCCCCTCGGGGGCGGCCATCACGACCAGGATCCGCAGCGGGCCCGAGATCGTGATGGAGGGAGTCGTATCGGCCGGAACGTGCCGGTAGAGCCGCACCCGGGGATGCAGCGCCAGCGGCTCGACCATCCCCGGCACCGTCAGCGTCTCCCACGGCAGGTCCGCCAGCTCCTCGGCGACCTCCAGGCCGAGCCGGAGCGTCGCTCCCAGCGCGTGCGCCCCGGCCAGCTCGGCGGCCAGCGCCTCCCCGGCGGCCCCGGTGAGGTACGCGTGCCCGAGCTCCCGGCCGCACTCGGCCAGCAGCGCCCTGACCCCGCCGGAGCCGTCAGGACCTCGCGTGATGTGGTCGCCGCGCTCGCGAGCGGACCCCAGCCGCCAGACCAGCTCGTCCAGCCTCGGACTCCGGGCCGGGGAGTGGGCCGCCCGCGCCGGGCTCCCGGCGGCCGGCGCCAGGCGCGGCGTCCCATCCGGTGCGTCCTGCTTTACGGACTCGTGCGACGAGGTCCGGAGCGTGACCTCGTCCGGGGAGATCCGGAGCGTGCAGCGCCGGGGCTTCTCCGGGCGTACCCCGCTGCCCGGCCTGACGGCGGGGCCCGGCGCCACCTCCGGCACCCGCCCGCGCAGCGCCCGGACCAGCTCGTCCAGCCGCCGGTCGTGGTCGTGTCCGTCCACCGAGGACAGGTCCACGTGAAACCGGTCGGCCGCGAACTCAGGCAGCTCGACGTCCTCGATCAGCACCGGGATGAACCGCCGCCCACCCTCGACGGAGCGCCGGATCAGCGAGGCGTACGCCAGGCGCACCCAGGGGTCGGTCAGGGAGGCCCGGCTGAAGACCAGGATCCCGTGGGTCGCGTCCCGGATCGCCTTCTCGATCACCTCGACGACGATCGCGCCGGGAGACCTGAGCACCTCCCCGTAGGTGACCTCCAGGCCCTCCGCGCGCAGCCGGTCGGCGAGCCAGCGGACCCACTCGGCGTCCTGCGGGGCGTGGGAGACGTACGCGTCGCTCACGGTGCCCTCCGGACGGCTTTCGCGATCTCGTCCACCCGCCGGTCGAAGACCGTGTCGGAAACGCCGCGCAGGTCGCTGTAGAAGCGGATCTTGACGAATTCCGGCAGATCCTGAGTCTTCACGTCTTTGACGAGGACCGGGATGAGCAACCGCCCGTCGTACATGGACCGCTGGAGCAACACGTGGTACTCGTTCTTCACCGGGCCGCTCGTCATCGACGCGGGACTGAAGACGAGCAGCCCGTGCGCCGAGTTCCTGATCGCCTCCTCCACCTCGTGGAAGATGATCGAAGCGGGCCCGACGACCAGCTTGTCGTAGACCACCCGGATGCCGCGCCGTTCCAGCCGCTCGGCCAGGTCGGTGACGATGTCGGCGTCGTCGTGCGAATAGGAGACAAACACATCGTAAGTCGTCACTGTGCCACCGCTTCCGGGGGAGGACGCCGGGGAGATCGGGGTGCGGGAGGCGCGCTTTCCGGGGGATTTCTTTCGTACGGAAACCCAGGCGAAGTAGGCGCCCGCGATGCCCGCCACAGCACCGATCACGGCGACCGCCAGATCCGCGATATCCATGCGATCAGGCTATGGCGCGAAATGTTTCCCTGGCCGGGAGTAGCAATAAATGACCAACTGTCCGTCTATCCGCAAACGGAGGAACACACCGACATTAAGTCCGCGGGGGTCATGTGAGCGAACCGGCGGCGGAGGCGTACGACGTCTTCATCGTGCGCGCCCAGGCCGACCTGGACACGGGGGAGTGCGAGCGGGGGCCGGAGCGCCACCGCCGATCCCTGACCGTCAACGAGGAACCCGGTGACCGGGCCGGGCACGGCTTGTGGCCACAGCCGGATCGGTGCGTTGCGCACCGAGACGGGCGGAGCCGCTGAGACTGTGGTCTTCGTCACGCGCGGCCTGCCCGTTCGCATCGGACTTCAGGCATCCAAGATCACCGTTGACCTGAACCGGCTCGGACGGCGGCGCGCGATCCTCGGCGAGACAGGGCTCGGGCGCCTCCTCACCGAACATCTGAGCGCTGAGGCCGTCGACACCGTCGTCGGCCGGCTCGACCGGTCCGCCGCCTGACCCCGCTGCGGGACCTCGATCTTTTACCCTCCTCGCTCCATAAGGGATGCGTCAAAACGGGCATAGATTGTGTATATTTTCCGTTACCCAATCTCATCTGAAGGAGGATTTATCGTGTCAGCTTTCCCGCGCGTACTGTTCGACGAGGCACACAGCGAGTCGTGGACCATCCGGCGGGATGTGGCCGAGACGATGAATCCCGGCCATCCCGACGACAGCAGCTACGCGCGCGCGGCCGGGCTGCTGCGCGGGCTGGGGCACTCCGTGGACGCGCACGTCGAGGGCCCGCTCACCCCGGGCCTGCTGAGCGCGCGGGACGTGCTGGTGATCGCGCACCCCTCCGGTGACCGGTGGGAGCACACCACCGGGCTCGGCAGCCCGGTCCTCCCCGTCGAGGAACTCGACGCGATCGAGGAGTACGTCCGCGACGGCGGCGGGCTGGTCGTGCTGGCCGAGTACGAGCAGGAGAAGTACGGCAGCAACCTCACAGAGCTGCTCGCGCGCTTCGGCGTGGGCGTCGAGCACACCCTCGTCCGGGATCCCGGGAACGCCCACAACGGCGTGGCCTCCTGGGTCCTGGGCACTCCCCGGGACACCTCGGAAAACGGGCAGGACCTGCTCGCCGGGGCCCGGCGCGCCTGCTTCTACCGGTCGGGCGTGCTCACCGCCCCCGACCACGCGGCCGTCCTGTTCACCACCTCGCCCACCGCGACCCCCGCGAACCGCCCGCTGGCGGTGGCCGTACGGCACGGCGAGGGCCGCGTCGTGGTGGTCGCCGACTCCGACCTGTTCGGTGACGACTCGATCGGCGACTACGACCACGCCGCGCTCTGGGGCAACCTCGTCACCTGGGCCGCCCGCGTCCCCGCCGCCAAGAGCCCGGCGGTCGCCGGGGACTCGGTGACCGGCGACTCCGAGGCCCGCGCCGAGTTCCAGAAGCTCAAGGACGCCGTCGAGGCCCTCAGGCCGCTGCAGGTCAAGGACGGCTCGGTCCCGGAGGAGGGCGACAGGCCGCGGGCCGCCGAGCTGGTCTCCGCGATCGCCGGGCACGTCGAGCGGCTCGCGCCGCGCTTCCCGCACGACGCCGCCTACCTGGCCGCCGTCGTCGCCGACCTCCGCAAGTGGGCCGACCAGGGGCTGGGCGTCCCCGACTTCCTCGACGCGCTCGACGCCTTCCACCCCGACACCCAGCGGGTGGACGGGCTGGAGCACCTGGTCGTCTTCCCGATGTACACCCAGAACGGCACCACCTTCCGCCACCTCGAGGCCGTGTGGATCCGCACGATCTGGCCCGAGTGGCTGGCCGAGCTGGAGCGGAACGGCTACGACAACCCGATGTTCGTGCCGATCGCCTTCGAGGACTTCACCTCCGGCTACGACACCAACTCCGCGGTGCTCTTCCCCGAGACCGTCGCGGTCCGCGAGACCCCGGCCCGCTTCACCTGGGGCGGGATCTTCGCCGACCGGGAGGCCGCGAGGTTCCGCGCGGTGAGCGGGGCCGCCGCGGCCACGCTGAAGCTCGCGCTGCCGCCGGACGCGGCCAGGCTGATCGCGTCGCAGGAGCTGGCCCAGGACACCTTCGTGCTCTGGGACCTGATCCACGACCGCACCCACAGCCACGGCGACCTGCCGTTCGACCCTTTCATGATCAAGCAGCGGATGCCGTACTGGCTCTACTCCCTCGAGGAGCTGCGCTGCGACCTGACCGCGTTCGGCGAGGCCGTGAAGCTGGAGAAGGAGGGCGTGCCGCACGCCCGCTACGTCCAGCTGGCGATCCTGTTCGACCGGCTGTTCCGCTTCCCGATCACCGGTGACCGGGTCCGCAACTACGACGGCCTGGGCGGGCAGCTGCTCTTCTCGTACCTGCACCGCAACGACGTCGTCCGGTGGACCGACAACCGGCTGAGCGTCGACTGGGACCGGCTCGCCGAGGGCGTCGCGGACCTGCGGGGCGAGGTCGAGAAGCTCTACCGGGACGGCATCGACCGCTCCAAGCTCGCCCACTGGCTCGCCGCCCACCAGCTGGTCGCCGCCTATGTCGAGCCGAACCCCGCCTCGGTCTGGGCCCGCGGGGTCGGCGCCCTGCCCGTCGAGGGATTCCCCAAGGCGGTGGTGGACGCGGTGCTGCCCGACGAGTTCCCCCTGAGCATGTTCTACGAGGCCCTGCGCCGTAAGCTCGGCGATGTCGTCGACTCCACGAAGGGCATCCGAGCATGATCATCCTTGTCACCGGTGCGGGCGGCCCCGCGGGCCGGGCCGTCGTCCGCAGGTTCACCGGCGAGGGTCACACGGTGATCGGCGTCGACAAGAGCGGAGCCGAGGGGTCCCTGGCGGTCGACCTGCTCGACGCCGACGCCGTCGCGAGGCTCGCGGCGGACGTGCGGGCCGAGCACGGCAGGGTGGACGGGATCGTGCACCTGGTCGGCGGCTGGCGCGGGTCCAAGACCTTCGCCGAGACGTCGCTGGACGACTGGGCGCTCCTGCACGACCTGCTGGTCCGTACCCTCCAGCACGTCACCCTCGCCTTCGAGCCGCTGCTCAAGGCGAGCGAGCGCGGCCGGTTCGCCATCGTCTCCGCGAAGGCGGCCGAGCGTCCCACCCAGGGCAACGCGGCGTACGGCACGGCCAAGGCCGCCTCCGAGGCGTGGACCCTGGCCTTCGCCGACGCCCTGGAGGGCACCGGCTCCACCGCGAACATCCTGGTCGTGAAGGCGCTCGTGCACGAGGGCATGCGCGCGGCGAGCCCCGAGCGGACGTTCCCCGGCTTCACCGACGTCGACGACCTCGCCGAGGCGATCGACGCCCTGTGGAGCACCGACGCCAACGGCACCCGGATCGACCTCACCGCCACACAGGAGGGGAAGACCGCGTGACGGACGCCATCCGCAGGCACGACCCGCTGGTGAAGGGCTTCGCCAGCGACAACTACGCCGGGGTCCACCCGGAGATCCTCCAGGCGATCGCGCTCGCCAACGGGGGCCACCAGACCGCGTACGGCGACGACGTCTACACCGCCGCGCTGCAGGAGGTCTTCAGGAAGCACTTCGGCCCCGCCGCGCAGGCGTGGCCGATGTTCAACGGCACCGGAGCCAACGTGGTCGCGCTCCGCTCGATGACCGCCCACTGGGAGGCGGTGGTCTGCGCGGAGTCGGCGCACATCCACACCGACGAGGGCGGCGCCCCCGAGCGGTCGGCCGGGCTCAAGCTGCTGCCGGTCGCCACCCCGGACGGCAAGCTCACGCCCGAGCTGATCGACAGGCAGGCGTGGGGCTTCGGCGACGAGCACCGGGCACAGCCCAGGGTGGTGTCGATCACCCAGACCACCGAGCTGGGCACGCTCTACACGCCGGAGGAGATCGGGGCGATCTGCGACCACGCCCACGACCTCGGCATGGTCGTCCACCTCGACGGCGCCCGCGCGACCAACGCCGCCGCCGCGCTGGACGTGCCGCTGCGCGCGTTCACCACCGACGTGGGCGTGGACGTGCTGTCCTTCGGCGGCACCAAGGCCGGTCTGATGTTCGGCGAGGCCGTCGTGGTGCTCAACCCCGATGCCGTGCGCGGCCTGCGCTACCTGCGCAAGAGCGCCATGCAGCTCGCCTCCAAGATGCGGTTCGTCTCGGTGCAGTTCGAGGCGCTGCTCGCGGGCGACCTGTGGCTGCGCAACGCCCGCAACGCCAACGCGATGGCCCTGCGGCTCGCCGACGCCGTGCGGGACGTGCCCGGGGTGGAGGTCCCGCGTCCCGTGCAGGCCAACGCGGTCTTCGCGATCCTGCCCAGGGACGTGACCGAGCGCCTGCAGAAGCGCTTCCGGTTCTACACCTGGAACGAGGCCACCGGCGAGGTCCGCTGGATGACCGCGTTCGACACCACCGAGGCCGACGTGGACGCCTTTGCCGCCGCGGTGGCGCAGGAGTTAGACTCGCCGGCATGAGCAAGCACAGTCTGGGTCTGTGGCGGGCCGTCGAGAGGCGGATCCGCTAGCCAGTCCCGACTGCGCACCAAACGGCCGCCGTTCACCGGCGGTCGTTTTCGCGTTCCGGGCGCGTTGCCGTACGACCGGTATGCGGCGGTCCTCTTCTCACCAGGAGTGACCATGACAAAGCGCGTCTTCTCCGCCTTCAAACCCACCGGCCGTCTCACGCTGGGCAACCTCCTCGGCGCGATCATGCCCGCGGTACGGCTCCAGGACGAGGCCGACTGCGTCTACGCCGTCGCGGACCTGCACGCCCTGACGATCAAGCACGACCCGGAGCGGTTGCGCGCCCGCACCCGCGAGGCCGCGACCCTGCTGCTCGCCTGCGGCCTGGACCGCTCTCTCGTCTACGTCCAGTCGCGGGTGCCCGCGCACACCGAGCTGGCCTACCTGCTGGAGAGCACGGCGTACTTCGGCGAGATGCGGCGCATGATCCAGTTCAGGGAGAAATCCGCCCGGCAGGAGGAGGTGCGGCTCTCGCTGCTCACCTATCCCGCGCTGATGGCCGCCGACATCCTGCTGCACCGGGCGGACGCCGTGCCCGTGGGGGAGGACCAGCGCCAGCACGTGGAGCTGACCCGGGACCTGGCCCTGCGGTTCAACCGGCTGTACGGCGAGGTCTTCACGGTGCCCGAGGCCGTGCGCCCGCAGGTCGCCGCCAGGGTGATGGACCTGAGCGCGCCCACCTCGAAGATGGGCAAGTCGGATGGTTCGCCCGCCGGGACGATCTACCTGCTCGACCCGCCCGCCGACCTGCGGCGCAAGGTCATGCGCGCGGTGACCGACTCCGGCACCGAGGTCGCGTACGACCCCGCGGGAAAGCCCGGCGTCTCCAACCTGCTCACCGTCCTCGCGGCCTGCTCGGACCGGCCGGTCGAGTCGCTCTCGTACGGGTCGTACGGGGCGCTCAAACGGGACACGGCCGAGGCGGTGGTGGAGACGCTGCGGCCCGTCCAGGAGCGCCACGCCGAGTTGTCGGCCGACCAGGCCGAGCTGTCGCGGCTCCTGGAGGGCGGGGCGGCGCTGGCCGTCGAGCGCACCGGCGGGCTGCTGGCCGAGGCGCGTGAGGCCATCGGCCTGGCGTGAGGGCCCGGCGTGAGGGCCCGGCGTGGGGGTGCCCGCACCGGGCCTCAGTTCTTGTGACCCGTCTCGTGCTCGTACGCGGTCAGCTGCTGTTCGAGGGCCTTCATCAGCTCGAACACCTGGCTCGGGGGAATGCGGATCCGGCTGACGATCCGGGTCGGCACGCTCACGAAGTGCTGCCCGGAGGAGGGGTCGTTGGCCAGCTGGGGCGGCCTGGTGATCACCGCGAAATCCAGGACAAATCCATCCTGGGTATGCCATACAGAGGCGAAGTTGGCGTACTGCCCCATTTCCACCTCGGCGGAGATGCTCACCTCCAGGCGGTTCTCCGGCTCGTCGTTCACCATTCTCTTTCCTCCGGCCAGGTTGGCTCCATGCTGCCCTGGCCGGAGACCGGCCGCACAGGGACGCGCCGACGCCATTAAAGGATGGAAGGCAGCCGCTGGGCGCCGCGCTGCCGCAACATGTCGGTCATCAACTCGATCTCGCCCGTCTGACCGTCGACGATGTGCTGTGCCATGGTGGCCACCTCTTCGCGGTCGGACAGTTTCAGCAGACCCCTGCCCATCTGCACGCCGCCCTCGTGATGACGGATCATGAGTTGCAGGAAGAGGATCTCCTGGTCCTTGCCTGTGGCCTCGCGGAGCTTTTCGAGCTCGTCCTCACTTGCCATACCGGGCATCGCGGCGGGAGCGTCCGGTGTTACAGCGTGACCGCCGCCGTGACCGGCCATCCACGCCATGGAGGGGCGCTCGCTCGACTGGTTCAGGCCCCACTGCTGCAACCAGCCGATGAACATGCCGCGCTGGGCCGTCTGGGTGACGATGATGTCGTAGGCCAGCCGCCGGAGCGTGTCGTCCGCGCTCCCGTCCCTGGCGATGAAGGCCATCTCGACGGCCTGGGCGTGATGAACGGACATGTCGCGAGCGAAGCCCGCCTCCGGCGAGGCGTCGGTCGGGGTGGACGTCCTTCCCACCACCAGCAGCAACGCGACCGCCGCGACCAGGCAGCCGAGCAGCACTCCGGCCGCCACGCCACGCCTGGACCTCGTGCCATCTTTACCGGGGATTTCCATTACCTGCCCAGAGTACCCACTGTCGAGAAACGTCGCTGTATCAGGCGTTGTCATCCCCTTATTCTCCACATACGCCGGTAGGGCATAGGGTGACCCGAAGTTGTTTGCGGCTGGAGGGTTGATGACCAAGGAAAAGGCGCAGGCGAGGCGTGAGCACCTCACCCGTATGCGTGAGGAGCAGAAGCGCAAGGAGCGCAGGGCCGCGTTCCTGATGTGGGGTGCCGGAGGTGCCGTCGTCGTTCTGCTCGTAGCGGTGGTCGCCTTCTACATGGTCAACGAGCGGGCCACGAACTCGCTGGACAACGTCGTCACCGCGAAGTACGCGGGTAGCCAGCACACCCAGACCAAGGTGACGTACAAGGAAACTCCGCCGATGGGCGGTGAGCACAACCCGGCCTGGCAGAACTGCGGCATCTACGACCAGCCGATCAACAACGAGAACGCCGTTCACGCCATGGAGCACGGCGCCGTGTGGATCACCTACCGGCCGGACCTCCCCAAGGCCGAGGTGGACACGCTGAGGGAACTGGCCTCCAAGGAGTACATGCTCCTGAGCCCGTACCCGGGCCTGCCCTCCAAGGTCGTGGCCAGCTCCTGGAACCACCAGCTCAAGCTGGACAGCGCGAACGACGGGCGCCTGCCCAAGTTCATCCAGAAGTACAAGAACGGCCCGGACACCCCCGAGCTCGGCGCGTCCTGCAGCGGCGGCGTGGGCACCACCACCGCCGAGGCGCCCATCCCGGAGACCGCGCCCAGCCAGAGCCCGTCGGCCGCCCCCGACGCGTCCGCCACGGACGCCCCGGCTCCCAGCGGCACCCCGGCACCCTGATCCGGCCGGTACAGCCGGTACGGACGCCGGTGACGCCGTCCTGACGAGGCGTCCCGGCCGCTAGGCCCGCAGGATCCGTTCCAGGGGCACCGCCTCCAGCCCGTGAGCCTCGGCCACGGGCCGGTTGGTCAGGTGCCCCCCGTGCGTGTTCAGGCCCAGCGCCAGCGCCGGGTCGCTCCGCAGGGCCTCCCGCCAGCCCAGGTGGGCGATCGCGAGCGCGTAGGGGACGGTCACGTTGGTGAGCGCGTACGTCGAGGTGTGCGGTACCGCGCCCGGCATGTTGGCCACGCAGTAGAACACCGAGTCGTGCACCCGGTAGGTCGGCTCGGCGTGGGTGGTGGGCCGGGAGTCCTCGAAGCAGCCGCCCTGGTCGATGGAGATGTCCACCAGGACCGATCCCGGCCTCATCCGCGAGACCAGCTGGTTGTCGACCAGCTTGGGCGCCCTCGCGCCCGGTACCAGCACCGCGCCGATGACCAGGTCCGCGTTCAGCACCGCCCGCTCGATCTCGTACGTGGTGGAGGCGATGGTCTTGCAGTGGCCCTTGTAGATCACGTCCGCCTGGCGGAGCCTGTCGATGTCGCGGTCCAGCAGCAGCACCTCCGCCTGCATGCCCAGCGCGATGACCGCGGCGTTCATGCCGGAGACCCCGGCGCCGATCACGACCACGCTGGCCGCGTGCACGCCCGACACCCCGCCCATCAGCACGCCGCGCCCGCCGCCCTGGCGCATCAGGTGGTACGCCCCCACCTGGGGGGCGAGCCGCCCGGCCACCTCCGACATGGGAGCCAGCAGGGGCAGGAAGCCGTTCGCGTTCTGCACGGTCTCGTAGGCGATGCCGGTGACCCCGGCGTCGAGCAGGGCGCGGGTGCACGCGGGCGAGGCGGCCAGGTGCAGGTAGGTGAAGAGCACCTGGCCCTTGCGCATCCGGTGGTACTCCTCGGGAACCGGCTCCTTGACCTTCAGGACCAGGTCTCCCGCGGCCCACACGTCGTCGGCCGAGTCGAGGATGGTCGCGCCGGCGCTCTGGAAGTCGGCGTCGGGAATGGAAGATCCCGTCCCGGCGTCTTTCTCGACGAAGACCTGATGGCCGTGCCGGACGAACTCGTGGGCCCCGGCGGGGGTCAGCGCCACGCGGTACTCGTGGTTCTTGACCTCACGGGGAACGGAGATCTTCACGGCTCCTCCAAGGGTGGCGCGTGTCCTCTTCTTCACTGTGCGTTCCCCGAAAGGGGGCGGTCACGCACGGGGTGGCAGGAATGGGGTCGAGGTCGATGACATTCCGTCAGCGGTCGTCGACGTTCGGTCTCCCGGGAGTCGTCGTGACGTGCGGGGTTACCGGCTCCCCGCGCCGATCGGTAGGCTCGCCGCGAACAGATGCGAGGAATACGGGGATATGACGATGGGGATGCACGCGGGGCAGGGTGGGCCGCCCGTACCGCAGGGACCTCCAGCCGGGCCTGACGACCCCTCTGACGAGCCGTGGTCCTCCTCCGGCTCCTATGACGCCTTCACCCCGCCGGGCCGCCCTGGCGCCTCGCCCGGACGCCACGCCCGCGGTGCGGGGAAATCGGACGACGGCCCCCCTGCCGCCCCCGCCGGCCCCGGCGGTCCGGCCGGCTTCGACGAGCCGGGTCGCGGCGATCGGGGTTTCGGCGGCCCCGTTCCCGGCCCTGGCGGCTCCTCCTTCGACGCCTTCGGCGGCGCCGGCTCCGGTCCCGGCGGTTCCTCCTTCGACGCCTTCGGCGGCCCCGTTCAGGGCCCCGGTCCCGGTGGTTCCGGCCTCCACGCCTTCGGCGGTCCCGGTGCCGGTCCCGGTGGCTCTGACTTCGACGCCTTCGGCGGTCCCGGTGCCGGGTCCGGTGGTTCTGACTTCGATGCTTTCGGCGCCAGAGGTTCCGGCTCCGAGGCTTTCGGCGCCGGTGGTGCGGGGCTCGGCGATCCCGGCCCCGACCCCCTGGGCCCCGGGGGTACGAGGATCGGCGATCCGGCCTTCGGGGGGACCCCTCTCGGCGGGCGGGGCTCCGGCGGTCCGGGGGGCTCGGTTCCCGAGGGCCCGGGTGGCCCCGATGCCGACACCCTGGCGCTCGCCGAGGGGCAGGCGCCCACCGGCCAGGGACCGGGCGAGCCGGAAGCGGGCGGGCCCGGGGCGGGGGTTCCCGGGAGCGGCGGGCGGCGGGCCGGGGAGTCGCCGGACGGGACGCCCGGGGAGCCCAGGGCGAGCCGGGTCACCACCGCGATCCTGGTGACCGTCCTGGTCGTCGTCGTGCTGATCACCGGAGTGCTCGGCACCATCGCGGTGCTCATGACCCGCAACCCCGACATGCCGCTCGGTGCCACGCCGCCCAAGCGGCTCGCGACCCCCCTCCACTTCGCCCCGGTGATCGAGGCGAAGCCCGGAGCCTGCACGGTTCCGGAGACCTATCCCGACGACCTCGGGCAGACCTGCTACTCGGTCGCCGCCGGGGTCAACGTGAACGCCGTACGGAAGATCGAGGCGATCCAGGAGAAGAGCGGCGCCTACTCGGTCAGGATCGCGTTCGCGCCCGCCTTCCGCGAGCAGATCAACGACCTGACCGCGGAGGCGGTCAACGAGGACGACCCGGTCAGGCAGCAGATCGCGATCGTCGTGGGACAGAAGGTGGTGGCGGCCCCCCGGGTCGCCCAGGCGATCACCGACGACAGCCTGAGCATCGCCGGGTCCTTCACCAAGGAGCAGGCGGACGCGATGGTCGTCAGACTGCTCGGCTCGGGGGCCGTCGCCCCGCAGCCGACGGGCGGCACGCAGCCGAGCGCGTCGGTCTTCACCCCGTCGGACGGCCCGGCCGCGACCCCTCCGGCCAACCAGCCCGTGACCCCTCCGGCCAACCAGCCCGTGACCCCTCCGGCGAACCAGCCCGTGACCCCGCCGGCCACCGGCCCGGCCACCACGAACACCGCCGGGGCCGACGCGAACCGCCCGGCGGACACCACCGGGGACACCTCGCAGAACGCGTCCGGCGAGGGCGTCGACCGCAGGTTCTCCAGCTGCAAGGCCGCGACGGAGAACGGATACGGCCCCTACACCCGGGACATCCACGAGGAGTACCAGTGGTACATCGACGGGGACAAGGACGGCGTCGTCTGCGAGCAGGAGGACGCCGGCTGACCCCGGCCGGCGCGATGCCTCCGGGTCCCCTCCTTCACGGAGGGAGTCACCCCTCCAGGGCGATGTCATGGGGGCGGATGGGCACCCGGGGCAGCCGCAGGCCGGTGGCGGCCCGTACGGCGGCGGCCACCGCGGGGGTGGAGGAGAGCGTGGGCGGCTCGCCCGCGCCGCGCAGGCCGTAGGGGGCGTTCGGGTCGGGATTCTCCATGATCGACAGCCGCATGGGCGGCATGTCGAGGATGGTGGGGATCAGGTAGTCGGTGAACGACGGGTTGAGCACCAGCCCGTCGCGGACCTGGATCTCCTCCATCAGCGCCAGCCCCAGCCCCTGGGCCGAGCCGCCGTGGATCTGCCCCTCCAGCGCCAGCGGGTTCATGATCTTGCCCACGTCCTGGACGGCCGCCAGCTCCACCACCTTGACCAGTCCCAGCTCCACGTCCACGTCCACCACGGCCCGGTGGACGCACAGGGCGAGCTGGGTGTGCGAGTCGCCCTGCCCGGTGACCGGGTCCAGGGGGAAGGTGGGCCGGTGCCGGTACTCCCTCGTCTCCTCCACCGCCCCGGCCCGCTCCAGCGCCTCCACCAGCGACGACCCGTCGCTCGTCAGCTTCGCCAGCCGCTCCCGCACGGCCTCGCAGGCCGCCCTCACCGCGCCGCCGGTGACGTAGGACTGGCGCGACGCCGACGAGGACCCGGCAGAGCCGACCGACGTGTCGGCCTGCGCGACCGTCACCGCGTCGATCCCCAGCTCGGTCCTGGCGATCTGCTCCTGGACCATCAGCAGGCCCTGCCCCACCTCGGCCGCCGCCGTGTGCACCAGGACGTGCGGCTCGCCGCCGATCAGCTCCACCCTCACCCTGGCGGTCGAGTGGTCGTCGAAGCCCTCGGAGAAGCAGATGTTCTTGATGCCCACGCCGTACCCGACACCGCGCCGCACCCCCTCGCCGTGGGTGGTCTGCGAGACTCCGCCCGGCATGTTCCGCAGATCCGGGACACCCGGAACATCCGAGGCGTCCGGCGGGGCGGGCAGCGGCATCGCGGCGAGTTCCCTGAGCATCTCGGCCAGCGGCGCGGGTGAGTCGATCACCTGCCCGGTGGCCAGCACCGACCCCTGGGAGACGGCGTTGCGGACCCTGACCTCGACCGGGGAGATCCCGCACGCCTCGGCCAGCCTGTCCATCTGCGACTCGTACGCGTAACAGGCCTGGACCGCGCCGAAGCCGCGCATCGCGCCGCAGGGCGGGTTGTTGGTGTAGACGCCGTAGGCGTCGATCCACACGTTGTCCACCTCGTACGGGCCCACCCCCAGGGAGGCCGCGTTGCCGACCACGGCGGGAGAGGTGGAGCAGTAGGCGCCGCCGTCCAGCAGGATCTCCGCCCTGACGTACAGCAGCCCGCCGTCGCGGGTGGCGCCGTGCTCGTAGCGCATCCGGGCCGGATGGCGGTGGACATGGCCGTAGAAGGACTCCTCACGGTTGTAGACGATCTTCACGGGACGGCCGGTGCGCAGGGCCAGCATGCACGCGTGGACCTGCATGGACAGGTCCTCGCGGGCGCCGAACGCCCCGCCCACCCCGGCCAGCGAGAGCCGTACCTTCTCCTCGGGCAGCCCCAGGCACGGCGCGATCTGCTCCCGGTCGGCGTGCAGCCACTGGGTGGCGATGTACAGGTCCACCCCGCCGTCCTCGGCCGGTACGGCCAGCCCGGACTCGGGGCCGAGGAAGGCCTGGTCCTGCATGCCGACCTCGTACTCGCCGGTGACGACCACGGGGGCCTCGAACGAGGAGCCGACCCGGATCGGCTGGTGGCGCAGCACGTTGCCGCTCTCGTGGACCGAGGGGCAGGAGGCGTCGAAGGCGGCCCGGCGCGGATCGGTGACGGCCTCGCGGACCTCGTACTCCACGACGACGGCCTCGGCCGCCCGCCTGGCGCGCTCGGGATGGTCGGCCGCGACCAACGCGACCGGCTCGCCCTGGTAGCGGACCTGGTCGACGGCGAGCACCGGCTGGTCCCGGTGGTCCAGGCCGTAGAACTTCGCGCCCGGCACGTCCTCGTGGGTGAGGACCGCGTACACGCCGGGCATGGCCAGCGCGGGGCCGATGTCGATCGAGCGGATCCACGCCGACGGGTGCGGGCTGCGGAGGGTGACCCCCCAGATCATGTCCGCCAGGTACAGGTCGGACGAGTAGGCGAACTCGCCCGTCACCTTCAGCGTCCCGTCGGGACGCAGGACGCTCTCGCCGACGCCGCGATGCCGCCGTGTTTCGATGCCGCTCATTCCAGCAGTACATCAGCCGGGTCCGGGGGAGGACATGGCAGGCACGACGGAACGCGGGGGGTGACCGTTGGCGAATCTTGCGGTTGTGCCGGCCGCCGTGCCGGGCCGCTCGTGTCCGGCGGTCGTGCCGGGCCGCGCACGTGTGCCCGGCTGCGCGGTACCCGGAGAAGCGTCGCGCGTGTGCCCGCCTGCGGGGTCAGGGAAGCTCGGGGAAGCTCGGGGAAGCTCAGAGAAGCATCGCCTGGCCCATGAGCGTGATCGGCTTTTCCCGGGAGCCCAGGATGGCCGCCTCCTCCACCAGCGCCTGCTTCTCCACCTCCTCGTTTCCCACCTCCCTGGCCATCGCGAGGGAGCGCGCCAGGTAGGCCGAGGCGTGTTCCGTCTCACCGAGGAGCCGGAGGGATCGGGCCATGCCGAGGAACAGGTACGGTTCGGCGACGTTCAGCCGCACGACGCGCGCACAGTCGAGGGCGGCCTCGAAGGACGCTCTGGCGGACTCGGCGTCCCCCAGGTTGAGGTAGAGGTCCCCGAACCTGTTGTGCACGGAGGACTCCTGGTAGACGTTGCCGCTCACCCGGCACTTGAGCAGGGCTTCCTCCAGTGCCGCCCGTGCCTGTCCGAACCGGCGCAGGCCGTTGTACCCCGCGCCGATCATGGTGAGCGCGTAGGCCTCGCCCGACCCGTGCCCGATCGCGTTCGCGATCTTCCGTTGCTTCCTGGCGCAGTCGATGGCCTTCTGGTAGCGGTCGAGCTCGAGGTAGTTCATGGCGAGACTGCCCAGCGCCTTCTGCTCCCCGTGAGAGTCGGACAGCCGGCGGCACAGGATCAGTTGCCGCTGGAAGTGGGGCACGGCCTCCTCCGGGCGGTTGACCGTGTTCCTCAGGATGCCCTCCACGTGGTGCGCGTTCGCCTCGAGGCCGCGATCGTCCAGCCGCCGCCCGATCGCGAGAATCTGCGGGCTGATCGCGAGAAGCCAGGGGAGGAGAGCGGCGTGGTGGAGATGCCAGAACAGCGCGAGGACCAGGGCGACACCGAGACGGGCGGTCCGCTCCCGGGGGGCGGATATCGCCTGGGAGACGGCGGACAGGAGATTGGCCTGTTCCCGGTCCAGCCACTCGCGGGCCTCCTCGTCGGAGGCGAGGGGGAGGGGGGCGGCGCTGAGATCGACGTCCGTCGAGGCCGGGCGGGGGTAGCGGCCCAGTTTCATGGCCAGGCGGGTGGTCCCGACGTACGAGCTCAGCGCCCGGTCCAGTGCGGCGTCGCGGTCGGCCTCCGGCTCCTCCTGCGCGGCCCGCTCCTTGGCGAACAGCCGCACGAGGTCGTGCAGCCGGTATCTTCCCGGCTCGTCCATCTCCGAGAGATGCGCGTCGACCAGCCGTTCCATGGCCTGCTCCGCCGTCTCCACCGGGACGTCCAGCAGGGCGCCGACGATGTGCGCCGTCACGTCGGCCGTCTGCAGCACGCCGAGCGCGCGCAGCGCGCGGGCGGCCGTCCGGTCGAGGAGGTGGTCGCTGCCGGCGAGCATGTCGTAGCTGACCGCCAGGCTGGACCTCACCGCGAGATCACCCGCCGCCAGCTCCCGCAACCGCCCGTGCTCGTCGTCCAGCCGGACCACCAGATCGGTCACGTTCCAGCGCGGCCGGTTCGCCAGCCGGGCTCCCGCGATGCCGACGGCCAGCGGCAGGCCTCCGCACAGATCGATCAGGCGCCTCGTGGCCCGGGCGTCCTCGGCGACCCGCTCCGCCCCGATCAGCTTCGCGAGCATCGCGGAGGACTCGGTCCGCCGCATCCCGGAGATCGGCACGCGGGCGCAGTCGTCGAGCAGGGTGAAGCTCTCCCGGCTGGTCGTCAGGATCGCGTTGCCCATCGGCACGGACAGCAGCGGGCGGATCTGGGCCAGATCGGCGGCGTCGTCCAGCACGATGAGCATCTCGCGGCCGTCGAGCTCGCCGCGCCACAGCGCCGCGGCCTCGTCGACGTCCGCGGGGATGGCGTGCGGGGGCATGCCGAGGTCGCGCAGGAACCTGTTGATCACCTCGGCCGGTTCGAGCCGCTTCATGCCCGGTGTCGCCCCGCGCAGGTTCGCGTACAGCTGCCCGTCGGGAAAACGGTCGCGTACCAGGTGCGCGGTCCGGATGGCCAGGGTCGACTTGCCGGATCCGGGTGCTCCGGTGATCGCGACGACGTGGTGCGGCGGGCCACCGTCCCAGGGGGAGAGCAGTCCTCTCAGCCGTACGAGTTCCTCCGCGCGTCCGACGAAGTCGACGGGGTCACGTGGCAACTGGCGAGCCGTCTTCGTCCTCGGGGCTGTGCGGCGCCGCGAACTCGAGGATCCTCGCTCACCGGCCTGCGGCTTCGTGGAGCCTCCGGAGCCCCCGGCGTTCCGGGAGCTCTCGCGGTTCCCGGAGCCCTGGGGAGAGGGGACGGGCGTCGGGGCGGGGGCGGCGACCGGCTCCGGGGCGGTGGGAGGAGCCGAGGGCAGGTCGAGCAGCGGGTCGGCGCGCAGGATCAGCTCGTGACACCTGCGCAGACTCTCGTGCGGCTGGATGCCGAACTCCTCCGCGAGCAGGCGCCGGGTCTCCTGATAGACCCTCAGCGCCTCCACCTGCCGGCCGCAGCGGTAGAGCGCGATCATGTACAGCTCGCGGAGCCGCTCACGCAGCGGGTGTTCGGAGGTCAGGAGCACCAGCCGGGCGGCGGCCTCCTGGGGACGCCCGAGCAGGAGCAGCAGGTCCGTGTGCAACTCCAGCGCGGTCAGGCGCAGCTCGCCCAGCCTGTGCCGCTCGAGCTCGGCGGACGGGCCGGGAACGCCGCTCAGGCAGGTGCCGCGCCACAGTCCCACGGCCCTGTCCAGAGACCGCAGGGCGGTCTCGTACGCGTTGTCCGCGTGCGCCTTCCGCGCCAGGTCGAGACACTGTTCGAACACCAGGGCGTCCACCTGCTCGGGTGCGAGCCGCAACGAGTATCCGCCCGAGACGGAGGCCAGCACCCTCGAAGGCCTGCGCGGATCCCGGTCCGGGTCCAGGGTCCTGCGCAGTCCGGACACGTAGGTGTAGACGCTCTGTTCCGCGGTCTTCGGCGGGCTCTCCCCCCACACCCCGTCGATCAGCTTCTCCTTGGTGACGACCTGCCCGGCATTGATCGCCAGGACGCAGAGGACGGCCTGTCGCCTGGGTTCTCCCAGCTCGAGCCGCTGTGAGCCCCTCCGGCCGGTCACGGGCCCAAGAATGTCAATGCCGAGCTTTTCCACCGGGAGGTTCTCCCCGACGGGAGCGGTGGTGCGCGTCTCGTCCATCAGACCTCCACGCGGTCGGGCATGGCGCAGCGAAGTCGTGAGGAAGACACTATCCGACGGGTTTGCGACGCAGGATTTCCCGCGAACCACCTAGACGATCCCCGCTTTGGCGATCCGGACCCCCGCCTGGAGCCTGCTCTGCGCCCCGATCCGCTCCATCGCGTTGGCCATGTGACGGCGTACGGTGCGGGAGGTGAGCCCGAGCTGGCGGCCGATCACCTCGTCCGTCATGCCCTCCGCGGCCATTCTCAGAACGGTCTTCTCCTGCTCCGTCAGCGAGAACGGCGCCTTCCACTCCCGGGGCCGCCGCTCGGCACGTGACCAGACGTGCTCGAACAGGTCTCCCAGCAACGAGACCAGCACGGGGGCGCGCACCACGGCCATCCGGGAGGCGTGGCCCGTCAAGGCGATGTGATCGTCGATCACCAGGAATCTCTCGGAGATCAGCGGGTCGATCCTCAGCTCCACGGACGCGGGGAGACCGGCCGTCTCGTACGGCGAATCGACCACGATCCTCGTCCGCACCCCCGGCGGGATGACGGCGGAATCGAAAATCTGGAGGAACGCGGTGTTCCTCGCCGGCTCAGGAAGGAACATGACGATCGTCCGCCGTGCGGACGAGCAGAGGGTCTCGGCGTCGTACCGGACCTGGGACCGCTCTCCCGCGGAGGGAGAGGCGGGTAAGGAGTGGGTCATGTGCCGCTCGCGAACCGTGCCGGACCGGACGCGTCCGTGTTCCTCCCGGCGCACGTCGCCGCCGGACCGCGCCGCGACGGGTCTCCGAGACGTCCCACACCGGGAAGGAGCCGTTCCACGCGGGGGAAGCGGGGGAAGAGGTGGAGAACCGCACGCGCGGGGAAGCGGTCGTCACCGTCGTACGCGCGTGAGGGGGAGCCGCCCATCGATGGTCCCTCCATCCTGTCGTCCGGGCCGGTGGGGCGGGGGAGGCGCCAGGAGAAGGCCCTCTCGGGCCGGGCCCGGGGAAACGGACCCCGTCACCGGTCCCCGCCGGATCTTTCCGGAGTTCTCGCCGCTTTACTGTCGCAGGTGATCCTAGAGATCACCTAGAGACGCTCGCGGCGTCGGGCGCGGGAGGCCGGAACTCAGGGAGGACGAGGCGGCCGCGGGTGCACGGGCGGAGCGTGTTCACGGGTTTCCCGGAGGATGGATCATGTTTCCCGTCCTTGGGGACAGGCCGCTTTCCCGGTTTTTCACGGATCCGCATGGCCGAATACCTTCTTCGTGCCCATGACAAACCGGCCGCCCGCCTTCTGGGAATCCGGCTGACCGCTTTAGGACATCGACTTGATGATGGATTATTTCAATATATTTTCAGGGTAATAACCGGTTCGAAAAGTGAAGGCGCCCGGGGAGGCGGCCGGTGACACGGGGACCGCCGCGCCGACCGGCCTGCGGACCGGTCGGCGACGGGGTGAATGGAAACGGTATGACGCTGACGAGAGGGGCCGAGGGGCCGTCATCGGCACCCTTGACCCGGGCCGGGTGGCCCGTGAGCCGTGACCTGCGATGAAGCCGTACGTATGTAATGCGAACCATACGCGGGTGTTCCGCCGGCCGGGATCCCCCGCGAAAAACAACGATCTTCGCGGAAGGGTTCGGATCCCGGCTCGGCCGCGATCGGTGGCACCGAATCTCGGGGCGAGGACGCCCCGATCTTCAAATGGGTCCCGTTCTCGTTGGAGCGTGCATGACGAACGCCTGCACGCTCACTCCGGTGCGAGGACACCGGTTCCGCCGTATGGAGCGGCTCGCTGGCTGAAAGCTCTCCACGCGGGCGGTGGGTCGTTTCGTTCCTTGTCTTTCGGACTGGCTGAGCCTTCGCTCAGCCGCCGTGTCCCCAGCCCAGGCTGGCCTGGGCAACGCCCGCCTGCAAAGAATACTGACCGTGGTCCTTCGTGGGGGCAGACGAATCAGCACTCTCGGTCGTAACATTGCCGGTGACGGCAAAAGCGGCCGCAAACAGCATGGCGAGGGCAGACAAGGCAAGACGTCGGCGCACGGGGAGACTCCTGTCGTAGGTTCTGCTGCTCAAATGATATCTTTCAAGGGGTAACGTGACTGGTCAAGACTTGGTGGGGCAGCGCATCAAAACCGTCCGTCGGCAACGTGGTCTTTCCCAGGCGCAGCTCGCTCATCCCGAACTGTCGGACAGTTACGTCTCTCTCATCGAGAGTGGCAAGCGTACTCCGACACCCGCGGTGCTGGAGCTTCTCGCCGAAAAACTCGACTGCTCCTTGACCTATCTGATCAACGGCGTCACGGCCGAGCAGATGCAGGAGATCGAGCTCGCGCTGAACTACGCGAAGATGGCCCTGGACAACGGCGAGGTCGTCGAGGCCCGCACCCGCTACGCCGAGCTTCTCGCCGACAGCGGACTGGCGGGCCTGCCCCAGCTGCGGCAGGACGTCGAGTACGGCCTGGCCCTCGCGACCGAGGCCTGCGGCGATCTGGACCAGGCGATCGTCCTGCTCAACGGGCTCCGCGAGAACGACACGGCGACCACGAACCCCGAGCGTCACGTCGCGGTCGCCGTCGTGCTCTCGCGCTGCTACCGCGAGAAGGGAGACCTGGCCCGGGCGATGCAGGTCCCCGAGCAGATCCTCATCGGCGCGGTCCGTCCCGCCTGGACCGACGGCCTCATGAGGCTGGGCATCCAGCTCCTCGCCGCCTACATCGACCGCGGCGACCTGCTCAGGGCCCGCCAGTTCGCCGCCGAGCTGATCGCCGCCGCCGAGCTCCTGGCCAGCCCGCTGGCGCTCACCCTGGCACACTGGGAAGCCGCGATCGTCGCCATCGAGACCGGTCACGCCGACGAGGCGGTCACGCACGCCGAGCGCGCCCTGGCCATCCAGTCCGAGTACGGCGACCCGTGGCGGCTGGCCCGGCTGCGCAACGACTACGCCCAGGTCATGCTGATCGCCCGGCCCATGGAGGCCAAGACCTGGCGCGACGTGCTGCTGAAGGTGGAGAAGGAACTGGCGGAGAGTTCCGCCAGCTCGATCGACAAGATGCGCTGCGCGATGAACCTCGTCCGGGTGGATCTGCTGCTCGCCGAGCCCGAGCGGGCCGAGGAGCGCATGCGCTTCATCTGCGACCTGCTCGACGGCATGCCCAAGGCCCTGCAGGCGGAGGCCCGCCTGCTGCACGGCGAGACCCTCGCGGCGCTGGGCCTGCAGGCGGAGGCCTCGCGGGAGCTGTTCGCCGGGGCCGAATGCCTGGAGCAGGCGCCGGAGACCCACTTCACCGCCCAGGCCTGGCTCACCGCGGCCCGGGTCCTGGAGCGGATCGACAAGCCGGACCGGAGCGTCGACGCCTACAAGCGGGCGATGGCCTGCGTCGGGCTGTAGATCGGGGCGGCGAGGGCGACCCGCCCGAGGCCGTAGACCGGACAGGGGGGTCGAGACCGCGTGGTCGCGTCGGTAGCCTTGTGGTTGCCATGAAGACTTCCCCTGTCGCGGTCGCCCTCGCGCTTCTCGTCGCCCTCGTTCTCGGCACGGCTTTCGCCTCGCCCGCCCTCGCCCATGACCGGCTCAAGAGCAGCGACCCGGCCAAGGGCGCGAAGGTCGAGAACCTGGAGGAGGTGAAGCTGACGTTCAGCGCCACGGTGCGCTTCCCGAACGTCATCGTCCGCTCCGGGGACGAGAACCACCAGGACGGCAAGGCCGTCGCAGACGGCTCCGTGGTGACCCAGAAGGTCAAGGGAGATCTCCCTCCCGGCGAGTACGTCATCGCCTACCGCGTCACCTCCTCCGACGGTCATCCGATCGAGGGGGAGATCCCCTTCACCCTGCTCGGCTCCGCGGGCCCCTCCCCGTCGCCGTCCTCGCCGTCCTCGGAGACCCTGTCGTCCCCGGACCCCGCCGAGAGCACGGCCACCGGGGGCGGCCCCGCCGCGAGCACACCGGCCGCCACGCTCGGCCCGGCCGCGGCGGGAGAGTCCGAGGACGCCGGCTCCTCGGGGGGCGTGCCCGGCTGGATGTGGATCGTCGTCGGCGGCCTGACCGGCATCGGCATCGGCCTGTTCTTCAGCATGCGAGGCAGGAAGCAGCCATGAGCAAGACCGCGCGGGCCGCGCAGGCGGCACAGGTCGAGGCGCCGCGGAACGACCGGGTCGTGAGGCTCGCCCTGGTGGGCGCGGGGGCGGCCGTCGCCGCCCTGGTGATCGCCATGATCGCCGGAGGCGTCGCGAGCCCGCGCATCATTCCCGGCCTGCCCGACCAGGGCGCGTTCACCCGCTGGGGACTGCCGCTGGCGAAGCTGACGATGGACGCGGCGGGCGTGCTCACCGTCGGCGCGCTCCTGGCCGCCGCGATCCTGCTCCCCAACGACAAGGGCCTGCTGGGCAAATCCGCTCTCGGCTACGTCAAGGCCGCCTCCTGGATCGCCCTCGTCTGGGCCGGGGCCGCCGCCGCCACGATGGTGTTCAGCCTCTCGGAGGCGTTCGGGATGCCGGTGGCCGACGTGCTCGGCGGCGACGAGCTCACCAGCTTCGCCAGCCAGGTCTCCCAGGGCATCTCGCTGACCCTGGTCGTGCTGTTCTCGGTCGCGATCGCGCTCTTCGCCCGTGGGGCGATCACCGCCGGCACGGCCGGCGGCCTGCTGGTCCTCGCCCTGGCGACCATGCTCCCGCCCGCGCTGACCGGCCACTCCTCCTCCTCGCCCAACCACGACCTGGCGACCACCGGTGTCGCCGTCCACCTGGTCGTCCTCGCGCTCTGGGTGGGCGGCCTCGGCATGCTCTGCGCGCACGCGCTGCGCCGCCAGCCGCATCTGGAGATCGCCGTCGCCCGCTTCTCGGCCCTGGCGCTGTGGTGCTTCGTCGGGGTGGGGCTGTCCGGCCTCTTCAGCGTCCTGGCCAGGCTCAGCGCGGTCTCCGAGCTGTTCACCTCCGCCTACGGCCTGCTGCTGGTGGCCAAGACCGTCGCGTTCGCGCTGCTCGGCGCCGTCGGCTGGTGGCACCGCAGGCGGACCCTGCCGCTGCTCGCGGCGGGCGGATCCGGTACGTTCCTCCGCTTCGCCGCCGGCGAGATCGTCGTCATGTTCGCGGCCGTCGGGCTGGCCGTCGCGCTGTCCCGCACCGCGCCGCCCCCGGCGGTCCTGCCCGTCGACAGGGCCTTCGACGTGCTCGGCTACACCATGCCGCCGGAGATCTCGCTGGCCAACCTGGCCACGCTGTGGTGGTTCGACCTGTTCTCCGGCACGCTCGTCGCCCTGCTGGCCGGTCTCTACCTCGCCGGTGTCGTACGACTCGCCCGGCGCGGCGACTCCTGGTCCAAGGGCCGCACGGCCGCCTGGTTCACCGGCGTGCTGATCCTGCTGATCGCCACCCAGAGCGGTGTCGCCCGCTACGCCAAGGTGCTGTTCAGCGCGCACATGGCCGAGCACATGACGCTGTCGATGATGGTGCCGATCTTCCTCGTGCTCGGCGCGCCCGTCACCCTGGCGCTGCGCGCCCTGCGCCCCGCCGCCCGCAGGGGCGACCGGGGGCCCAGGGAGTGGCTGACGACGATCCTGCACAGCAGGTTCGTCCGCGTCATCGCCCATCCGGCGATCGCCACCGCGATCTTCATCGTCTCCACCTACGCGCTGTACTTCACGCCGCTGTTCGCCGCCGCGATGGAGGAGCACCTCGGCCACATCGTGATGACGGTGCACTTCCTGCTCAGCGGGTGCCTGTTCTTCTGGGTGATCATCGGGGTCGATCCCGCCCCATACCGGCTGCCGCACGTGGCCCGGCTCATCCTGCTGTTCGTGACCATGCCGTTCCACGCGTTCTTCGGCATCGCGCTGATGAGCATGACCACCGTGCTGGCCTCCGACTGGTACGACCAGCTCGGCCGCACCTGGGGCGCGTCCGCGATCGAGGACCAGCAGACCGGCGGCGCCATCGCCTGGGGGTTCGGTGAGATCCCGACCCTCATCGTGCTCCTCGCGCTGGCCTTCCAGTGGTGGCGCCACGACGACCGCGGGGCCCGCCGCGCCGACCGTCGCGCCGACGCCGCCGCGGCCCGCCATGGCGGCAGTGGTGATGCCCAGCTCGACGCCTACAATGATTACCTGGCCAAACTCAACAGGCGCGACGGCGCGGAGTAGCCGGACGGCTACGCCCTTCTATCTTCGAGCTCTCTCCTGGACACCTCCCGGTAGCCTGTATTCCAGGGGGCTCGTGCTCACCGCAGCGGGTGCAGCGCTTTTTTTCACCGCGCGCCACGCCCAGTCACACATCCGGTCGGGGGGCCGGTGGCTGCAATGTGCATCAGGAAGGTTGAGCTGTGTCCGAGGAAGTGCGCGTACGTGAGGGCCGCAGCCGGAGCCTGGCCCAGGCGCTCGAAGAGCATCTCACCGAATGGGCCGAGCGCACCGGGGTCGCCGTCGAGATCTGGGCACTGCCCGCCCAGGACGTTCCGCCCGGGGTCGCCAGAGCCGTGCTGGCCGCGCTCGGGGAGGCGTTGTCCAACGTCGAGCGGCACAGCGGTGCCCGTGTCGTCTCCGTCGCCGTCACCTTCGGGCGTGGCGGCCTGCGCATGACGGTGAGTGACAACGGCATCGGCTTCTTCGGGGAGGCGAAGGGCCGGGGTGTCGCCGCCATGCGCGCCCATTTCGAACAGCTCGGCGGTTCGTGCAGTGTCAACGGCGTTCCCGGCGAGGGAACCACCGTCACCTGCGTGGTGCCCTGCCAGGACTAGCCCGGATCGGGCGCCCACCTGCGGGAGGGGGCTCGCAAGGCTGGGAGATCTCGATGTTCTCCCAGTTCGGAGGTGTGTGGCCGCGGAGCGGACCGGCGGCTCAGGGGAGTGTCAGGATCTCGTGGCCGGTCTCGGTCACCAGGATGGTGTGCTCGAACTGGGCGGTCCGCATGCGGTCCTTGGTGACGGCGGTCCAGCCGTCGGGCCAGATGTCGTAGTCGATGGTGCCGAGCGTCAGCATGGGCTCGATCGTGAACGTCATGCCCGGCTCCAGCGTGACCGCCAGTGACGGGTCGTCGTAGTGGGGCACGATCAGGCCCGAGTGGAACGTGGTGCCGATGCCGTGGCCGGTGAAGTCGCGGACCACCCCGTAGCCGAACCGCTTGGCGTAGGCCTCGATCACGCGGCCGGCCACGTTGAGCTGGCGGCCGGGGGCGATGGCCTTGATGGCCCGGTTGGTGGCCTCGCGGGTGCGCTCGACCAGCAGGCGTGACTCCTCGTCCACGTCGCCGACCAGGAAGGTGGCGTCGGTGTCGCCGTGCACGCCGCCGATGAAGGCGGTGATGTCGATGTTGACGATGTCGCCGTCGCGCAGCACGGTGTCGTCCGGGATGCCGTGACAGATCACCTCGTTGATCGAGGTGCACAGCGACTTGGGATACCCGCGGTAGCCGAGCGTGCTGGGATACGCGCCGCGGTCGCAGAGGAACTCGTGGCCGATCCGGTCGAGCTCGTCGGTGGTGACGCCGGGTGCCACGTGCCTGCCGACCTCTTCGAGCGCCTGGGCCGCCAGCCTGCCCGCGACCCGCATCCGTTCGATGATCTCGGGGGTCTTGACGTCGGACTCCCCGGTCTTCGGGGATTTCTTCCCGACGTACTCCGGCCGCTGGATGTGAGAGGGCACCTTGCGGATGGGAGAGATCCGCCCGGGCTGGAGCAGTGTCGTCATGGTCCCCCAGTCTAGTTGTGCTTCCCACTGGGCAGTATTGCCGCATGAGTGATCAATGGTGGTTCTGCCTGACGCACATGGCCGTCGAGCCCGACGACGGGTGCCCGAACAAGGACCGGATGGGACCGTACCCGACCCGTGACGCGGCGGCCGCCGCGCTGAAGACCGCGGCCGACAGGAACGAGGAGTGGAAGAAGAACGACCGCGCCTGGGACGGGGACGACTGAGGTCGTCGGCCTGTCGTCGGCTGGTCGCCGGCCGGCCGCTAGCCGTCCACGACGGCGTACGCGCGGACGGGGAAGGTCCCCAGGCCGGCCAGCAGCGGTGGTGCGGCGTGGAGGCGGAACCCGCTACCGGGCAGCGCGGCCAGCCCCGTCATGTGCTCCACGATCGGGATGCCCGCTCCGAGCAGCAGCGTGTGCGCGGGACGTTCACCGCGGGGCGGGGTGTCGTCGATGTTGAGGCTGTCGATGCCGACGAGCGCGGGTCCCCGCTCCGCGAGCCAGCGGGCCGCCTCCGGTTCGAGGTAGGGGTGGCCGTGGAAGTACGTCTCGGTGCCGAAGTGCCGGTCCCAGCCGGTGTGCAGGAGTACGGCCCTGCCGCGCACGTCCAGCCCCGCGAACCGGTCGAGCCCCACGGAGGGCGCCCCCTCGGCCCGTACGACCAGGCCGGGCAGGTCGGCGAGCGACTCCAGCGGCATCCCCGACAGGTCGGGCCCCTGCGGGTAGCGGTGGTAGGGGGTGTCGAGGTAGGTGCCGGTGTTGGCGACCAGCTCGACGCTGCCGATGTGGAACTCCGTGCCCGGGGCGTAGACCTCCCGCGAGGCCTCCCGGCTCAGGTGCACGCCCAGGCGGGGGCCGGGGACGCCGGGGTAGGTGATCATCCCCTCGGTGATGCGGTGGCTCAGCTCGACCAGCCGGGTCACGGGGTGCTCACCTTCTTCCGTGAGAAGCTCATGACCCCATGATTTCCACCCCGCTCGTTAAAGGGCAAATAAAGTTTTCTTAATATCCACGTAAGCTGAGCTGCATGGATATCGACCCCCGGAGGCTGCGGGTGCTCCACGAGGTCGCCCGTCGTGGCGGCGTCATGCGCGCGGCGGAGGCGCTCCACCTGACGGCCTCGGCGGTCTCGCAGCAGCTCGCGCTCCTGGAGCGGGAGGTCGGGCTCTCCCTCATCGACAGGTCGCAGCGCCGGGTCGCCCTCACTCCCGCGGGCAGGGTCCTCGCCGGATACGCCGAGCGCGTCGAGGAGGAGCTGGGCGAGGCCAGGCGGGAGCTGATCCGCTTCACCGAGCGGCTGGCCGGGCCGGTGGCGATCGCCGCGTTCCCCACGGTCATCCGGCACCTGCTGGTGCCCGCGCTGGGCAGGCTGGCCGAGCGCCACCCCCGGATCACGCCGCACATCCGGGAACTGTACGGGCCGCCCGCGCTGCAGGAGCTCCGCCTCGGCGGGGTCGACCTCGCCCTCACCGAGGAGGACGCCGACAAGGCCGGCGAGACCGTCGCGGCGCGGCAGTCCATCGTCTCCCACCCCCTCTACGTGGACGAGTACCGGATCGTGGCCCCGCCGGGCTGGGCGGAGGTCCCGCGCCAGGTCGCGGACCTGGCGGGGGTGCCGTGGATCGCCGGGCCGCCCGACCAGGCCTGCGGCCACGCCCTGGAGCGGCTCGCCGCCCTGCACGGATTCACCCCGCGCCGGGTGCACATGATCCAGGAGTTCCCGCCCACGCTCGCCCTGGTCGCGGCGGGGCACGGGGTGGCGATCGTGCCGTCGCTGGCCCTGCTCGACGTCCCGGACGGCGAGGTCGTCGTCACGGGCATCCCCAACGTGGGCGCCAGGAAGCTGGACGCGGTGACCCGCCTCGGCCGTACCCGCTCGGGTGAGCCCGACCCGGTGCAGGCCGTGGTCATCGCGGCGCTCAGGGACGCGGCAGAGGAGCTGTCGGGACGGCTCGGAGCGCGCTGGAACGCCTCCTAGCCGTGTCTCGGCCGGCGAGGGCCGGTCGGCGAGGGCCGGCCGGCGCTCCGAGGGCCTAGTCGGTGACCCGCGGGCCGCTGATCCGCTCCAGCAGCCTGGCCAGGCGGTCGCGCGGGCCGGGACGACGGGCGACCTCGCCCGCGGCCATGCTCACCAGGTGCTGGGCTCCGTCGAAGGAGAACGGCGCCCGCTCGGGGACCGTCAGCGCGTCGTGGGCCAGACCCGTCAGATCCGGGTCGCCGCCGTCCAGGGCCAGGATCGTCGTACCGGTCCTGCGGGCGTCGCTCACCCGTTCCAGCAGGGCCTCGGGGGCGCGTTCCTCGGCCACCACGAACAGCGTCTCGCCCCGCCCGGCCCGCTCGATCCGCTCCAGCCCGACCCGCAGGTGCTCGGGCGCTCCCGGGGCGGGCGCCCAGCGGACCAGCGTCGGGGTGAGCTGGGGCATCCCGGAGAACCTGGCCTCGTCGCTCAGGTGCGCGGTCAGGTGCCAGGGTTCCTCCTGAGGCGTACCGACCACCAGCAGCCCGCCGGGGGAGCGCGTCGCGCGGAGGGCGAGGCCCAGCTCGCGGGTCCGCTCGACCCAGCCGGTCGAGGCCAGGATTTCACGCAGCAGCGTCACCGACCCAGCGTCCATCGCACCATCGTGCCCCAGACACCCCGCGCCGATCCCGGAAACGCGACCCTGAGATGATCTGGACAGGCGATATGGTCGATGGAGTCCGGCCCTGAGCGACCGGGGACGATGAGGAGCGGCGAGTGAGCAGTGACATTCCGGACGTGAGCAAGATCTCGATCGGGATCCTGGGCGGGACCGGCGACCAGGGCAAGGGCCTGGCCCGGCGGTTCGCCCTCGCCGGGCACACCGTGCTGATCGGCTCGCGGAGCGCGGAACGGGCTCAGGCGGCGGCGGAGAGCATCGGCGGATCGGTGCGCGGCGCGGACAACCCGGCCGTGGCGGCCGAGGCCGACGTGGTGATCGTGGCCATTCCCTGGGACGGGCACCGCTCAACGCTGGAGTCCCTCCGCTCCGAGCTGGCAGGGAAGATCGTCGTCGACTGCGTCAACCCGCTCGGGTTCGACAAGCAGGGCGCCTACGCGCTCGCGGTCGAGGAGGGCAGCGCCGCCCAGCAGGCGGCCGCCGTCCTGCCCGACAGCCGCGTGGTCGCCGCCTTCCACCACGTCTCGGCCGTCCTGCTGCTGGATCCCGAGGTCGAGGAGATCGCCCTGGACGTGCTCGTGGCGGGTGACGACCGCGAGGCCACCGACACCGTCCAGGCGCTGGCGGGCCGGATTCCCGGCGCGCGCGGCGTGTACGCCGGCCGCCTGCGCAACGCCCACCAGATCGAGGCGCTGACCGCCAACCTCATCTCGATCAACCGCCGCTACAAGGCCCACGCGGGCCTGCGCGTCACCGACGTCTAGCGGGGCGGCGTTCCGGCCCGCGACGAGCGGGCCTCCGTCCGTGGTCGTCGCCTCACCGGCCGGCCGCGCGGTTCGGTGCCCCGTGGAGTGGCCCCGGGAACGCTTTGGTGGCCGGTCGCGTGGGTGCGGGGGCGGTGAGGGATTCAGGCTCGGCCGGTGACCGATCGGCCGGATCCGATCCCCGAGGCGGGCCAATCTTGCCTGATTGGATCTGACAAATAGCTAGTTAACCGGACATTCTTGACGCATGACTGATTTTCGTCCGGAGACCCGCACCGTCCACCTGCCCCAGCCGCCCCTGAACGGCAGCCGTCCCATCACGGTGCCGCTCTACCAGACCTCCGGGTTCGTCTTCGACGACCCGGCCGTTTTCGCCGACGGGATGGGCCGTCCGGACGGAGCCTTCGTCTACGGGCGGCTGTCGAACCCGACGGTCCGCTCCCTGGAGGAGGCCGTCGCCGGGCTGGAGGGCGGCGTCGGCGCCGTGGCCACCGGCTCCGGGATGGGAGCCGTCAACTCCGTACTGCTCGGGCTGCTCGAGCCCGGCGACCACCTGATCGCGCAGAAGCCGCTCTACGGCGGCACCGCCGCGATGATCAACGACCTGGTGGCGCGGTTCCGGATCTCGGTCTCCTACGTCCCCGAGGACGACCCGGCGGCGCTGCGCGAGGCCGTGCGGCCGGAGACCAGGCTGGTCTACCTGGAGACCATCGCCAACCCGGTGACCCAGGTCGCCGACCTGCCGGGCATGTGCGCCGCGGCCCGTGAGGCCGGACTGGTCTCGGTTGTCGACAACACCTTCGCCTCCCCGATCCTGTGCAGGCCGATCGAGCACGGCGCCGACATCGTGGTGCACTCCACGACCAAATACCTGAGCGGGCACACCGACGTGCTCGGCGGAATCGCCGTCTTCGCCTCCGACGAGCTGTACCGCAAGGTGTGGTCCTTCTCCACCAAGCTGGGCGCCACCGCGGACCCGTTCGCCGCCTGGCTCACCCTGCGCGGCATCCAGACGCTGCCGCTGCGGATGGAGCGCCACTGCTCCAACACCCGCGAGCTGGCCACCCGCCTGAACGCCCACCCCGCCGTCTCCGTCGTGCACTGGCCGGGACTGCCCTCGCACCCCTCGTACGAGCTGGCGGCCAAGCTCCTGCCCGACTTCGGGGGGGTCTTCTCCTTCGACCTGGCGGGCGGGCGGGAGGCGGGGGAGCGGTTCATGAGCTCGGTGAAGCTGGCCCTGCTGGCCCCGTCCCTCGGCGGCGTCGAGACCCTCATCCTGCACCCCGCGACCACCTCCCACCGCTCCCTGACGGCCGAGGAGCTCGCCCGGCACGGGATCGGCGAGGGCACCGTGCGGGTGGCGGTCGGCATCGAGCACGTCGAGGACCTGTGGGCCGACTTCGAGCAGGCGCTCTCCTGACGCCTCCTGACGCCTCCTGAGGCCGCCGGGAGCACGGCCCGCGCCGTCTCCTACACTGCGGCGCGGGGCCGCCCGCAGGACCGGGCGGCCGCCTCCGGATCGCTTTGCAGGGAGGGAGCGCGCGTGAGCGTGTCGATCGAGGACGTGGAGCGGGCCGCCGGGCGCATCGCCGGGCATGTCCTGCGTACACCGGTGGTCGAGGTGTCGCCGGGGTTGTTCCTGAAGCTGGAGGGACTGCAGCACTCGGGGTCGTTCAAGGCGCGCGGAGGCTTCAACCGCGCCCTGGCCTCGGAGAGGATCCCCGAGGCCGGGCTGATCGCGGCGAGCGGGGGCAACCACGGCCTGGCGGTGGCGTACGTGGCGCGCAGCCTCGGCGTCCAGGCGGAGATCTTCGTACCGACGGTGTCCAGCCCGGTGAAGGTCGCCGGGCTGCGCGCGCTGGGCGCGCGGGTGACCCAGATCGGCGCCGTCTACGCCGACGCGTACGAGGCCTCGGTCAAGCGCGCGTCCGAGACCGGAGCCCTGGACATCCACGCCTACGACCAGGCGGAGGTGGTCGCGGGGCAGGGCACGGTCGGCCTGGAGATCCTGGAACAGACCGGGGGTGTCGACACGGTCGTCGTCGCGGTCGGCGGCGGCGGGCTCGTCGCCGGGATCACCGTCGCCCTCGGCGGCCGGGCCCGCGTGGTCGCCGTCGAGCCCGAGCTCATCCCGACCCTGCACCGGGCCCTGGAGGCCGGCGGGCCGGTCGGCGTCGAGGTCTCGGGGGTGGGGGCCGACGCCCTGGGCGCCAGCCGGGCGGGCGAGATCGCCTGCGAGATCACGAGCGCGGCGGGGGTGCGAAGCCTCCTGGTCTCCGACGAGGCCATCGTCGAGGCGCGGCGCGAGC
Organism: Streptosporangium sp. LJ11; assembly: GCF_051918945.1. Lineage (NCBI taxonomy): Bacteria > Bacillati > Actinomycetota > Actinomycetes > Streptosporangiales > Streptosporangiaceae > Streptosporangium > Streptosporangium sp. LJ11. The sequence goes on from NZ_JBPXMB010000010.1 coordinate 259,061, forward strand.
TGTGGCGGGGACACAGGATCGCCGCCGAGCACGCGGGCGCCGCGGCGTACGCGGCCCTGCTGTCCGGCGCCTACACCCCGGCCCCCGGCGAGCGGGTGGCCGTCGTCGTGTGCGGCGCCAACACCGACCCCGCCACGCTCGTCTGACCTCTCGTACGTTCCGTACGAGAGGGACGCCCCGGTGCCGCCAGGTTCTCCTGGGGCGCCGGGGCGGCTCAGCGGTGGTCACCGGTTCCGCGGCGCCCGGGGGCGGCGCGGTCCCGGCCGGTCAGCGGTAGCTGTGCTCGGCGGCGGGGAAGGCGCCGGTCGACACCTCGTCGGCGAAGCTGCGCACGGCCCTGTCCATCTCGTGGGCCAGGTCGAAGTACTTCTTGACGAACTTGGCGGGGCTTGCGGTCAGGCCCATCAGGTCCTGCCAGACGAGGACCTGCGCGTCGGTGCCGGGCCCGGCACCGATGCCGATCGTGGGGATCGACAGGGACGCGGTGACCCGCTCGGCCAGATCGGTGGGAACGCACTCCAGGACCACCGAGAACGCCCCGGCGTACTCCAGGTCCTTGGCGTCGGCCATCAGCTCGTCGCCCGACTGGCCGCGGCCCTGCACGCGGTAGCCGCCGAGCGCGTTGACCGACTGGGGGGTCAGGCCCAGGTGGGCCATCACCGGGATGCCTGCCGAGACCAGGGCCTCGACCTGGGGAAGCACCCGCCGCCCGCCCTCGAGCTTGACCGCGTGGGCCCCGGCCTCCTTCATGAATCGGGCGGCCGTCTCCAGGGCCTGCTGGGGAGATGACTGGTAGGAACCGAACGGCAGGTCGGCCACGACCATCGCGCGGGAGGAACCGCGGACCACGGCCGCCGTCAGGGGCATGAGATCGTCCACCGACACGGGCAGTGTCGAGTCGTACCCGTACACGACCATGGCGGCCGAATCGCCGACGAGCAGCACGGGGATGCCGGCCTCGTCGAAGACCCTGGCGGTCATCGCGTCGTACGCGGTGACCATCGGCCACCGCTCGCCGCGCTCCTTGGCGGCGGCGACGTCGCGTACGGTGATCCTTCGTCCAGCCTGGCCGCCGTACAGAGAGGTCGGCCGGTTGGTGACGGAAGAGGACATGGGACCTCCAGTGAAGTCTCGAGGCGCCCCTGTGGCGTCCCCGGACGTTTTCGATGATTGCACGCGTACGACAGGTTCAACAGACCCGATCGACGTGGTAATCCAATGGGCAGGTGTGGGTGGTATGTGACACGTTCATCCTTTTGGTGCCGTAACGGAGGGTGAGGACGCGCGCGTCCGGACGATACTCCGTGGCGAACACGCCGGTGCCGCGCGGGCGGGCGCGGCGGGCGCGCGTTCAGGGCGGTGGCGGGCGGTGCGCGGTGCGTCGGGGGTGTCCGGCGGGCGGTGCGCGGCGCCTCGGCGCGGTAATCCAGTGGCGGAAGTGTCAGGGGCGTACGGCACAATGCTCGCGGAGGTAAGTAATCACAATGGCTTTCGAACCTTACCGCCGCCTGCTGGCGATCCCGGGCGTGCGGTCGTTGCTGCTGGTGGGACTGGTCGCCCGCATCCCCTCGACCGCGGTCGCCATCACGCTGACGATGCACGTCGTCGACTCCAGCGGGCTCGGGCTCGGCTTCGCCGCGGCCGGTCTGGTGACCATGGCGAGCACGGTGGGGATGGCGGTCGGCTCGCCGCTGGCCGGAAGGTTCGTCGACAGCCACGGCCTGCGTCCGGTGCTGGTGGTGACCACGCTCGCCCAGCTCGCCTTCTGGTCCACCGCGTGGGCGATGCCGTTCCCCCTGCTGCTCGCGGCCTCGGTGCCCGCGGGCCTGCTCAGCCTTCCGGTGTTCAGCGTGATCAGGCAGTGCCTCACGGCGCTGGTCCCGGTCGACCGGCGCAGGATGGGCTTCTCCCTCGACTCCATGATCGTGGAACTCTCCTACATGGCCGGTCCCGCCCTGGCGGTCGCGGGGGTGACCATCCTCGGCAGCGTGCCCACCATGGGCCTCGTCGCGGCCGGTCTGGTCGCCTCGGGGGTGGCGCTGATCGCGCTGAACCCGCCCGTCCGCTCGGAGGAGGAACTCCAGGAGGTGGCGGGGAAGGTCTCGCGGCGCCAGTGGCTCACCCCGGGCATGCTCGGGCTCCTCGGTACGGTCGTCGCGGCGACCTTCGTGCTGGCCGCCACCGAGCTGTCCCTGGTGGCGACGATGAAGCAGGGCGGCGACACCGCCTGGATCGGGCTGGCGATCGGCCTGTGGTGCGCCTACTCGCTGATGGGCGGCTTCGTGTACGGCATGCTGCCCCGAGGGGTGTCGCCGCTGATCCTGATCGGCGCCATGGGTGTGCTCACCATCCCGGTCGGGCTGGTCGGCGGTGACTGGCACTGGCTGGTCCTGGCCCTGCTGCCGGCCGGGGTGCTGTGCGCCCCCGCGCTGTCCTCCACGATCGAGACCGTGACCCGCTGGGTGCCCGCCGGGGCCCGTGGCGAGGCGATGGGCCTGCACGGCACGGCGTTGCTGATCGGCGCCGGCTCCGCGGCGCCCATCGCGGGCGTGATCATCGACGGTCCCGGTCCCGGCTGGGCCTTCGCCGCCGCCGGGCTGGTCGGTGTGCTGATGGTGCTGGTCGCCCTGCCGTTCTGGCGGCGCACCGCGGCCGTGGCCGACGAACCTGTCCCGGTGGCCGCCTGACCTCGGCCGTACCCGATTCCGGGCTGTCGCCGGCGCGGGGGCGGCACCGCTCCAGCCGTACCCGGTCGGGGCTGTCGCCGATCCCGGCCGCCGCCCGTCCCGGTGCGTCACCTCGGGGGGCGCACCCTGAGATCGGGATATTTCACGACAAATATGAAACGATACGGTTGCGTATCGTAATGATCAACGCTACGGTGGTGTTTCGAAACTTAAGCGTATCGAATACGGGGCCTTCGTGGAACAACAGCTCGGTCACCCGCGGCGGTGGCAGATCCTGGGAGTGCTGGTCTTCAGCCTCCTGGCGGTCGTGCTCGACAACACCATCCTCAACGTCGCACTCAAGACGATCGCCGACCCCGTGGAGGGCCTGGGTGCCACCCAGAGCCAGCTGGAATGGGCGATCAACTCCTACACGCTCGTGTTCGCGGGCCTGCTGTTCACCTTCGGGGTGATCGGCGATCGCACCGGGCGCAAGCGCATGCTCATGGTCGGCATGGTGCTCTTCGGCCTGGCCTCGCTGGCCAGCGCCTACGCCCAGGACCCCATGCAGCTGATCGTCGCCCGCGCGTTCATGGGCATCGGCGGTGCCGCGATCATGCCGGCCACGCTGGCGATCATCTCCAACGTCTTTCCCCCGCAGGAGCGCGGCAAGGCGATCGGCGTCTGGGCCGGCGGGGTGGGCCTGGCCGTGGCGATCGGCCCGATCACCGGCGGCCTGCTCATCGAGCACTTCTGGTGGGGCTCGGTCTTCCTGGTCAACCTGCCGATCGTGCTGGTCAGCATGGTGCTCATCAGCCTGGTCGTGCCCGAGTCGCGTGATCCCAAGCCCTCCAGGCTCGACCCGGTCGGCGTGGTCCTCTCCATCATCGGCCTCGTCGCCGTCACCTACGGCATCATCCGGGGCGGGGAACTGGCCACGATCGCCAGCGCCGAGGTGCTCGTACCGACCATCCTCGGCATCGTCGTGCTCGCCGCCTTCGTCTGGTACGAGCGCCGTATCGACCACCCGGCCTTCGACGTCAGCTACTTCCGCGACCCGCGCTTCGCCACCGCGGTCGGCATGATCGGCATCGTGTTCTTCGCGATGATGGGCGCGATGTTCTTCCTGGTCTTCTACCTGCAGATCGTGCTGGGATTCAGCGCGCTGCAGGCCGGCGCCCTGATGATCCCCTTCGCCGCCGCACAGCTGATCTTCGCGCCGCTGAGCCAGCAGATGGCCGTGCGCTTCGGGGGCAAGCTGAGCGCCACCGTCAGCATGGTCGTCGTGGCCGCCGCGCTGGCCTCCTACGCGCTGATGGACCAGCACACCCCGGTCGTCCTGCTGGAGATCGTGTTCTTCGTCCAGGGCGCGGCGATGGCCAACATCATGCCCCCGGCGACCACCGCGATCATGGAGGCGCTTCCCAGGGAGAAGGCCGGCGTCGGCTCGGCCATGAGCAACACGGTCCGCCAGGTGGCCGGAGCGCTCGGCGTCGCGCTTCTCGGCTCGCTGCTCTCGGCCACCTACCGCGACCAGATCGCCCCGGCCTTGACGGGCCTGCCCGACCAGCTCAGGCACCTGGCGGGCGAGTCGCTGACCGGCACGCTGGGCGTGGCCCAGGGCCTCGGCGCCCGGGGCGCGGCGCTGATCGAACCGGCCAAGCTCGCCTTCGTCGAGGGCATGCACATCACCGCCCTCGTCTCCGCGGTCATCGCGCTGCTCGGAGCCCTGGTGGTGTTCAGGTGGCTGCCCGGCAAGTCCTCCGGGGCCGCTGCCGTCCCCGAGGAGATCAGCCCAGGTAAGGAACCGGCGGTAGTGTAGGAGCGCTATGACGACCACCGACGAGATTCAGGCGGCAGGGGCCCAGATGCCCCGTCCCGCGGGCCGTCCCCGCAGTGCCAGGGCGGAGAAGGCCATCATCGACGCGACCCTCGACCTGGTCGCGGAGAGCGTGGGTCTCTCCGAGCTGTCGATCGAGGCGATCGCGGCTCGCGCGGGGGTCGGCAAGACCACGATCTACCGGCGCTGGTCGAACAAGGAGGATCTGCTCGTCGACGCGCTGTCCACGCTCAAGACGCCGCTGCCCCCGGTCGCGGGCGTCTCGGTCCGCGAGGATCTCGTCGTCTACGCGCGGGTGTTCCTGCGCGACGCGTGCGACGCGCGCAACCGCTGCGTGATGAACATCGCGATGAACGAGGCCGAGCGGCACCCCCGTCTGGTGGAGCGCATCCGCCAGGCGACCATCGAGCCGCGCAGGGCGGCGATCACCGCCCTGCTGCGGCGCGGCGTCGCCACCGGCGAACTGCGGGCCGGCCTCGACGTCCCCCTCGCGATGGCGAACCTGGTCGGCACCGTCGTGTGGTACATCCGCACCGAGGGCGTCGACGACTACGCCGCGTCCTCCGACCTGGCCGAACGGATCGTCGACCACCTCCTGGCGGGCCTCGGCCCCTGAGGCTTCCCCGTACGGCTGTCCGGGGGACCTCTCGTACGGGTGGCGTCGTGGATGTCGTGACGAAAAACCCCGGCGGTTAACCGCCGGGGTTTCGGTGTCTTGAGCGCTTCGCGACCGAAAGCGGGTGTCAGTCGCCGAGGTGGTCGAACTCGCCGAGCTTCACGCCCGCGATGAAGACGTCCCATTCGGCCCGGGTGAAGAAGAGCTTCGGCCCGCCGGGGTTCTTGGAGTCGCGCAGCACGTGCAGCGTGCCGAGGTCCGCCTTGTATCCGGTGCGAGGAGCGTCGACGACCGCCACCTCGACGCACTCGCCGCCGCTGGAGCCGCTCAGGGAAGATTTGCGCCAGGTCGCGCCGGTCAGGTCTGCTGCCATTCCGTCATCACCTTCGCTATGAGGTCGGCGCTCGCCCGCGCGGGCAGGGCCGCCGAGCGGACCGCTTCGTACCGCCTGCAGATCGCCGCCACGTCGCGTGGATGGTCCGTGACGTGCCCTACGGCGGCGGACTCCACGAATACACTATCCAGGCTGCCCTCGACGCTCGCAATGAAGAATCCCCCTTCCAGACCCGCGATCGCACCGCCGGTCACGTAGGCGCCTCTGGGGACGACCTGGATGGAGATGTTCCTGTGCTCGGACGCGGCCAGAAGCGCGGCGAGCTGGTCGCGCATGATGTCCGGACCCCCGACACCCCGGTGCAGGATTCCCTCGTCGAGCACGGTCCACAGCGGCGGAGGGTTGTCGCGCGCCAGTAGTTTCTGGCGCTCCAGGCGGGCGGTCAGGAGCTCCTGCACCCGCTCGTCGGTCGCTCCGGGGTAGGCCTCCAGGATCGTACGGGCGTAGTCGGGGGTCTGGAGAAGGCCGGGGACCAATAACGGATGCCAGCCCCGCAGGGTGTGAGCCTGCCGTTCGATGTCCACCCAGGGCCGGAAGCGTGACGGGAGAACGCCGTAGGTCAGCATCGGCCAGATCCGGTTGAGTGCGCCGTCGGCGTTGAGCGCCCGGTCGCACCGCTCGGTGAAATCGAGTGACGGGTTGCGCTTGGCCCTCTCGACCATGCTGACCAGGCCGGTCGAATAGGCGATCTGCTGGGCCAGCTGGTCCTGTGACAATCCGGCCTGATCGCGCAGGCGGCGAAGCTCGGAGGCGAAGAAGGCGAGCGGGCTGGCCTCACCGTCCGGTTCCCACGGGGCGGGCATCGCGGGCTCCTTTCTCGCGCCGGGGCCACTGAGGGGCCGGCGCGTGCTTCGTCATCAGATCACTACGAAAAGTAATGGCCCGCTGCCGCAACAGGAAGCGCGTATCCGAAACGCGGTGAAAAGTACTTTGGGTCCGCAGCCAGGGGTCTCGCTGGATGCATATTTCCCCGGTGGCCGCCAGTCTTTTCTTATCAACATCTTCATTTGTTGAGAATCCGCGATAATCTGTTGAGGCTTTGTTGTTCTGGCGTCTGTGCCCCGAGGAGGCCGGGTCGAATGGCGGAGTTTGTCGGCATTGATCCGGCAGGGGCGCGGCGGCTCATCACCTCCATGGACGACGCCGTGCAGCGCGTTCAGAAGCTGAGGCCCTCGCTGTCGGCCTCCATCGCCGAGGCCGGCACCGACTGGCCCGCCGGGCCGGGCGCCGAGGTGCTCGATGGTGTCGGGCGCTTCCTTGACGAGACGCGGCGAGATCTGACCTGGCGGACCCAGACGATCGAGCGCGTCGAGGGCGCCACTTCACAAGGAGGCCTCAGGGCGGCGGAGTTCGCGTTCGGCGACGCGGTGGAGGCCCGGACCGCCGGGACCCTCGCCGGAAAACGAACCCTGACGGCATGGCAGGCGTACCAGAAGGACCCCAGCGTCCAGAACTGGAAGAAGGTCCAGGAGGCGCTTGGGGAAGGGCAGGACCGTCGACGCCGCCTACTCGGCGGGGTTGCTGACCACACTGGGCGCAGGCACTTTCGCGGGCATCTTCGCCGCGGTGAGCGCGAGAAACCAGAACGACGCGCGCGGCTACAGTCCCGCCAACCTGGCGAAGGCGAAGAAGGACCTGGGCCCGCTGGCCGAGGCGTTCGCCTCAACGGACGCGGCGGGCACCCTTCCCAGGGATCTGCGCGACCGCGCGTTGGGGGATCTGCCCATCGCGGACATGGCCGCTCTCCTCGGCCTGGCTCGCCAGTCGCGGGAATTCGTCTTGGCGGCCGGAGCCAAGTTGCTCCAATACGGCGGCTCGCGGGTGGACGGGAAAGACTGGAACGTCTATTGGCTGGTCAAGGCGTTGAGCGGGGATGCGGGGGCGACCCAGCGATTTCTGGCCTCGGCCGAGAACGCGGCATTGCTGTTGCGGTCCGAGGTAATGAACGGCCTCGACGGCACGGACTTCGAGCAACTACTGGCCACTGCTCTGGACGGGGCTTTGGCTCCGGGCGCGGGGGACGTCACCCTCCGTCGTGACGTCTGGCTTAACATCATCGATCTCTACAGCAGGAAGAACTTCTGGCCCGCGCTGTCCACCCCATCTCCGGTCGGCCGGGTGCTCGCCACACACATATCGCGGTATTTTCCCGAACTCATCGATGTCTGGAACCAGAAAAACGATGTCGTGGACGTCTCTGCGAGCGAAGAGTGGAAAGGAATCTCTCCTGAAAGAATTGCGATGTTCTTTGGAGGTCTGCTGCAGAGCCCTGAAACGTTACCTCTGCTTAAGAGCGGTTATGGCAGGTTTCTGTTGGGTCTGGATCTGGGTAAGGAGCATCCCTTCGGTGATGCCTCAACGGAGAGTGATCGGCAGGAACAGCGTGGTCGCTTCTATGAGAAAGCGCTCGCATCGGGGGCCCTGGCGTCGATACTGTTCAGCGGTTTGCATGAGGCCGATCTTTCGGCAGACGAAACCGATAAGATAATCACAGAGCTTCTGGTCCTTCCGCTGGATGTCCTGACCGCAGGGGCAAGTGGCGAACTTATTGGCGGCACAGCGAATGAGCTGTTGTTTGGCAAGGTGACCGACATAGCCCAGAAAAATCCATTGAAAGACTTCATCGAAGACTTCTTGGATGGTGACAGGGCGGGGGACGCCTCGGGCTTTTTCGACGCCCTTGTTGATGCCCAGGTGTCCGCTTTTAATGTTTCTCGCCAATTCCATGGCAATCCTGCTATCAGTGGTTCTGACCTTGACCAACTTAGAGCGGTATTCTCCGGTCAGTTGACTCCGGTCCTGAAGGCCGCCCTCAAGGCTCGTGGAGGGTAGGAGAGTGGAACCGGCCGAACTGATGCGAAAGGTTGAAGCAAAGGAAACGCTGGCTGATAGGTTCGATGCTTACGTAAAGAATCTCGAAGTGCTCCTGGACCGCATCAAGACCGGTACGGTCGGTGATGGTCCGATCTGGACAGGATCCGCCGCTCAGCGTTTTGACAATGACCTCGTTCGAAAGCGATCAGAGCTCGATCGTCTTGCAGATCAATGTCGGAGTGCCGCACGCAATCTACGAGAGGTCGCGTCGCAGCTCCGGGAACAAGCCCGCCTACCGAATGCCCCGCTCTAATGGGCTGGGGGCTGCTAAACAGTCGGTTTTCCCGATGATCTCCACATTGGGATCGGAAGCTTGCAGGAGAATGATAAGGGTAATTCCTGGATCTGTCTTTCTCAATATCGAAACACTTCGGCCAGGCTGTGACCAGCTAGCGTTTCGATCTATTTCGTAACCGATCTGTTGTAACTTGTCGCGTAAGGGCCGCCCAAGCAGGTCGGCTCGCTCGGCAGGGGTGGCCTGGACACCTTCACCGAAGTTGCCACTGATTTGATATGAGCGAATAGCGGTATCATTATTCGAGCAGTTTGAGAAATTATCGTTCCCTTTTCCGGTATTGTCGACGATTTTTTTGTTCGCCGTCGGATGGAAGGGTGCGAGTTTACTCACGTCCTGGGCGAGCACCTGGGCGGCCTCGTCGAGGCTGGGGCCGCCGGTGCTGCAACCGACGGCCAGAAGCAGTATCAGGGCACATCCCGCGACATGACGCACCCTGTCGACTGTACTGATCGTTTCCCCGGCGGGGGAGCCCGGCGTCCGGAAACGGTCCGGGGGTCAGGTGGTGGTCTCGCGCCAGCGGTTGGTGATGGGGAGGCGGCGGTCGCGGCCGAAGTTCTTGGGGGTGATCTTCGGGCCCGGAGGATACTGGCGGCGCTTGTACTCGGCCAGGTCGACCAGGCGGATCACCCGGGTGACCAGGGCCGGGTCGTGTCCGGCGGCGACGAGCTCGGCTGAGCCCATGTCCTTCTCGACGTAGTCGTCCAGCAGCCTGTCCAGGATGTCGTACTCGGGCAGGGAGTCGGTGTCGCGCTGGTCGGGGCGGAGCTCCGCGCTGGGCTCCTTCTCGATCGAGCTCTCCGGGATCGGCGGCACCGCGAACCCGTGCAGGAACTCGCCCGACCGGCCCGCCTGGGCGTTGCGCCAGCGCGCCAGCTCCCAGACCAGGGTCTTGAGCACGTCCTTGATGGGGGCGAAGCCGCCCGCCGAGTCGCCGTAGAGGGTGGAGTAGCCGGTGGCCAGCTCGCTCTTGTTGCCGGTGGTGAGGACGAGATGGCCGTGCTCGTTGGACAGGCCCATCAGGATCATGCCGCGCACCCGGGCCTGGAGGTTCTCCGCGGCCAGGCCGGAGAGCTCGATCTCCTTCTCGAAGCCGCTGACGATGTCGGCGATCGGCACGGTCCTGGCGTTGATCCCCTGCCGGTCGACCAGCTCCTGGGCGTCGCTCACCGAGTGGTCCGAGGAGTAGCGGGAGGGCATGAGCACCACGTGCACCCGGTCGGGGCCGATGGCGTCGGAGGCGATCGTGGCGGTCAGCGCCGAGTCGATGCCGCCGGACAGGCCGAGGACGACCGACTGGAAGCCGTTCTTGGCGACGTAGTCGCGGACCGCGAGGACCAGTGCCGAGTAGACCTCGGCGGTGTCGTCGAGGTGCTCGGCGATCGTGGGGGCCTGCGGCTCGTACGGCTCGACGGGGTGGGCCGACAGCTCCAGCCGCTCCACCGTGATCACGGTGCCGTCGCCGGCGTCCACCTGGAAGGTGCCGAGCCCTCCGTACCTGGCCTCGGGCAGTTCCAGGTCGGTGATCAGCAGCTCCTCGGAGAAGCGCGCCGCGCGCGCGACCAGCTCGCCGGAGGCGGAGACGACCACCGAGTCCCCGTCGAAGACCAGCTCGTCCTGGCCGCCGACCTGGTTGACGTAGGCGAGGGCGCATCCGGCCTCGCGGGCGCGCCTGGCCACCAGGGCCAGGCGTACGTCGTCCTTCTCCTTCTCGTACGGGGAGGCGTTCGGCACCACGAGCAGCCCGGCTCCGGCCTCGGCCACCACCGCGACGGGGCCGCCCTCCTGCCAGAGGTCCTCGCAGACCGCGATCGCCACGTCGACGCCGTGCAACCGGAAGATCGGCAGGCGGTCGCCGCGGACGAAGTAGCGGTACTCGTCGAAGACGCCGTAGTTCGGCAGGTGGTGCTTGGCGGTCTTGACGACCACCCGGCCCCGGTGCAGCAGAGCGGCCGCGTCGAGCGGGGCGCCCTTGGGCTGGCCGACGCGCGGGGCGAGCTTCGCGCGGTCCACGTAGCCGACGACCACGGGGATCTCGCCGAGCCCCGCCTCGTCCAGCCTTCGCGCGGCCTCCTCGATCGCGGCGATCGACGCCTCCACGAACGAGGTGCGCAGCACGAGGTCCTCGACGGGGTACCCGGTCAGGAACATCTCGGTGAAGACGACCAGGTGCGCGCCGCGGTCGGCGGCTCGGCGGGTCCACTCGACGAGCCTGTCCGTGTTGGCGGCCAGGTCACCGACGGCGGGATTGCTCTGGGCCAGGGCGATGCGGAGTTGAGCCACGTGGCCATCCTATTGGGGCGTGCCCGGAGCCCGCCGTGCAGGTGATCTCGCCCCGGCCGCCGATGGACGCGCGGACGCCAAGAGGTGACCCCTGCCGTCGCCGGGTTCCCCGGTCAGGCCTCCTCCGGGGACCTCGGCCCACTTCCCGGTCCTTTCCCGGTACCCGGCGCCGGACTCGCGGAGGCCCACCGTGCTTCGGTGTGCCCGGGGTCCTGGTTCCGCCGTTCAGCAGAAGCGGGCGTATCCGGCGTCGTAGCCGTCCAGCCACCCTCTGTCGTAGTCGCTGGGCCGCCCGATGTAGCTGCGTGACGTGGCCCTGCGGCAGTCCCGTGCGGCGGCCCGGTAGCCGTCCCGATATCCCCGCCAGTAGTCCCTCGGGTTTTCCGCCGATGGGGCCGGATCAGTCATGGTCCCTTTCTGCGGGGTGTTCGCCGTCACGCCCGGCTCGGGATCCGGCGTGGCCGAGGCCTGTGAGAACGAGGTGGGTCCGAGGGTGAGTGCGGCGAGGAGCGCCGCCCCGAGCACCGTCAGCTGTCGCTTGCCGTACATGCCTTCTCCTTTGATCGAGCCGCGAGCAGAGCTCGCTCGACGGCCGTGATTAGGGGGAAAGATATAAGGCAAGCCGTTCGGACTAAAGGACCGAACTGCCCACTTTCTTATTTTCAGGGTAAGTTAAGAAGGATTTGATTTTGCCTATTTTTGTTTATTTTGGCAATTTTCGAGAAAGTATGGTTTCTCGCTGGACATGAGCATTCGTCGACGGGTGGACCCTAAAGGCTCGGCGAGATCCGGGTGTGGCGGCCCGCCGTGATCGGTGCGGCCGGGATCGGCAGCACGGCCTCCACGACCGTCCCGCCGCCCGGGGCCGCCTCGATCACGCAGGTACCGCCCAGCTCGGCGGCCCGCTCACGCATGGAGAGCAGCCCGACCCCCGAGCGCGGTCCCGAGGGCAGCCCGCGCCCGTCGTCCTGGACGCGTACCACCAGCGACTCCCCGCGCCGCAACGAGATCACCGCGGAGCCGGCCCCCGCGTGCTTGCGGACGTTGGTCAGCCCCTCCTGCGCGATGCGGTACGCGGCCACCTCGGCCGCCGCGGGCAGATCCGACAGGTCGCCCTCGGTCTCCACCGCGACCCGCGGCGTGCCCTCCTGCGCCAGGGCACGTACGGCCCCCGCCAGGCCGAGCTCGTCGAGGGTGGGCGGGCGCAGGCCGTACACCAGTTCCCTGATCTCCTCGCTGACCGCGTCCATGCCGCCGCGCAGGTCGAGCAGGAGCCTGTCCGCCGAGGCGGGGGCGGTGCGCAGGCTGATCCTGGCCATGTTGATCGACATGGCCATGTCGGTCAGCGCGTGGCCGAGCCCGTCGTGCAGGTCCCTGCGCAGGCGGCGGCGTTCCTCCTCGCGGGCGGTGAGGATGCGCTCCCGGGAGCGCTGCAGGTCGGCGGTCATCCGCACGGCGTGCGCCACGTCGGCGACGTACGGGACGGCCGCCGCGACCAGCCGGCCGTTGTGCGCGGCGGCGAACCTGCGGGGGCCGGGGGAGCCGAGGAGCAGCCGCCCGACCGGCTCGCCGTGCCAGACCAGCGGTACCCGGCGCGGCGCCGGGCCCAGCAGGCCGACCTGGACCTGCCTGGCACCGGGCTCGTAGACCTCGACGGCGACGCCGGTGACGCTCAGCCCGTCCTTGACCACGGCGGCGACGGCGGCGAGCGCGTTGGCCGGCTCGGTCTCGCGGACCTCTCTGGCCAGGCGCTCGGCGAGCGCCTGCGGGTCGCCGTGCGTGCCGTACATGAGCCGGTCGACCAGGCTCCTGAGCCGGTGCCGGAGCGGCTGGAAGACGACCCCGGCGAGCAGGGCCGCCACCAGGCCGCCGATCCGGTCGTATCCCGACAGTGCGAGCCCGGCGACCGCGCCGACCGCGTACATGGCGCTGACCGCGGCGATCAGCCCGGCGGCGACGAAGGCGCGGCTCACCACCGTGTCGATGCCGTAGAGCTGGTAGCGCAGCACCGAGAAGACGATGGCCCCCGGGATCAGCCCGGTCCAGATCGTCCCGGCCAGCCACCAGGCCGGACCGGCGAGCAGGAAGGCGACGTAGACGGCGAAGGCGAAGACCGGCCAGGCGATCTGGCGGCGCAGCTCGGGGCCCGCCCGCCGGAAGCGCAGCACCAGGGAGACCAGCGCCAGGACCGCGAGGACCGAGATCAGGACGGCGGTGACCCCGCGCGCCGCCATGTTGTGGGGGGCGAGGAAGTCCACCGCGAGCGGGTTGGGGATGACCCGCGGCCAGGGGTAGAGCGCCGGGTCGGGGTCCGGGCGGGTGAGGTTCAGCAGCATGTCCACCGAGAACACGACCACGCCGGCCGCCGCCAGCGGCCACCACCGCCGCGAGGGCAGCCGGCCGTCGGGGGAGTACAGCGGGAACAGGATCGCCAGCAGGAACCCGCCGGCCGCCTTTCCCGTGATCATGCTCAGGCGGAGGTACCCGGCGGACTCCATGTCGCCCGCCGCGGCGAAGGTGAACATCGCCGCCTCGGAGAAGGAGTTGACCGCGCACATCAGGCCACCCGCGCACATCAGCCACGCGGTGGCCGGACGCGAGCGGTGCGCCAGCAGGAAGGCCCCCACCACGGGGAACGTCAGTCCCGCCGCCAGGTCGGGCGTGGCCGGCTCCTGTGGTTGCCACCCGGGCGGCAGGTCGAGACGCAGCACGAGGCCGATCACGGTGAGTCCGACCGACAGGAGCGCCGTGGAGAGGGCGGCGAGCCGCAGCGGGGAGCGCAGCAGCCCGCGTGCGAGCGAGGTGGCGGGCCAGGCGGGGGCGTCCTCGGTCACGGTGCCGGCCACGGTGACCGCGTCGACGACCCGCCTGGGCACGCCACCGGTGCCGTCGAGCACCCGGCCGCGGTCGCGGTGCCGCAGGGACACGGCTATCTGCCCACGTCGCCGGGGTTGACCAGCCCGGACTCGTACGCGGTGACGACGAGCTGGGCCCGGTCGAACAGCCCGAGATGGTCGAGCAGCTTGACCACCGACTGCGAGACCGACCGCTCGGGGACCGCCAGGGTCGCCGCGATCTGCCGGTTGGTCAGCCCCCGGGCGACCAGCTTCATCAGGTCGAGTTCCGTGTCGCCGAGACCGGCGAGGCCGGGTGGCGCCGACGGGTCGGTGCGCCCGGCGAAGGCCGCGATCAGGCGGGTGGTGACGGCGGGGTCGATCAGCGCGTCACCGGCCTGCGCGGCCCGCATCGCGGTGATGAGCTGCTCGGGCGCCGACGTCTTGAGGACGAACCCGCTCACCCCGGCCCGCAGCGCCGCGTAGAGGTTGTCGTCCGTGCCGAACGTGGTCATCATCACGACCTTCGGCGGCGCCGCGTCGGCCAGGATCCTGCGCGCGGCGGTCAGCCCGTCCAGCCTGGGCATCTGGATGTCCATCAGCACCAGGTCGGGGGAGGTCTCCCTGACCACCGTGATCGCCTGCTCGCCGTTCTCGGCCTCCCCGACCAGCTCGAAACCGGGTTCGCTGTCCAGCACCACGCGCAGGCCGGTGCGGACCAGCGCCTGGTCGTCCACCACCACGACCCGCAGCCCCGGCAGCGCCCGCTTCTCGGCGGGCGTCACGCGCGCCGCCGCCGCCGGTTCCGCGGCCCGTACCGGCTCCGCGGGCGGATGGAGATGGACGGCCTGGGCCAGCATGTCGGACTCCAGACGTTGCAGGGTGGCGCCCAGGTCGAGGCCGAGCTCGTCGCGGAGCATCATCCTGGCGCGCCGGAGCGCGCCCAGCGCGTCCCCCTGCCTGCCGTTGCGGTACAGGGCCAGCGCGAGCAGCCGCCAGGCCTCCTCCCGCAGCGGATGCGCCGAGGCGTGCGCCTCCAGGTCGGCGACCAGGGCGCCGGAGTGTCCCAGCAGCAGCCCCGCGTCGGCCCGGCGCTCGACCGCGATCAGCCGCAGCTCCTCCAGCCTGCCCGCCTCGCTCACCGCCCACGGCAGGTCGGAGAACTCGGCCAGGGCCGGGCCGCGCCAGAGGGCGAGGGCCGCCTCCAGGCGCTCCCACACCTCGGCGGGCTCGCCGCTCGTCTTGACCGCGCTCTCGAAACTCCAGGTGTCCACCTGGCCGGGCGAGGCGCGCAGCGCGTACCCCGGCGGGGCGGAGACCAGGACCTCGGCCTCCTCCCGTGGCGCGCGGCCGGGTTCCAGGGCGCGCCGCAGCCGCGACACGTATCCCTGGATGGTCGACAGGGCCTGGGCGGGAGGCTCACCGGGCCACAGCTCGTCGATGAGCATGGCCACCGGGACGGCGCGGCCACCGGCCACGAGGAGCCGGGCCAGCACCGCCATCTGGCGCTGGCCACCGAGGTCGAGTGATGTCTCACCATGAAGGGCCTGGAACGGGCCAAGAGCACGAAATGTCAGCATTGCAGGCGCAAGGGTAGGGCTACCTGAACCAACGTCATAGGGCAATACTCACCATCGTTCGCGAGCCGTAAGAAATCATCGGTGGTCAGATCTTCACATTCAAGTTCACCGGGAGTATCGCCTCGACCACGGTGCCCCCCTCGGGAGGCGTCGTGATCACGCATGTCCCGCCCAGTTCGGCGGCGCGCTCGCGCATCGACGCCAGCCCGACCCCTGAGCGACGCCCGGCGGGGACGCCGATCCCGTCGTCGCGCACCCGGACGCTCAGGCCGTTCTCGCCCCGCTCCAGCGACACCCGCACCGTCGCGGCCCCGGCGTGCTTGCGCGCGTTCGTCAGCGCCTCCTGCGCGATCCGGTACGCCGCGACCTCGGTCGCGGCGGGCAGGCCCGGCAGCTCGCCCCTGACCTCCACGGCGACGTCGGGGCCCGCCATCTCCGCCACGGCCCCGGCCAGGCCGAGGTCGTCCAGCGCCGGCGGCCGCAGGCCGTACACCAGGTGCCTGATGTCGTCGGTGACGCTGTCCATGCCGGAACGCAGCTCGCCGAGCATGCGCTCGGCCGTCTCGGGGGAGGCGCGCAGGGAGAGCCTGGCCGCGTTGATGGACATCGCCATCCCGCTGAGCGACTGGCCGAGACCGTCGTGCAGGTCGCGGCGGAGACGACGGCGCTCCTCCTCGCGGGTGGTGACGATCCGCTCCCGGGAGCGCCGCAGCGCGCCGACCAGCCGGACCGCGTGGGCGGCGTCGGCCACGTACGGCGTGAGCGCGGTGATGACCCGCTCGTTGTGCGCGGCCGGCAGGCGCCGGGCGCCCGGCGGGCCGATGAGCAGGCGGCCGACGGGCTCGCCGTGCCAGACCAGCAGGATGTCGCGCGCCACCTCCTCCAGCGTCCCCACCGTCGACTCCTCGGGCCAGCCGCCCTGGAAGCGCACGCCCGTGCCGGTGACCGCCAGGCCGTCGCGCAGCACGTCCAGGGCCGCGGCCAGTCCCCCCGCGGGATCGGTGCGCTGGAGCCTGCGCCCGAGCTCGGCGGCGAGCGCCACCGGGTCGCCCCTGCCGCCGTACAGGAGGCGGTCGGCGCCGCGCTGGAGCAGCCGCCGCATCGGGTGGAAGAACGCCCCCGCGCAGAGCGCGGCGACCAGGCCGCCGATCCGGTCCACGTCCGACAGGAACAGGCTGGAGGCGGCGCCCACCGCCACGTACACCCCGCCGATCACGCCGACCAGGCCCGCGCCGACCAGCGTCCTGGTGATGAGCGTGTCGATTCCGTAGAGGCGGTGCCGCAGCACCGAGAAGGTGATCGCGACCGGGACCAGCGGGATCGTGAACGACGCCAGCCACCACACCGGGTTGCCGACCACCCAGGGGACGATCACGGTGGCGAGCGCGACCAGCGTCCAGAGGATCTGCCCGCGCTCCTCGTGACCGGCCCGCCGGAACCGGGCGGCCAGCGAGGCGAAGGCCAGGATCATCATCGCGTTGGTGAGCATGTCCAGCGAGAACCGCAGGAGGTGGGGGGAGGAACCCACGGGCCGCTGTCCGAGGAGGGGCATCAGGTCCGTGACGAGCACGTCGGCCGCCAGGACGGCGACGGAGCCCCAGACCAGGGCCCGCCAGCGCGGGGAGGGCAGTTTCCCGTCCGGATAGAGCAGCGGCAGCAGCACGACCAGGAAGAGGATGGTCAGCTTCCAGCTCACCCCGGCGATCGCCCAGATCGCCTTCGGCAGGACCATCCACTCTCGCGTGGTGTCCAGGAGCGCGAGGTTCACCGTGAGGCTGTTCAGCGCGGAGCACAGCCCGCCCAGGCAGAGCAGCCAGCCGATGACCAGCCGGGGCCGCTGGAACACCAGGAGCGCACCGAGGATGGGGAACACGGCGCCGGCCACGTCCTCGGGCGCGAACGGCAGCGGTGTGTAGGAAGGCTGCGGGAGCTGCGCCGTGACCCAGATGTTGACGCACTCCATCGCCACGGACGCGGCGGCGGCGAGCACCGCCGTGATCCGCCTCTGGACGGGCGTCACCCTCGGGATTCCCCGGTACAGCCCGCGCATGATGGTTTAGGCCCTTCATTCGTGCTTAAAGGGACCTTAACCGGCGCAGACCGCAATTTAATCAACGAGCGATCAACGCGGGTCGGATCTCGTACGGCGCCTCGGATCCGGTTCGCCCGCCGGTCCCCGCCCCCGCCCGGGCACGTACGCGCGGGTGGGGGCGGCCGGTCACCGGGTCACGGCACGTCGTACCGGCTGGACTCCAGGAGCCATTCCAGCTGGGCCCTCGGCGCCGTGAGGAAGGCGCACGCGACCTTGCTGACGTCCCTGGCCTGGCCGGTCGAGAACCCGAAACGGTCGAACAGCGCCGGCAGCCGCCGTGCGGAGGTCCGCAGGTCCTCGGCTCGGGCGGCGATCCGGTCGTTCACCCAGGCGACGGCTCCGGTGTCGGAGAGGCCGAACGCGGTCGCGGCGACCGTCACGTAGTTGTGCACGTCGCCGTTGGCCCGTTCCTTGTGGTGCGAGGCGACGTCGTTGCACCAGGCGGTGACGTCGTTGCAGGCGTCCACCAGCGTCCGCCAGGTCGTGCTCTCGCGCAGTCCCGCGGGTACCTCCACCCCCAGGCAGGGCTCCACCAGGTCGAACAGGTAGGGGCCGGCGGTGCCCCGCCGCAGCCGCGGGTACTCGGCGGGGGAGGGCACGCGGCCCGCGCAGCGGTTCTCGGCCTCGGTACGGCAGGCCTCGCCCTGCGCCGCCAGCCCCGCCAGGAACCGGTGCCGCCAGCGGGTGCTCATCCGCCCGGTGGTGGCCTTCCAGAGGTCGCCGAAGGCAAGCTCGACGGGCGAGGAGGCGTGCGCGGGCGCGCGTGCGACGAGGTCGAGCCGCGCGAAGGTGGCTCCGACGATCTCGGCCGCGCGCCCGGCGGGCTTCTCGTCCCACTCGTCGTCGAAGTGGAACAGCCAGGTCAGCCATTTGGCGAACAGCAGCGCCGACTCCACGCCGAATCCGCAGAAGGCGCGGCCGGCCATCCGCTCGAATCCGGCGCCGGAGGGAGGTTCGAGCCCGGCCTCGCGGGCCCAGGCGGCCAGCTCGGTGCCGATCAGGTCGACCGAGGGGTGCATCGGGCACGGTGCCGACATCACCGGCACGAGCTCGGTGAGGGGCAGCAGCAGCGCCGCGGCCACTCCCGAGGGCCGCGGCGGCCCCGGGTGGCCCGGTGTTCCGGAGGGCGCGGCGGACGAGGGGGACGAAGAGGAGGAAGGGGACAGGGAAAGTGACATGGAGTGCGACAAGGGCTGTGGGTGGGGTCGGGAACGGGTGAGGGGATCGCCGAACGTCGGGGTGAGCGCCACTACAGCGGACCGAACAGCCAGTTGCCGGCCACTTCCGGATCGGCGCTCGTGTAGAACTGCCGGGTCGCCTCGACCAGCTCGCCCACGGACACGACGCCGTCGCCGTCGCCGTCGAGCCGCTCGAAGGTGGCCCGCACGTCCTCGCGCGCGGTGCCGAACGCGGCCATCATGGTCCAGAACTCGTCCGGCCCCACGGCCCCGTCGCCGTCGGTGTCGCACAGGCCGGCCACCGCCTCGGCGGCGGGCGCGAACACCGCGTCGAAGTGGTCGCCCTCGATGAACGCGGAGGTCATGCCCGCGCGGAACTCCTCGGACGAGATGGCGCCGTCGCCGTCGGTGTCGATCTCCGCGGCCAGGGTCCGCCAGATCCCCTCGAAGCCCTGGGCGAGCCTGTGACCGGCCGGGGAGGTCGGCGACTCGCCGAAGCCGACGAGGATCCGGGCACCGAGGCCGAGAAGGTCCTCGCGCTCGATCGATCCGCTGCCGTCGACGTCCATGTGCCCGAAGGCACGGTCGAGCTTGTGATTGAGGAGCATGGTGCTCATCGTTACTCCAGCATTACTTGTCGAAATCGAACCGTTACCCTAAGTGACGATAGCGAGGTGTTTCCAGGAGCCACTCCAGGTAAGCCCGAGGGATGGTCAAGAAAGCGCATGCCACCCGCGTCACCTCACGGGAGGCGGCGAAGCCCAGGTCGTGCCGCTCCGTGAGCGCGGGGATCGCGCGGGCGGCCGTCCACAGCTCCTCCATGCGGGTGGCGACACTGTCGATGATCCACTCTTCCGCCTCCCGATTGGAGCGTTCCAAAAAAACGGTGCCCGCATGGCCGCGTCCGGCCACCGCCTCCTCGCACCGGGCGGCCACGTTGCCGCTCGCCTCGACGAGCGCCCGCCACTGCGGGCTCCGCCACACCGGGGCCGGCACCTCCACCCCCAGGCACGGTTCCACCAGGTCGAACAGGTAGCGGCCGAAGGCGTCCCCGCCCGGCTCCGCGGGTGTCCCCGAGGAGCAGGGCTCCGCGGGTGCCCCGGAGGAGCGCGGCTTCGCGGGTGTCCCGGGGGAGAGGGCCGCGGCTGGCTCGCGCGGGAGGATCGCCTCGCGCTGGGCGGCCAGCCCGGCCGTGAACCGCTCGCGCCACGCGCCGCTCATCCTCGGCGCGCACGCCGCCCAGAGGCCGGAGAAGGCCCGCTCCAGCGGCGCCGGCCCCGGCTCGCCGCCCGCGGCCACGGCGAGGACCGGGGTGAGGGCCTCGGGGGCCTGGCGCAGGCGCGACATCCAGGTCAGCCAGCGGGCCAGCGGCGTGACCGCGCCGGTTTCGCAACGGGCGAACGCCCGCCCGGCCAGCCGGGAGGCGGCGGGGTCGGGGTCCAGCCCGGCCGCGCGCGCCCAGTCGGCCGCCGCGGCCTCGACCAGGTGTATCGACGGATGGACGGGGCAGGGCATCACCAGTGCCGCGAGGCGTTCGGTGAGCCTGGCCGGTGGTGAGATCGCGTGCGGTGGTCCGTGAACTTCGGTACGCGTCATCGTTTCCCCCCGGATCGAACTTCCAGCGGCTCCGGTCGCACACTGTAGGAGGAGAGGGAGGCCGCCACGCGGAGGCGCGACGGGCCGGATGCCACATCTCACCGTTCTTCCTCGTAACGTGTGCGAAACACTGAGAGGGCAAACTGGGAGACCACTAGGCGTGTTGCAGCACGTCGGCAATGAAGGAGAAGCCTTGGACCGCCAGCAGGAGTTCGTTCTCCGTACCCTTGAGGAGCGCGACATCCGGTTCATCCGGCTGTGGTTCACCGACGTGCTCGGGTTCCTGAAGTCGGTGGCCATCGCCCCGGCCGAACTCGAAGGGGCCTTCGCCGAGGGCATCGGCTTCGACGGCTCGGCCATCGAGGGCTTCGCCCGGGTCTACGAGTCGGACATGCTCGCCAAGCCCGACCCGTCGACCTTCCAGATCCTTCCCTGGCGCAGCGAGACGCCGGGCGCGGCCCGCATGTTCTGCGACATCCTCATGCCGGACGGCTCGCCCTCGCACGCCGACCCGCGCTGGGTGCTCAAGCGCACCCTGGCGAAGGCCTCGGATATGGGCTTCAGCTTCTACACCCACCCGGAGATCGAGTTCTTCCTGCTGAAGAGCCGGCCGGAGGGCGGCGAGCGGCCCGAGCCGATCGACGGCGGCGGCTACTTCGACCACACGCCGCACAGCTCGGGACACGACTTCCGGCGCAACGCGATCATGATGCTGGAGTCGATGGGCATCTCCGTCGAGTACAGCCACCACGAGGGCGGCCCCGGCCAGCAGGAGATCGACCTGCGCTACGCCGACGCGCTCACCACCGCCGACAACATCATGACCTTCCGCCTGGTCATGAAGGAGGTCGCGCTGGAGCAGGGCATCTGGGCGAGCTTCATGCCCAAGCCCTTCACCGAGCACCCCGGCTCCGGCATGCACACCCACATGTCGCTCTTCGAGGGCGACCGCAACGCCTTCTACGAGCCCGGCGCCGACTACCAGCTCTCCAAGATCGGGCGGTCCTTCATCGGCGGCCTGCTCACGCACGCCGCCGAGATCACCGCGGTCTGCAACCAGTGGGTCAACTCCTACAAGCGGCTGTGGGGCGGCGCCGAGGCGATCGCCGGAGCGGGCGGCGAGGCCCCGAGCTACGTCTCCTGGGGCCACAACAACCGCTCCGCCCTGGTCCGGGTGCCGATGTACAAGCCGCACAAGGGCGGCTCGACCCGCATCGAGTTCCGCTCGCTCGACTCCGCCTGCAACCCGTACCTCGCCTTCGCCGTGATCCTCGCGGCCGGTTTGAAGGGCATCGAGGAGGGGTACGAGATGCCCCCCGGCGCCGAGGACGACGTGTGGGCGCTGACCTCGGCCGAGCGCAGGGCGCTGGGCATCCAGCCGCTGCCCCAGTCGCTGGACGAGGCCATCGCGGTCATGGAGCGCAGCGAGCTCGTCGCCGAGACCCTCGGCGAGCACGTCTTCGACTACTTCCTGCGCAACAAGCGCGCCGAGTGGAACGACTACCGCCGCCAGGTGACGGAGTTCGAGCTGGGGCGCTACCTGCCGGTCCTGTAATCCCGGGTCAGATTGATTCTTACACCGTAAAGGGGGCGGGGTCGGACGGCGACGAGCCGTCCGACCCCGCCCCCTGTCGATTCCGGTGGCAGGAGGCTCCGTAGGAGAGGAAGTCCTGCGGCGGCAGAGGGAGAAACCCTCGGCGGAATGACAAGATCCCGCCCTCTCCGGAGGGCGGGGGCGGTGACCCGGGCCCCGCGGCGAGGAATCGCCCCGGCGAGGTACTCCGGGACCGCCCGCCGAACGTCATACCGGCGTTACCCGCAGCTAATGAGGTCGTCATCGAGCCCGAGTTGGCTGTATGTACAAGCAGTCCGGTAAAATCGGTCGGTCCGATTAACGTGATTTCTGAGGATTGATCGCCATAAAGGCGACAGGAGGTGCGGCATGACGACGACGTCCGAGCTGCAGACCGTGCTGACCGTTCCGGCGCGTTTCCGTGGTCCCGAGGGCTCCGCGAACGGCGGCTGGATCGCGGGTACGGTCTCGGAGGCGTTGCACGGCGCCCGGCACGACTCGGCCGTCGAGGTCACGCTGCACGCACCCACCCCGCTGGACACCGAGCTGTCCCTGGGCCACCTCGCCAACACCGCGACCCTCACCCACGGTGAGAAGCTCCTCGTCGAGGCCATCACGGTCGCCGAGGAGTTCGACGTCCCGGCCTTCGTGCCCTTCAACGAGGCCGCGAAGGCCGAGGGCGGCTTCGCCGGTCTCGTCGGGCACGCCTTCCCCGGCTGCTTCGCGTGCGGCCTGCGCGATCCCGGCGACGGCCTGCGGATCTTCCCCGGCCCGGTGCCCGGCACCGACCTGGTCGCCGCCGGCTGGCGGGTCCCGATGACCATCACCGACGCGGACGGCACCGTCCCCGACGCGATCCTGTGGGCCGCCCTCGACTGCCCCACCGGCTGGGCGCACTTCGGGCCCGGTGAGTTCGCCCTGCTGGGCCGCCTGACCGCGCGGATCCACCGCCGGATCTACCCCGGCGGCACCTACTCCGTCGTCGCCCGAGCCACCGGCCGCGAGGGCCGCAAGCTCTTCGGCGAGAGCGCCGTCTACGAGACCGACGGCACCCTGGTCGCCTCGGCCAAGGCCACCTGGATCACTCCCGCCCAGGCCGGCTGACCCGCGCCCGGTCCGGCCGGCTCCCGCCGGAAGCTCGGTGGGAGCCGCCGGAGGGCTCAGCGGGAGAGGTGCTCGGCGATCAGCGAGGCGCAGCGGTCGTCGAAGAGGATCGTGTAGTGGTTGCAGTCGTCGACGACCTCGTCCTCCAGCGCGGGCAGCCGCCTGGCCCACACGGCGGCCAGCTCGTCGGGCAGCATGCCGACCGGCTGGTTCAGCAACCCCCGCGGGGCGCGCAGCAGCGACAGGGGCGAGGTGATCGCGCGCAGCGCCGCGCCGACCGTCTCGCCCTCGGTGAGCATCCACCGGCCGTCCTCGCGGACCGGTTCCCGCCGCACCCGTGAGCGCACCGCCCCCTCGGGCCCCGACGCGTCGTAGCGGACGTACTCCTCCGCCTCCTCCGTCCACGCCTCGGCGAAGGCGGGGTGGGCCTTGAAGAAGTCCAGGTACGCGCCGACGCTCGGGAAGGTCTGGTCCAGCCGGGCGAGGGCCGGGCCGAGCGTGGCCTCCAGGACCGCGTCGGGGTCGGCGCCGGGGGGCGGCGGCAGCGGGAGCCCGCCGTCGATCAGCACCACCCTGGCGTAGTCGTGTCCCGCGGCGGCGAGGGCCGCGACGTAGGCGCCCATCGAGTGACCGGTGAGCACGATGCCGGACTCGGCGCCCACGGAGCGGGCGACGAGGTTCACGTCCTCGGCGTGCGCGGCCAGGCCGTACGGGCCGGGGAGCCCGGCGCTGTGGCCGCGGCCCCGCAGGTCCATCGCGACCAGCGACCACTCGGCGGGGAGCCGGCGGGTGACGCCGGCCCAGGCCATCAGCGAGGCGGTGATGCCGTGCACCGCCACGATCACGCGGGGCCCGGTGCCGAAGCGGGCGACACGCAGCGCGCCGCCGGGGACCTCGACATCACTGAGGACGGGGTTCATCGGTTCTCCTTGGACGTGACTCCTCCGCTCCCTGAAGGGAGCGGCTTCTCGTTAAGCCGCTTGCGCGACGTCGCGAAGGGCAAGCCCTGCCCTCAAGATGTTGATCGCCGCATTCACGTCGGCGTGCGCCGTATGAGCGCACCGCTGACAGTGGAACCCGGCTTGGGTGAGGCGGTTCTCCTTCGCGACGTGGCCGCAGGCGGCGCACGTGCGGGAGGTGTTTCGGGGGTTCACTGCGATCAGCTCTCGACCGGCGCTTTCAGCCTTGTCCGCGAGGATTCGCAGGAACACCCCCCAACCCGCGTCCAGGAGGCTGCGGTTCAGGCCGGACTTTTGCGTGACGTTCCGGCCGGGTGTCTCCACGGTGCCGGACGCCGAGCGGGTCATGTTGGCGATCCGCAGGTCTTCGTGGGCGATGACGTCGTAGTCACGAACCAGGTGCAGAGCCGCCTTGTGCGCGCCGTCGAGGCGTTGGCGGCGGACCTTGCCGTGCAGGGCGGCGATCCGGGCCACAGCCTTGCGGCGCCGCTTCGAGCCGCGCTTGGTGCGGGCGAGGTCCCGCTGCGCGACGGCGAGGCGGTCTGCGGACGCCGCCAGGTGGCGCGGGTTGTCCAGGTGGTCTCCGTCGGAGGTGGTGACCAACGACGCCACCCCCAGGTCGATGCCGACGACCGCGCCGGTCGCGGGAAGCGGTTCGGCGGGTACGTCCTCGCACGACAAGATCACGTACCAGCGGTGGCCTTCCCGCTTGACGCTGACCGTTTTCACCGTGCCGCGCACGGGGCGGTGCTGGTGGACACGAACGTGCCCGATGCCCTGGAGGCGGACGAACGTCGCGGT